>JAUNGS010000013.1 GCA_030524435.1 Eubacterium sp.
GCCGAGTTTTACCGCCGCTGTTTGCGACAGCTCAATTATTATACGACCCGGAAGCGGCTTTGTCAACAGGTTTTTTGGATTTTTTATAAAAAAGAAATCCTCACTAAATAAAAATGAGGATTTCTAACCTTACTATGAATTATCTTGCGATTCTACGATCTTTACCTTTACGTTCGTTCCAAACCTTCCAGGCTTCTTGGTATTCTGCATTCCCTTTGGGATGAGCTTCAGCTTTTTTTGCTTCCGCTAACCATTTGTCTATAAAGGCATTTTCTTCAGAAGATACCTTTTCGCTAAAAGCTTGGCGTGTTGCCGCATCTTTATCTTCCACTTCAGAGCATTCTTTTTTCCATTGATCTTCCAGGGCATGCAGTTCTTTTAAATATGCATCTTCATCGATTCGTCCATCTATAAAAGCACGATTTATGTCCTCTCGTTTCAACCAGGCTTCCATAGCTTCTTCCTGTTTTTCATAGGGAAACACAATATCTTCAGCATGTGCATCAAACCAAAATGGTTTTATAGGTGCAATACAGGGAATGGACATATTGCTTCCCCAATAAGTACTCTTACCTTCAGGACGAATAACAGCAATCAAACTAGCTGATGAATGGGCATCGCCATCACTGGCTGCATGCATGCAAGGTGAATAATAGCTGTCAAACCAACAATCCTCCCCAGAATTTCTTTCATCATGACTGCGCAGTGCCTTAAACATGGTTTCCTGAGAAACCTGTCCTGCGTCTGCTTCAATACATTGTGTGGTGATGCACTGCCTATTAATACCGCTTCCAGTCCATTTTTCTGTTTTATCTAAGTAAGCTTCTGAAAAATCAAAATTGGCTTCGTCCTTACAATAGCCAGCTTCAATGGCGTGACTGATAGCTTGGGGATGAATTTTATCATATTTATGTATCGTCATAGTATTGGAGATAGTACGAACACCCTTGACTTTTTCCGCCGCCCAGTATTCACCAGCAGTTTCCAGCACCCATCCATTGTCTGCGTCAGCAATCAAAAAGGCATTATGATAATATCCTCTATGATAGAAATTACAATTACCGCCCTGACCGTATTTTTCAAGCAGCTCCAGAATAACATCCAAAGCTTCATCAGCATTTTTAGACCGTTCCAGTGCTAATCTTAAGATATCCATTCCTAAAAGAGCATCATCTTCTGTGTGATACGGCTCTTTGGTCCACAACGCTTCGTTGCCAATGGTCAAACCAAATTCATTGGTGCCCATCTCACCACCCCAGATCCAGGATGGTTTGCTGAGAATGACACCGTAAGTATGAGGCACCTGTTCCACTTCAATATAGGTACATTTCACTTTGCTTCCCGCCGCATGATCCGCTGCCGAAATCATCACGTAATACTGGGGTTCATTAGGATCTCTATCGCTGTTTTTAGCTAAAATAGAATAACCTGTCACAGTTTTATTACCCAAAGACATCATCGTATCACACATTTCCCTTACCTCCTGTATTGTAAATGTTTTCTTAGATTATATCACCATATTTTGAGCTGTACAATGGAATAAAATACAGCTTTTCATCCTTTCGTTAGTTATTATATACAATTTGTAATCTAACACAAAAATAAGTGCAGCTATCAGAGCCAACTATACTCTGATAGCTGCACTTATATAGTGCTTAGTATTCGCTACAAACCAGCTACTATTCCTGTTTTACCTCTCCTAAAAACTCGGCTTGTAAATCTGGATTCTGTCTAGACCCCAGATTTGCTCGGAGAAAGTTCCCGGCGCCAGGGTGCCGACCACCTTTTCCATGGTGTTCATCCGGGCGTCAATGATATCGATGTGGTGCAAAAGCTCTGCTTCGGGGAACATAGGGCGTTTCGGACTGCCGAATTCCGGTTCGTAGTGGTGGGCATAGATCATATGCTTCAGCATCAGAAGCACTTCCTCATCGATGCCCAGCTCCCGGCCAAAGCGATCGATTTCTACAATCTCTGTGATAATATGGCCCAGCAGCTTGCCCTCGGCGGTGTAATCTCCAACGCTGCCATTTTCATCGGAATCCATTTCCGCAATTTTTCCAATGTCATGGAGAATAATACCTGCGTAGAGCAGATCGGTGTTTAGAAAGGGATACAGCGGCGCAATGGCCTTTCCCACCTGAAGCATGGAATGGGTATGATAGAGCAAACCACCCTTGAGGGCGTGGTGCATTTTCTTTGCCGCTGGAAAATAGGACAGGGCCTGGGACTTATCCTCTAAAATGGCCGTGGTGATTTTCTTGAGATCTGCATTTTTAAAGGCCGCCACTGTCTCCTTAATATCTGCCATCATGCCCTCAAAACTGTGAGGGGCGCTCTCCACATAATCGTCCACGGAAACATCATCGCCAGCGTTGGCCAGGCGCATCCGATTGGCGATGAGCTGGAGATGTCCATTGTACTCCTGGACGGTTCCCTTGATTTTGACCAGCTTGCCTGCCACAAACTCTTCTTCGTCGGCTTCCTTGACATCCCACATTTTACCGTCGATCTCATCGAAATTGACGTCGGTGAGGGTCATGTTAAAATACCGGCTGCCATTGCTGGCGGTTTTTACGTTCTGGGATTTGATAAAAAGATATCCCAAAAACGCCTGTCCCTTTTTTAAGTGTTTAATTTCCAATACTGACTCCTATCTGCTTTTCTCGGGGAAACGGCTGCGGTATTCAGCTAATCCCCGTCCTAAAACTTCCATGGCCTGCTTCATATCACTATCCTTGAGGACATAGGCCAAACGCACTTCGTCCACGCCGTCCTCGGGATGGATATAAAAATCGTTGGCCGGCGACAGCAGCACCGTCGCCCCCTGGTATTCAAAATCGGTGATCATCCACTCGATAAAATCACAGGCATTCAGAACCGGCAGCTTCACCACATAATAGAAAGCTCCCGTCGGTTTTTTAAAGATGACCCCGTCGATATTCTTGAGACAATCATAAACGATATCCCGTCTGTGGGTATACTCCTTAAGCACGTCGTCGAAAAAGCCGGTGTCCAGCTTAAATAACTCCGCCGCCCCCAGCTGATCCACGCTGGAAACGGCCAGCCGCATCTGACACAGCTTGCGCACCTGCTCCATAAAGCTGTGATTTTTGGAGAGAATGAAACCAATGCGAGCCCCGCAGGCCGAGTAACGCTTGGAGATACTGTCGATGATAATACAATTTTCCGCCAGCTCCGGATAGTGGCCAGGACTGGTGTAAGACAGTCCATCATAAATAAATTCTCTGTACACCTCGTCGGTGATGATGTAGAGATTGTGGGCCAGGGCAATGTCTCTGAGCCGCTCGATTTCTTCCTTGGTATACACCTTGCCCGTGGGATTGCCCGGGTTGGTGATTAAAATCGCCTTGGTCGCCGGCGTGATAACCGCCTCGATGGCTTTTTTATCCGGCAGGGCAAAGCCCTCCTCGGTGTAGGTCATAATGCCCCGAAGGCCAACACTGCAGGCCGAGGCCATCTCCTTGTAGATGCTGTACAAAGGCTCCGGCGTCACAATCTCATCTCCAGGATTGCAGATGGTCAGGAAGGTAAACAGCAGCGCCTCGCTGCCGCCGTTGGTGATGAGCATATCGTCCACACCGTAGTCAAAACCGTATTTGCTGTAGTATTTTACTGCCTCCTGGCGCAGGGCCGTTTCACCCTCGGGCTCGGCGTAGGCCAGCACATCGTTTTTCATGGCGTTGACCTTTTCCATAAAGCTGGGCGGCGTGGTGATGTCCGGCTGTCCGATGTTCAGATAGTAGACCTTCGTCCCTCTGGCCTCCGCCTTGCTAACCAGGGGATAATATTTCAACAGGGCCGGTTCACCCATACCCTGAATTCTTTTGGAGATTTGCATTTCCCCACTTCCTTTCTTGTTCATACCTATCCATTATAAACTGGGGCTCAAAAAATTTCAAATATAAAACGCTCGAACCTCCCGGAGATTCGAGCGTTTTTTGCATTGCTATAGATTCTTAGTCCTCTTCGCCAAAGCCCGAGTCGATGAGTTCGACCAGGGTATCGACAGCGGCCTGTTCATCGTCGCCCTCGGCGGAAACCTGAACCTTGGTTCCCTTGGACAGACACATGGCCATGACGGCGATAATTGATTTGGCGTTGCCTTCCTTGTCTTCATCAAGATTTTTAATATTGATGGCAGACTGGAACGCGCTGGCTTTTTTTGTAAAATCTGAAGCCGGTCTCGCGTGGAGACCTGTTTTGTTGACAATAACGGTTTCTTTTGAGTACATCTTTACCTCTCCAACTTTCTATGTGTGCATAATTTCGATGGTACATCCCACGGTGATTTCCGGCATGCCATCGCCCTTGAGTTCAATATGTCCTGGGATTTTAGCCGTATCGTTTCCGTTGAAACAGAATGTACAATGTCCCATTGTTTTAAAGGTTTCATTGGCTTCGCTTCCAACAGCGGTGACCAGGTATTCTTTGCCGGCGATGGTGATAATATCATCTACAGCAATATCCCTTTCCATTTCCTCAATTGAATGCAGAACAGCCATTTCTCTTAAAGCCGCAGGTGCATTGTCATTAAAGACGATGATCATTTTTTCTCCAAGGAAATCCTGAACCATCGGCCCTATTTCTGTCACAGTCGATTTATATCCCATTAATATTTCCTCCTTAACATTCTACACTTTTTAGAAATTTGTTGCAATAAGACGTTTATTTTTAGCTTACCTCAGCCCAGGCCTATACATAGAAGGGCTGAATGAAGTAGTAGGCCACCAGGTATGAAAGGATGACCATGATCGGTGCGGTGATCAGACGGGACAAGAGTACCGAAGGCACACCGATTTCAACGGTATCGCTGGCAGCATCGCCCATGGACAGACCAACGGGGATGAAGTCACAGCCAACCTGGGCATCTACGGCGAAGAAGGCCGGCAGCGCCATCCAAACCGGGAAGGATCCGATGAGGATACCATAACCGACGATGACGGAAAGCACCTGACCAATTAAGGCGCCGGAGCCCACCAGGGGTGAGATGATCGGCAGGGCGCAGATGATAACCAATACCAGAAGTCCCGGCAGGGTTCCCAGGTAGGGATAGAAGTAGGTGCCCATAAGCTCGCCGAGGCCAGAGAACTGAATCAGGCCGATAAGCAGGGAGTAGAAGGCCATAAAGGGAATGATATCCTTGATGGCGGTGTCGACGGCGTCCTTGCCGCCCTGAACACATTTTGTCGCGAAGCCGGCCAAAGCCTTACCGCCGCGGGCAACCCAGTTTTCCTTGGGCGCATCTGCTGCCGGTGCTTCTTCCACAACTGCTTCTTCTTCAACGTCGTCTTCTTCGGGAACCTCGGAGCCATCGGCGGGAACAATGTCCTTTTCGGTGACGCCAGAAACGTAAATATCTTCTTTGATGAATTCTGCCAGGGGGCCAGACTGACCCACTGGGGTGATGTTGACGGTCATAACGCCCTTCTTGGGGTAAACGCCACAGCGCAGAGTACCGCCGCAATTGATGATAACACAGGCCATTTCATCATCCGGAACGCCGTTGGAGAAGCCGTCTACGGCTTCAGCGCCAGTGATCTTGGCGATTTTTCTGGTCAGCGGGTCGATGCCGCCGCCGGTGATAGAAACGATCTTATTTTTCTTTTCGGTGGGCTGAATCACCAGGGGGCCGCCCCAGCCGCCGTTGCCTTTTGAAACTTTAACTGCATTATACATGATTATGCCTCCTCGCCCTGGCCGTGGCCGAATTTTGCTTTATACTTCGCAGTGTAGATAATATGTGTGGTGACACTGCGGAGCAATACCATAACCATACCCATCAGGAAGTAAATGACCGCCAGGCCGCCCAAGGCGGTGATGGTCTGTCCTTCAGCGATGAAAACACCGCTGGCAATACCCAGCCATACGAAAATTTCACCTGGATTTGCATGGGGGAACAGGCCGGTAACCGGATGACAGAAGGAAATCGCCGGGTCAAAGAATTCTACCTTCTGTTTTTCCGGCAGAAAACGGGCGTAGGGATAGGTCATCGGATTTCCAGAGAAAACCATCGGGATAACCGGTGAAAGAATCCAACGGGTTAAAAAGAACTTATTACATAACTGAACCAGCTTTTCGATTCTTTCGAGACCGATCAGCTTAAATAAAATATTCATAAACGCAATCATGATAATGATCCAGGGCAGCAGCTGCAGAACGTAGAGCTGTAAGAAATAAACAGCACCGGTCTGGAACAAGCCGTAGAATCCCTGTCCAAAGGTGTACAAAGCTTCCATTAATTCATCTCTCCTTTTAGAATAAAATCATTGATAATACCACGGCGCCCCTGAGACGCCCTCTGTCGTTTCCCTGATGACCAAACGTTTACAGCAGCTGTCGCTGCAAACCCTGCTTTCAAGTCATCCCCCCTTATTTGTTTTTGCGCCGCTGTCATGTTCCCCATGCGACGCCTCTGCTCTGATCGCCCTTTTTCGGGCCTCGGCTCTGCGGCGAATTGCTTCGCGGTCGATGCCGCCCGTTTTCTTCGGCCCTTGCTGACGGCCTTTGTCAGCCGCCTTCATCTGACGGGCAAGATAGCGATCAATAGACTCAACAGCCTGTATGACAGCGCCTTTTTTTCTGCGCTTATCATCTAACAATGGTGAATAGGGTACCTTGTCCCTGGCGCGCCGGTTGAGGGCGTAATCCTCCTCAACACCGCATTTTCTGACCTCATTGAGGGTCATGCCCACGTAGTCCTCGACCTCCGTGAAGCGCTTCCACATGGTTGGTCCCTGGAGACGCTTGCAGCCTTCAATGCGATCCTTCTCCTCATTCCAGGCCAAAATAACGATGGCGCCGCCTCGGATACTCATGCCGCCTTTGCGCATGCCGATGCCGAGGATCCTGCCCTCGCCCCGGAGCGAATCCACCGCCTTCTGGTAATTTCTGTATTGAAGAAAGGTAAGGTATCCCTGCAGAGCCAGCACGGCCACCACCAGGATTCCCAAAACGATGACGCTCGGATCCATGGCTGCTCCTTTATATGAATATGGGTGCTGTCCTTAGGACAGCACCTGGTTTTTACAGATATTTGGACATTTCATACAGAGAATCGTAGATGCAGTCCGGTTCCACCTCGGATTCGGCCACCGTCTGCATATCCGCCTCCCCGGTGAGGACCAAAAATCCCCGGGCGCCGTTGTTGACGCCGGTGGCGACATCGGTGTAAATTCTGTCGCCGACAAAGGCGATTTCCTCGCGCTTATGTCCGGTGATCTCAAGCACCATGTCCACGGTTTCCTTGAAGGGCTTGCCCAGATAACGGGGCTTGACGCCGGTTGAGGCCGTGATCAGCTCGCACATGGCGCCGCAGTCCGGCATAAAGCCGTCCTCGGTGGGACAGTTGATGTCCATGTGCGTCGCCACAAAGGGCACGCCGTTTCTGACGAAGCGGCAGATCTTATCCAGCTTGTCGTAGGTTAAGGTGGTGTCAAAGCTCTGAACCGCCACATCCGGGTTGTCGTCCACCAGGTTGATGCCCTTTTCCTTGAAGCTGTTTTCCAGAAGGGGGGTGCCGTTGAGGTACACCCGCTTTTCGGGGTAGAAGGTCTTCAAGTACTCAGCGGTGACGTCACCGGCGGTGACGACGTCGCTCTCCTCAACCTCCAAGCCCATCTTTGCCAGCTTATCTTTATAGAAAGCCGGAACCCTGGAGGCGTTGTTGGTGAAGAAAATGAAATCTCTGCCGGTTTCTCTGACCTTGTGGATAAAGTCCAGGGCGCCGTCGATGAGGTTGTTTCCCAGATAGACGGTACCGTCCATATCCAGTACGAAAAGTTTTACATCCTTTAATGCCTGATCTTTTTCAAAACGCATAATTATTTTTCTCCGTAAACCCTATTGGTGATTTTGTCTGCGATTTCTTCAAGGCGTCCGTGCTGCTTTGCAAATTCCATGATTGAGTAACGGGGACGAACCTTGTAGCCTTCGATTAAGCTTCTGTGGAAGAGGTCTCTCTCGATGCCCACATCCTGGGGTGTCACCGGGCAGCCGGCCTTTCTTAAAAGCTCTTCGATTTCTGTTCTCGGCGGACACAGCGCACCGGTGCCCTCCGGCAGGATGTCTGCCAGCTCTTCAAAGAACTCGGCGATGATCGGTGTGGCGATGCCCACCTGGGTGCCGTGATGAATCGGTGTCAGCCCTCTGGCGATATAATCCATTTCCCAGTAGTGGGACAGCATGTGTTCTGCACCGGAGGCCGGGCGGGAAATATTGACCAGACCCATGGCCACACCGGTTAAGGTTAAGGCTTCGATTAAGTACAGGGTTGCTTCCTCGTCGCGGTTCTTTAATTCCGCCGCACGGCTGAAGCATTTGTCCAAGGCTCTCTGGACCAGCTCGACACAGGTGTCGCAGCGGTATTCACCGTTGACCTTTACGGATAAGTCCCAGTCGGCCAGGGCGGTGATCTTGCCCACAACGTCGCCGAAGCCGGCCTGGATTAAATCCATGGGGGCATCCTTCATGATGTCGGTATCTCCCACAACGCCGTAGGCCAGGCAGGCCGGGTAGGAGTATTTGTAGCCCGCCGCAATCAGGGGCGCACCGTCGGCAACGTAGCCGTCCATGGAGGGGGCTGTACAGACGATGATGTAGGGCACCTTGGTGCGGGAGGATACGTATTTTACAGAGTCGTTGATTGAGCCGGAACCGACGGCCACCATCAAGGTCACGTCCAGATCCTGTTCCTGAAGAATACGTCCGACGACGCTTTCATCGGGAATCATCAGCTTTCCGCCGCGGTCGAACAGTAATTCCTTTACATTAAAACCTGCATCTACCATGAGCTGCTTCGCCTTTTCACCGGCAGCCTTGTAGGTGTTGTCGTCGTAGACCATCAGCACCTTGCCGCCTTTAAAGGGTTCGGCTACCCGGGGCAGCTCCGCAATGGCGCCGCTGCCGATGGCGATGTCGTGAATTGAAAAATTGTGGTGTCTGCCACAGGAACAGTCAAACTCCGTCTGGGCCATATCGTTGATTGCCAGGTTTAAAATCTCATTCATTACTCAATCACTCTACTTTCTTTTGAATTTCTCTATATTAAAGCGGTGACAGCCACCGTTTCAATGCTTATTTTTCCGCTGCGATGAGGGCGTTGGCACAGGCCACATCCGTCACCAGGGTGTTAATGTAGCGGCCGTTGATGGCGCCTCTAATGGCGTCCACCTTTTCGATGCCGCAGGCCACACCGATGGCGTGGGGAACCCTGCGCAGCTTTTTAATCTCAATGCCCACCACGTTGTTGTCGATTTTGAAGGGGGTTGTGCTGCCGTTGATATCGTAAAACTGCATGCAGATATCGCCGGCTACCTTTTTCGCCCGCATCTTGTCCATCTCGACGCGATTGTAGTAGCCCGTGGCCATGATAGCCGAGGTGCTGTTGGGCACACCGATGCCCACCAGTGCGACGTCCAGCTGATCGCCCATTTTGATGATCTTGCTGATCCCGTCCTCCTTGAGCAGCTCCTCCTTGATCTGGCGCCCGGAAACCCTGGCCGGTGCGTGCATCAGCATGAACTCACCGCCAAAGATCTTGGCAAAATCCTCCACCAGATAATTGGAGTGCAGCTCCATCCTCAGATGGCCCATGCCGCCGATCAGGGGAACGAAGGTTAAATTTTTCGTGGCACTGTCAGATATATATTTGGAAATGTAGCCCAGGGTGGTACCCATGGATACGCCGATGATGTTGCCGTCCTTGACAACCCGCTCCAGATACTGGGCTGCGGCCTTGCCGATCTCGTTTTTCTGATCGTCCATATCCTTCTTTTCCTTGACGACGATCACTTCCCTGAGACCATAAAGGTTTTCAATTTCCCGCTCGAGATCCACGTAATCCGTGCCCTCGAGGTTGTCGATGATAATCTTGACGATACCGCGTTCCTTGCCATTGCTGATGATCCGCGAAACCGTCGGTCTGGATAACCCTAGCTGGGCGGAGATCGCTTTTTGATTGAGATCCTGGTTATAGTACATATCGCAGATCTTAACCATCAAGCGTTCATCGTCGATGACTTTTTTCATTGTTAGCCTCCAACCCTGTTTTAACAAAGACCCTGTTTCCCCTCGGGATAAAATCTTTGTTTATTGCCATTATATATCTTAGCGGACAAATGTCAACCGATTTCCCTTCCTATTTTTACAAAATTTTGCTATTTTCTATTTTTTTCTATTTTCCTCCTGTTTTTCAGGGATGTAATTATTTTCATTTTTTATTATGATAATATAAATCTTTTACTGATTGCCTCCCCGCAGTGATTTCACACGATCTCCTCCCCGGAAAAGAGCTCACACCACCTGAGAAAGGTGCTCTGGCTAACCCGCAGCCTCCTGCCGGCCTCCCTCGATGAGATGATCCCCTGCTGCCACTGCGCATGGATCAGATCAAAATCCTTGGGACGCTCGATCTTTGGCCTGCCGAAGACCTTGCCCTTTTCCTTGGCCGCATCGATGCCCTCCCGCTGGCGCTGGCGGATATTTTCCCGCTCGGTCTCGGCCACATAGGATAAAATCTGGAGCACGATATCCGAGATAAAAATCCCCATTAAATTGCGTCCGCTGCTTCTGGTATCCAGAAGCGGCTTGTCGATGACCACGATATTCGCCAGCTTTGTCTTGGTAATATAGCGCCACTGATCGATGATTTCGTCATAATTTCTTCCCAGCCGGTCGATGCTTTTGACCACCATCACATCATTGCGCTTCAGCCGCCTCAAAAGCGCCTTGTAGGCCTTCCTGTTAAAATCTTTGCCGCTTTGCTTATCCATAAAGATATTTCCCTCCTGAATGCCAAAACGCCGCAGGGCAACCATCTGCCTCAGCTCATTCTGATCCTTGGTGGAAACACGCACATACCCATAATCCATAGTAATCCCTCCTGTATTTTATTTGCGCGAGGCCGCGCGCCCCTCTTTTAGGCGAACTAAAAAAAGGTGCTTCCCGGGATAGTGTATCCCGGAAAACACCCTGGGGCATTCTATTTCCAGACGAAGGATTGAAGCGTGACCTATTGCTTGGCCTGAACCTCTACCTCGGTGCTGACAGCCCGGCCGCCGCGCTCGTAAATGACCTGAATTTTGTCTCCAGGCTGGTGACCGTAGAGGATCTCCTTCATCTTGAGCATAGTGTTGACCTCGGTGCCGTCCACAGAGGTGATGATATCGCCCACCTGCATGCCTGCGGCTTCGGCGCTGCTGCCCTGCTGAACCGAGGCCACGTAGACACCCTTGTCAAAATCTGCCGTGTCTACAAAGTAGGCCGCCTGCTGCTTGTCGTAGCCCGTGACGCCGATGACCGTCGGCGTGAAGCTGCCCTTGGCCACAATCTCATTGAGGATGGGCTTGAGGATATTGACGGGAATGGCAAAGCCCATGCCCTCGCCCTGGGCATTTTTATAGGTATTGATGCCAATGACCTCGCCCTGCCCGTTTAACAGGGGGCCGCCGCTGTTGCCCTGGTTGATGGTCGCATCGGTCTGGATTAAATCCTCCGCCACCATGCTGTTGTCCACCACCAGGCTTCTGTTCAAGGCTGAGATGATCCCCGCGGTGACGCTGCGCTCAAACTGCAGCCCCAGGGGATTGCCGATGGCAATGGCCGTCTCGCCCACCTTGAGGTTATCCGAATCTCCCAGGCTGACCACCGGCAGCCCTTCGGCGTCGATTTTGACCACCGCCAGATCGAGGCTGGAATCGGACCAAATCTTTTTGCCCTCGTAAACGCTGCCGTCATCCAAAGATATCTGCATGGACTGGGGATTGTCGGTGACCACGTGGTGATTGGTGACAATGTAGCCGTCGGAGGTTACGATGAAGCCGGAGCCCACACCGGTGGTCTCGGCGACCCCCATCATTGTCATCTCCTGGGACACCGTCTCAATGCCCACCACCGAGGCGGGAACCACCTGGGCCACGGCCTCCACCTGGGAGTCCACATTGACGTCATTGACCACAACCTTCTGCCCCGCCACCGTCTCGGTGCGGCTTCTGCCGCCGATGACACCGGTGGCAAAAAGAACGCCGAGGATAACCGCCGCCGCGACGATGCCGCCGATCAGAGCACCCAGTAACCCCATTTTCAAACTGCTGTGTTTTCTATGCTCTTCTTCATACATTTCATGTTCACCTCATAAAATTTATTGAACGCGCTCCCTCAGAGCTCGTAGATCTCACCGCAGCGATTTCTGGCCGCCACATCCAAAGAAAGGTCTTCGCCAACCTTCATCCCCTCGCCCTCGAGGATTCTGGCTGTGGTCTGATAGGCCAAAAGGGGGTAGTTGTTCTCCGCACTGAGATGTCCCAGCACCGCCTTATTAAGCCCCGCCGCCACCAGCTTTTTGACGGTTTCGGCGCAGATCTCGTTGGACAGATGACCTCTGTCACCCTTGATGCGCTGCTTTAAGGGAAAGGGGTAGCTCCCGGCCTCTAGCATGGAGGGATCGTGGTTGGATTCGATGACCACCAGATCTCTGCCTGTAAGGGCGCCGACAATGTCCTCGGTGACAATTCCCGTGTCGGTGGCGATGCCGACGCTGGCCCTGCCGTCCTCGATGACGAAGCCCACGGATTCCGCGGCGTCGTGGGAGGTTCTGAAGGCGTTGATTCTAAAATCACCGATGACAAAGGGGGTTCCCGTTTCAAAAACCCGGACATTTTTTTCGTCGATTTTTCCGAGGTCGCCCCGCATGCGCTCCCAGGTGGCAAAGTTTGCGTAAACCGGGAGGTCGTAGCGGCGGGACAGCACCCCCACGCCCTGGATGTGATCCTTGTGCTCGTGGGTTACCAGGATGCCGCCCAGCTGTCCGGCGAGCTCGTCGATCTCGGCCAGGGCCTGCTCCACCCGCTTGCCGCTGAGACCGGCGTCTACCAGAAGCCTGGTGCCTCCGCTGGCGACAAACATGCTGTTCCCTGAGCTTCCGCTAAACAATGTACAAAATTTCATTCGATTCTCCTCAATGCTCCGTTAGCCGGCAATTTCACAGGGAGCGGAAACTTGTACCATTGGTCAGTGCGCCTTGTTTTCCCTGGGGAAATCTACAACCTTATTCCAATCTTCTCGTGAAATTTAACTATATGCTATCGGATTTTACTTAATCTTTACTTAACGTTCGGGGGCGAATTTCCGCTTAAAAGCGAAGCTTTGGCCCTAAATTATGCCTTTTCAGGCAACTCCCTCAAGGCTTTGCCCCTTTAGCCGCCAAAGCCCGAAGGAGGACACAAAAAATCCCGGTGTGCACCGGGATTTCCGTATTACAGATGACAAATTAATCCAACACGACGTCGGGAACCGTCTCGCGGCGGATGGAACCGCCGAGATTTCTGATGTTTTCCTCCAGCTTTTCGTAGCCGCGGTCGATGTAGTGGATATCGGAGATTCTGGTTTCGCCCTCGGCCACCAAACCGGCGATGACCATGGCGGCGCCGGCCCTGAGGTCCGTGGCGCGAATCTTGGTGCCCGAAAGCTTGGGAACGCCGGTGATGTTTGCCACCCGGCCGTTGACGGTGATATTCGCCCCCATCTTTCTGAGCTCATCCACGTATTTAAAGCGATTTTCAAAAATGCTCTCGGTGATGACGCTCTGGCCCTCGGCCAGGGTCATCAGAATAGCCATGGGCTGCTGAAGGTCCGTGGGGAAGCCAGGATAGGGCAGGGTCTTGACCTTGCAGCCCTTGAGGGGTGCGTCGGTGCCGATGACGCGAATGCCTTCCTCCTCCTCGATGACCTGAACGCCCATCTCCCGAAGCTTGGCCGTGATGGCCTCCATATGCTTGGGAATGGCCTTCTTAATTAAGACGTTGCCCCGGGTGGCCGCAGCGGCCATCATGTAGGTTCCTGTGGTGATCTGGTCGGGAACGACGGAGTACTCGCAGCCGTGCATTTCTTCAACACCGGTGATTTTGATGGTGTCGGTGCCGGCGCCCTTGATCTTCGCGCCCATAAGGTTCAGGAAATTGGCAACATCGACGATGTGGGGTTCCTTGGCGGCATTTTCAATGATGGTCTGCCCCTCGGCCCGCACCGCCGCCAGCATGATATTGATGGTGGCGCCAACGCTGACCACATCCAGGTAGATATCCGCGCCGACTAAGCGCTCTGCCTCCATTTTAACCTGGCCGTGCTCGATGACAACCTTCGCGCCCAGGGCTTCAAAGCCCTTGATGTGCTGATCGATGGGACGATCGCCAATATTGCAGCCCCCGGGCAGGGGAACCACAGCCTTGTGATAGCGGCCCAGGAGAGCTCCCAGCAGATAGTAGGAGGCCCGCATCTTACCGGTTTCCTCCTCGTATTCAGAGCAGTCGTAGGAGATGGGCATCTCTGTATTGATGATCAGGGTATCTCCCTCCCGGTAAATTTCAGCGCCTAATTTTTCAAGAATATTGACGATCTTATGAACGTCCCGGATGTCGGGAACGTTATCGATCTTGCTTGAGCAGGAGCAGAGAATTGCTGCAGGGATAATGCCCAGCACCGCATTCTTCGCGCCGGAGATTTCCACCTCTCCGCACAGCGGATTGCCCCCCTCAATAATAAAATTATCCATATATCAACTTTCCTTTCACACACGCTTTAACATTTGAATATTATAACATAGATCAAAGGATTGGCAAGATGACAACCCTATTTTTAAGGGTTTTGCAAAATATTTTACAACTGGGATACAAATGTCACATCTTTTATTTTAGTATTTTTCCGACGGAGACGGCAGATTTTATGCTATAATAGCATCCAGGAAAACATTGCGGCGATTTGGCCCGCATCGCCAGGTCACCTCACCGAACAAAGGATGTGATGAATCGTGAACCAGTTTAAATTTGCAATCGACAACGACAATATGGCCATCACCCCCATCGAAAATATTTTTATCAACCACTACATGCCCCAGGCCCACGGCGACTACGTTAAGGTCTACCTTTTTGGCCTGAAGCACTGCTTTAACCAAAGCCTGGATCCCATCGACAACCTCGAGCTGAGCCGTCTCTTCAACCTCACCGAGGGCGATGTCATCAAGGCCTGGGAATACTGGGAAAAAGAGGGCATCCTTTCCCTGGAGTACGTCGGCGCCAAGGACGTCGTCGTCACCTACTACAATATCTCCGCCAGGCTCATGAACAGCCAAAAATCCCAGGATGTCCAGGACGAGGCCCCTGAGATAGAGGCTTCCCCGGCAAACCAGATGGAAGCCCGGATCGCCGACATGTACGAGCGCGTCCAGCAGATGTACGGCAGCCGCACCATCACCCAGAAGGAGATCACCCTATTTCGGGACTGGATCAGCGACTATCACTTCACGCCGGAGACCATCGTCCTTTTGGTGGAGTACTCCATGAATCTCATCGCCAAAAAAGAAAGGCCCTTCACCACCGCCCAGATCATCAGCTATATCAGCCGGGTGGCCGAGGCCTGGCACAAGGCCGATATCAGGGATTACGCCCAGGCCGACGCCTACATCAAGGAGAGCCGGGATACCCAAAAGCTCTACTACGACGTCTTCCACTACCTGGGGCTTAAGCGCAACCCCATCGCCTGGGAAAAGGCCCTGATGTCCAAATGGCGGGATGAATACCACTACGACATGGATATCATCACCTACGGCATGAGCCGTTCCAGCAAAACGGACCTCCGCTACATCGATGCCATCCTCAAGCGCTGGCACGACCAGGGGCTCACCACCCTGGAGGCCATTGAGAAAAACCCCGGCGCCCCCCAGCGCCCAGACAAAAATACCGCCGTCCAAAACGATCAGCGCGCCCAGGCCCACGAGGCCCTGGATCAGGCGGACGCCGAATGGTTAAGGAGTCTTTACAATGAATCAGAATAATCGTGCCAAAATCTTTGAAGCCTTCGAGGCAAAGCGGGCCCGCCATGAATACGAGCAGTCCCTCAGAAAAAAACAGATCTACACCCGCATCCCAGAGCTTGCGCACATCGACGCCGAAATCAACCGTCTGGGCATCGACCTCACCAAAAAAAGGCTTCGGGGCGAGGCCAATGCCCTGGAGGCCTTTAAGGAGGCCACCGCCGCCTTGGAAACACAGCGGGACGCCCTCCTGGCCGCCCAGGGCTTTTCCCGGGAGGATCTGGCCATCCGCCACGACTGCCCCCTGTGCCAGGATACAGGCTACGTCGAGGGCAAAATGTGCAGCTGTCTCAGCCAGGCCCTGACCGACAGCGCCTTCACCAGCTTTGATCTAAAGCCCCTGGCCAAATCGGAAAACTTCGGCAGCTTCAACCTCGATTTCTATTCTGAGATCCCCCTGGAGGGCAAGGGCGTCTCCCCCAGGAAAAACAGCCTCGCTTTAAAACAGCTTCTCATGGACTACTGCGACGCCTTCGACACCGTCCAGGAAAATTATCTGTTCTACGGCCCTCCGGGGGTGGGAAAAACCTTCATGTCCAATTGCGTGGCCAACGCCCTCATCGAAAAAAAATACAGCGTCGTCTACACCTCGGCGGCTCACCTCATCCGCCTGGTTCAAAGCAGCATGTTTGAGAGAGACGGCGATTTAGACCACATCCACCAGACCCTGACGGCCTGTGACCTTTTAATCATCGACGACCTCGGCGCCGAGTACGTCACCGCCTTCAGCGGCAAGCAGCTTTTTGAAATCATCAACACCAGACTTCTGGGACAGAAAAAGATGATTATCTCCAGCAACCTCACGGCCACGCAGATCATGGAGCAGTACGACGAGCGCCTTTCCTCGAGAATCCGCGGCAATTTCACCGCCCTGCCCTTTATCGGCCAGGACATCAGGCTTTTGAAAAAGGCGGCCCGCCGAAAATAAACCATCCACGCCATAAAAAAAGAGACCCCATCGGTCTCTTTTTTCAGCTTAAGCTGCTGACATCCCTGAGAACATGGCTGTCCCGGGGTCCCTCAGTGCCGTAGATGGCATTGATATCTGCAGTGTAGCTGCCGTCCTCATTGTAAACCACCAGGGGCTTTTCCGCCCTTAGCCCCGGCTGGCCTCGCTTCATGCCCTCCACCAGCACCAGATTGGCCGGCTTGCGGCTGTAGGGATGGACAAATTGTATCCGTTTGACCTCGACCCCCTCCTCCCGGAGGGCGCAGATGATGTCGGCAATTCGGTCTGCCCGGTGCACCAGGAAAATTTTCCCCCGATCCTTGAGGTGCCTCTTGGCAAAAAGCGCCACGTCGCCGATGCTGCACAGAAGCTCATGGCGGGCGATGGCCTGGGTCTGGGCTGAATGTCTGAAGCCCTGGGCCGCCTTCATATAGGGCGGGTTGCTGGTGATGATGTCGTAGTTGGCGCCGATGACCGCCGGATCCGGCGACCTCAGATCCATCTCATAGATGCGGATTTTCTCCTCCAGGCCATTGATAGCCACACTTCTTCTGGCCATCTCCACCATGTTGGGCTGAATCTCCAGGGCGTCGATGGCCTGAACCTCAGTTTTGGCCCAGAGCAGCAGGGGGATGATGCCCGTTCCCGTCCCCAAATCGATGACCTTTGAGCGCCGGCGCACCGCCTGGGAGGCAAACCAGGCCAAAAGCACCGCATCGATGCCAAAGCAAAAGTATTCGGGATTTTGGATGATCTTAAGTCCTCCTGCCCCCAGATCCTCCAGCCGTTCCCAGCTGTTTACAAGCTTATCCACAAATTCACCTTCCTTTATCACCATTTTTACACGTTTTATCCACATTTTACCTGTTTTTACACACAGACTGTGGACAAATCTCCGGAATTCCCCTGATAACGGGGCTTTTATCCGCCGTTTTTTCGTCATCTTATGCACAGCCGTCACAATTTTTTGTCCACAGATCCACAGAATATTGTTGATTATACCATGAATTTCCCGTCCTGACCTCTAATTTTTAAATTTTCTTTATCCCCGTCGTCCTTTTTGATATAATAGGTTTATTGAGTTAAAGGCGAAAATTTCAAGGAAGGCGGATATCACTATGGTTCACTCCACCATTTCTCGGGAGACCGACAAGCTCCTGAATCGCAAAGACGGGCTGCTCTCATCCTTTTCGGATTCAGAAAGCCGCATCGATGATAAAATCTCAAAAATTTTTGACGCCCCTATAACCTCCCCCGAGGCAGAGGATCCCTTGGATCTGCTGTTTCAGCAGGCCGTGGAGAAGGCCTCTAAAAAGCGCCATGCCGAGGGAGAGATCATTGGCTACCACACCGAGGAGATCCTCGGCGTCGAGGAGGCCCTGGCCCAGATGAAGGCCCAGACCTCGGATACAGCGCCGGATCTCATGGCGGTGGAATCTCTGCTCAACCAGGCCGAGGACTTTGTCGGCACCCTGCCCAAGAAGCACTACATGGCCGCCAGGGCCGCCGTAGATAAGATGCTGCTGGACAACAATCCCCTGAGACCCAAAAAACGCCAGGAGACTCCCGACGATCACTTCTACGACGCCCTATTTTCCGACGATTCCCAAATCGACTGGGATTTTCTGCCCGAGGCCGAAACCGCCGTTGTCACCGACGAGGACGACACCTTTTTTCAGGCGCACGAGCCGTCAAAGCCGGAGGCAGAGGGGAGCTTTTCGCCCCTTGGCGCCCTTACAAATTCCCGGGGCACCTTCCTGCTGTTTTTCCTCTCCCTCATCGGACTCAGCGTTTTTCTGGCGGTGCTGTCCCCGGTCATCGGACGCCTGGACTACCTGACCCTTCTGGTGCTGGCCATCTTTATGATCCTGACCCTGGATATGCCCTTTAACGCCGTGCTCTTTGCCTCCGGCGCCATCTTAATCGCCTACCTGGCCGGCTATATCCGAGAGATTCTCACGGGCTTCGCCCAGGCAGATTTCTGGCACCTGGGATGGTTTGTCTTCATCCCCCTCTGCCTTATCAGCGCCTCGGCCTTTGTCCAGAGGATCTACCCCAGAAGCCGCAGCGCAGTGACATCCCCCGAGGCGGACCAAAATCCCCTCCAGGACTGATATTTACCTCCGTCAGTCCGGCTCTCCACGACATCACCATTTATTTTCCATAAAAAAAGAAGGCCTCCCTTGGGAGCGCCTTCTTGCTTTTTTATTAGTCTTCTACGATTGCTTCTACCGGGCACTGTTCTGCACAAGAACCGCAATCTGTACATAAGGATTCATCGATTTCGTAGATAGAACCTTCAGAAATCGCTTCTACCGGACACTGATCTGCACAAGAACCGCAAGCGATACATTCATCGGTGATTTTGTAAGCCATTTAATACACCCCTTTCTGAACAACATTTGTTTTTATTATATCCTATTCCCCAATTATTGCAAGGGTTATTTTTTGCAAATTTAAATTTTCAGGACTCCTTGCCCGAGGGCTCGCGCTTACTATTTTTTCCAGCCTCTTTTTCCCGGCTGCGCTCTCTGCCTTTATTTTCCTTCTGGCTGCGCTCCTCCCGGTTTTTGTGGTGGTGCTCCCCGCCGGAGCGGCGGCCCCGCCCGCCCTTGGAGGGCTGCTTTTCTTTATCCTTGTTGCTTCGGGGCTCCTGCTTTTTCTTCTGGATTTCCTCGAGGCTGTACTTTTTAACCTCGGTTTCGTCGTTGTCCAGGGCAATTTTCACCTGAACGCTCTCCTCCAGGATACTCAGCTTAAAGACCTCACCCTCGCCGTCGGGGGTGATGACCGTCTGGCCCACCTTGGGCATCTTTCGGGTGACCTCCTCGTAAAATTCCTGCTCGTAGGTCAGGCAGCAGAGCAGCCTGCCGCAGATACCGGAAATCTTTGTAGAATTGAGGGAAAGGTTCTGCTCCTTGGCCATCTTGATGGACACCGGCGTAAAGTCTCCCAGCCACTGAGCACAGCAGGTGGTTCGCCCGCAGACCCCCAAGCCCTTGAAGACCTTGGCCTCATCTCTGACGCCAATCTGTCTGAGCTCGATGCGCACCTTGAACACCGAGGCCAGATCCTTGACCAGATCTCTGAAATCCACCCGGCCGTCGGCGGTGAAATAGAAAATTGCCTTTTTCTTGTCGAAGGTGTATTCCACGTCGATGAGCTTCATCTCGAGGCCCCGGCTTTTGACCTTTTTGATAAAGACGCCCTTGGCCTCGATTTCCTTTTGCTTCAGGCGATTAAAATCCGCCGTGTCCCTGTCCGTCGCCTTTCTGAGCACCGGCTTAATGGGCGCCGTGATCTCATCGTCGGCAATCTCCCTGGGCGGCAGCGCCACCTCGCCGTACTCCACCCCGCGGACGGTTTCTACGATAACCGGATCGTAGCGATCCAATTCAAAGTCCAGGGGATCAAAATAATAAATTTTCCCAACTTTTTTAAAGCGTACGCCAACTACTGATTTTGCCATCTATATTGTCTCTCCTGATTTTCATATTTTCAGCATCGTGCTCTCCCACTGCAGTCTCAGATTGACATTGTAGACCAAATGATCCATGAGCTCAAAAAGGGCTCCCAGCACCGCCTCGTTTTTTTCAGGCGTTAAGATGTCCACAAAACGCCGCTGCTTTTCCCGGTAGGGACTGGCCGCTGCCGGCGCCCCCGCCAGCACCAGGGCTGTATCGTGAAACCACAGAATAAGAAAATTCAGCACCTCAAGACTGTCCTGTTTGCTCTTGCCCATTTTTTCCGCAAAGGCAAAAAGCCTGAAGACGTCTCCCTTTAGTATAGCATAAAATACCTCCAGCGCCTCAACTTTTAAGCTTTCCAGGGCCTGATTTTCAAAAAAACCCAGGGCTTTTCCCACGGAGCCCTCGCTATCGTAGACCGCAGCCTCCAAAAGCCCCTCGTCGGCAATGCCCCGCTCCCGAAGCACCTGCTGGATCCCCGCCCGGGATACCGGCTCAAAGCTCAGCACCTGACAGCGGGAGCGAATGGTCTGAAGAATGGCCTCGCCATCCTTGGCCGTGATGATAAAGGTGTTAAAATGCTCCGGCTCCTCCAGGGATTTGAGGAGGGCATTCTGGGCCTCGGTGGTCATGGCATCTCCCCCACGGATCACAATCACCCGGCGCTCCGCCTCGTAGGGCTTCACCGCCAGCTGAGAGATCAGGCGGCGAATCTGGCTGATTTTGATGGCTGTCTCGTTTTTTTCCGCCGAGATCACCAGCAGATCGGGATGGTTGCCGTGGCTTACCTTCTCACAGGAAATGCAGTGTCCACAAGCTCCCACAGCCTTGGGACAAAGCAGGGCCTGGGCAAAGGCCAGCGCCATGGTCAGCTTGCCAATGCCCTGCTCCCCCAAAAACAGGTAGGCGTGGCTCACGGTATGATTTTCAATGGCCGCCGCCAGATGGCTCTTGACCCGATCCTGCTCAACGATGCCTTCAAACATCGTCATCCCCCCATTCCTCATCGACAAGCTCCGAGAAATCCTCCTGCAAAAGCTCCCGGGCTGCCGCCAGATCCTCTGGATTGACGAAGATTTCGATATTGGCCGGCATAAAGCGCCCCATGAAAATACTGCGAATCGGTCCGCCAAAGCCCTTTTCCCGGACGGTTACAGGGATGCCGTTGGCCTCGAGAAAATTTTTTGTCATTGTCAGCTCCATATCGGTGTAGGCCATCTTCAAAAAGGCGTAGCGGTCTTCAAAGCGTTCCATCAGCATCCTCCCATCACTTTTCTGTAAATCTCCTGGTGGATATCCTCCACAGAGCGCAGACTGCCCCCGGGGGCACAGTCAATCTCCTGCCAGCCGTAGCGGCCGATGAGCTCCAGGGCGTTTTCGTAGGCGGCCCTGAGATGCTCGGGACTTTTCTCGTGGATATCCTTTTCTGCGCCGCCGGTAAATTTATTGGCTCTCTCCGCCATGAGCCGGGCGTTGATCTCCGGCGGAATATTCAAATAGAACACACAGTCCGGCTCCGGCAGCCCCATGAGTCTGAACTCGTAGTCGAAGAGCCAGTCCATAAAGGCCCGGCGCTCTTTGGGATCTGCAATTTTGCCCGCCTGGTGCACCATATTGGAGGTGGTGTAGCGGTCTGCCAGCACGATGCCGCCCTCTCTGTAAAAGTCCTCGTAATCCTCCTTGTAGGAGGCGTAGCGGTCCGCCGCATAGAAGGTGGAGGCAATATAGGGGCTCACCGCATTGGGATCCTCCCCAAAGGCCCCGGAGAGATAGAGCTTCACCATGGCTGAGGAGGGCTTATCGTAGCGCGGGTAGGAAAGCTTCATCACCCTCTGGCCCTCCTCCTGCATGCGCGCGTACAGCTTATCGGTCTGGGTCTGCTTGCCGCTACCGTCCACACCCTCGATGACAATCAATTTTCCTTTATTCATTCTGCACACTTTCTGACGCCGCCCAAAAGGCGGCGCTCTCTTTATTCTTTCTTCACCAAGGAAATCCTGGTATTCATGCTATTTTTCTTTTAGAATCTGAATCCTTCCAGCGTCATCCAAGCCGACGATGGCCTCCCCCCGCCGCTTCATGGCCAGAAGCCTGTCGATGACTGCGCTGTGAAGCCTGCCGCCGGGCAGCACTGCCGGAATTCCCGGTGGATAGGGGATGATAAAATCCGCGGCCAGGGCGCCCTCGGCCTCATCCAGGGGCACTGCACAGCTGGCCCCCGAAAAAATGGCCTGGCGCAGGGTTTTGACCTGATCGTAGACAAAGGCCTGATGCTCGAAGCCTGCAGGCGCCTCCAGGCCCCGGGGCAGGGTTTTATCCAGGGCGTATATGGCCTCTGTCAAAGCCTCGAGCTCCCACACCTCGGTGCCGATGCCCGTCAGGGCCAGCACACCGTCGGCCCAGGAGAGCTCGCACTGGATGTTGAAATCTGCGTACAGCTGTGCCTCCAGCGCACCGCCGAGGCCTCCCCCGACGCCAAAAAGCCACTTGCTTTTATCGTAGCCCGGCTGATTTTGGCCATAGAGGATAATACACTCGGCCTGCCAGTGCTTTTGGGCTGTATCCCAGGCATCGGCAATGGCGTCAAAGACCTGCTTTCCCCGGAGGCAGGCGTCATCCACCGCCGCCTCGACCCCCATCATCAGGGGATAGCTGGGGCTGGAGGACTGGAGCATGGCCAGCATCCGCCTTACCCGGTCTCGATCTGCCAGGCTGCCCTGGAAATGCAAAAGAGAGCTCTGGGTGAAGGCGCCGAGGAGCTTGTGAGTGCTCTGGACGACGATGTCTGCACCGGCGGCAACGCTGTCCTCGGGCAGCCTTTCACTGAAGTGCAGGTGTGCGCCGTGGGCCTCATCCACAATCAAAATTTTCTGCTGCCTGTGGAGAATTTCTGCGATGGCCCTGACGTCGCTGGTGGTGCCATAGTAGGTGGGACTGACCAAAAGCATTCCCTTAACCTCGGGATGCAGCGCCAGCTGTGCCTCCACCTGCGCCGGCGTGATGCGAGCCGCAAAGCCCAGGACATCGTCACAGGCCGGGGCAAAAAAAACACCCTCCACACCGCCCAGAGCCAGGCCCCCGTAGACTGACCTGTGGCAATTGGTGGGCACGAGGATTTTATCCCCCTCGGAAAAGCAGCCCAAAATGGCGCTCTGAAGCCCTGTGGTGGTTCCATTGACCAAAATACTGCTCTCCTCGGCGCCGTAGACCGCCGCTAATTTTTTTTGAACCTCCAAAATCACCCCCGTCGGCTGATGGAGGTTGTCGCTTCCGGGCACCTCGGTGTAGTCGAGGCGGGGGACAAGCAAATCCCCGCTCCCCCGGCCTTTGTGCCCCGGCATGTGGAAGCGCAGGGTATTTTTATCGGCTAAGCTTTCGAGCTGCCGCTTAAGAATTCCTTTTTTCATAAGCGTATTGTACCACAAAGCACATAAATTTCCTCTTTATTTTTATATAAATTATTGCTATCATTATCAACGTAGTTTAAATTAAGGAGAACACGTTATGGCACAGATCACGATTCTAAATTCAGGAAATTTTGAGGCGGAGGTTCTAGGCTACACCGACGGCCCCGTCATGATCGATTTCTGGGCGGAATGGTGCGGCCCCTGCAAGGCCCTGCTTCCCATCATCGATGAGATCGCCGCTGAGCTGCCCTCAAATGTCAAAATTTGTAAGCTGAATGTGGACGAAAATACCGAGCTGGCCCGCCAGTTCCGGGTTATGAGCATCCCCACCTGTATTTTCTTCAAGGACGGCGCCGAAACCGAACGTTTCGTCGGCAGCCGCGATAAGGGCGACTACATCGCAGCCTTAAAGGCCCTGTAGTTTTGGGGGAAAATTGCTCGCCATCAAAGATATAATCAAGGGATCCTTACCCGCCGATCCCTAAAAGAAAAATGCCTGCTCAGACAGGGCGCCATCTAATTGGTGTGCGCTGCTGTCTGGCAGGCGTTTTTTATTTTTTGTTTTAAAAGGCCTCGGCCGGCGCAACCACCTTCAGTCCCTCGGGAATCTCGCCGTTTTTGGCGTCGTCACCGTAGGTTTCAGACTGGCTGGCCGCAGCGGCTGCCCGCTGTTCTGGCGTTCTCTGATCCTCAAGGGTGTAGAGGCCATAAAGCCGCTCCTCGGTGTCAAAGATATTGTTGTAGAGGATATTTTTGTAATCCGCGATGAGTTCTCGGTAGGGGTTTGTCTCGTCGTAGGTGTACCAATGCCCCTGACTGTCCATAACCCCCAGGCTGTTGATAACCGGAAGCGTCTCCCCGAGCTCCGCCAGATACCTGGTGTAGGCCGTCTCCTGAAGTCCCGTCTGGGAGAGTACCTTGGCCGCCAGGCTGTGGATGCTGAGGGCCTCATCCTGGGAGGCCTCCAGGGGATAATTGGCCCAGATAATATAAGGTGTCTTGTACTTCTGCTGGAGCTCCTCCACAGACCAGTCCGCCTCGTCCTTTCCCATCAAAAGCTCGAGAAATTCCGGCTCCACCGTCCCCTGGTGATCCCCAAACATCACGATGATGGTGGGCTCCTCCACCTGCTCAAAATAGCGAATCAGCTTCTCAAAATCCTGATCCGTTTTCCGCATGAGACTCAGGTACTGCTCCGCCAGGGGATACTCACCCTCGTGGCCAGAAATAGTCACCGCCTCCAAATCGCTGGCGTCCTGATTGTAGCCGCCGTGGTTCTGGATCGTGACGTCAAAGGCGAAAAGGGGCTGATTCCCCTTGCTTTCAAAGCACTCAATGATCTTATCGTAGCTGGAGGCATCGCTGACGTAGGCCCCCCGGGTAACCTCGGCCCCGGCAAAGTACTCAATGGAGTAAAATTCCTGGAAACCTAAATCCTGATAAACTGTATCCCGGCTCCAGGCATCCCTGGCCCCGGGGTGCAGGGCCACCGTTTTGTAGTTCTGGGCATTGAGGCTCTGAACAAGGCTGGGGGAGCTTTCATCGACGTAGAGGAGATAGGGCCTGGCATTTTCCGGCAGAAAGGCCGTGGTGTTGCCCGTCAGAAAGCTGTACTCCGAGTCGCAGGTGCCTGCGCCGTAGACCGACACCGACAAATCGCCTTGGATGGTATTCTCCGTCAGGCTGTCTATAAAATCACTCACCGGCAAATTGGTCTCAAAATCGCCGTAAACCCCGAAATCTCCCCAGGATTCGTTCATAATGGCAATGATGTTGGGGCTCTCGGGCTTTTCATCCGTACTCGATACCGCCTCCTCCTGCCTTATGCTCTCGGAAGTCAGGCCTCCCCGGCTGCCTTCAATGAGGGCGCCCGCCGTTGAATTTTCGTCGGCCAGTTCAGTTAGGCCTTCCTCAACCGCCGCCACAGAATAGCCCTCGGGGGTTTTGATCTGAAGCATTTTTAAATTGATACAGAAGGTGTAGGGGTAACCATAGTATTGATCCCACCAGGCATTGTAAAATTTCTCTGTGTCCAGGGTCATAAAAAGGCTGACAGAGAGGGTCAGGCCCATAAAGGCTCCGAGGCGAATTTTTCTCGCCGTGTATTTTTCCGCCGGCGGCTGGGCCTTTGCCGCCCAGCAAATCAGCGCCGCAAACTCCAGGGCCATCATGGTCAGGGTGCCGTCCCAGAAAAAGCTGTAGCTGCCGGCCACATCCATGGCCGTCCCCGCCGAAATAATATCCGTGGGCAAAAAAGAGGATCCCCGGAAGTGATTGACGAAGTAGTTGACCAGGGACACCCCCAGGCTAAAGACGCCGCCGGCGATAATCGCCGGCCGCACCCGCCCGATGACCACGTAAAAAAACAGATAGGGCAGAAGACAACAGCCCCAGTTTAAGAAATAGGTGACAGGCTCATCAGTGCTGACAAAGGGCGCCGTCTGGGACATTTGGTAGAGCACCGAGGAGAAGCCCGAGGCCATCAGCACAAGCAGCACCTGCCACAGATAAGCCATCCGCCCGCCGCATTTAATTTTAAGCAGCACCGCCAGCCCTATGGCGATAATGGCCAGGGCCGACGAGCTGTGATAATAGGCGCTGGTTTCTGCCCTGCGAAAACAGATCACCATAAAAATAGTTAAAAGGACACTGAGAGCAATTGCTGCAACAATACGTTTTTTGCTCGTCGTGATTTCCATCGCTGTATCCAAAAAATAACCTCCATCCTGATAGGCAGTTATTATATCATTTTTCACTATAATTTACATCTAAATTTTGCAAAATGTTAAAAGCAGGTTAAGTATTTTAAAAAATCCCGCTAAAAAAGCACCTGGCTGCACACCAGATGCTTTTGATTTCAATTACATCAGCCTTCCCTGCTCCGCCCTGTCAAAATCGTACCAGGGTTCCTCCTCGGTACTGTCCTCCTGGATGAAATAGAGCTGATCCTGCCGGTTTTCCTTGTCGAAAATATTATTGTAGAGGATGCGCTGATAGGTCAGAATTTCCTCGTTGTAGGGATTGTCTTCGCCGTAGGCGTAGTTGTTGCCCTGGGCGTCCACCACCCCCTGGCTGTTGACAACCGGCAGCTCTTTGGCCAGGGCCGACAGATAGCGGTTGTAATCCGTCTGCTCAAGTCCCGTCTGGTCAAGCAGGTAGGAGGCCAGGTTCTGAACACTCATCAGCCGACCCTCCTGGCTGTTCAGAGGATAATTGGCCCAGATGACGTAGGGGGTCTGGTAGGTGCGCTGAAGCTCCTCCAAGGTCCACTCCTCCTGGGGCTTGCCGATGACCTCCTCGTAAAACTCCGTCTCAATTTTCGCCTGGTGATCCCCAAACATGACGATGATGGTGGGCTCCTCCACCCCCTCAAAGTAGGTGACCAGCTTCTCAAAGGCCTGGTCGGAGTTGTGGATCAGGCTAAGGTATTGCTCGGTTAAGGGATACTCCCCTTCCATTCCCTCAAGCCTGACAATGTCCAGATCGCTGGCATCAAGATAGTAGGGCCCGTGATTTTGGATCGTCACATCAAAAACAAATAAAGGCTGTCCCGACAGCTTATGTTCGTAAATATCAATAATCTGATCATAGGTTGACTCATCACTGACATAGAGACCACGCGTCATTTTTGCATTGATAAAGTTTTCTGCACTATAGAAAGCCTTAAATCCAAAATCTCCATAGACATTATCTCGATTCCAGGCCGTTCTGACCCCTGGATGAATGGCTTCACTGTGATACCCCTGGGCATTGAGGGTTGAAACTAAGCTGGGTGCCCCTTCCTTTACATAAAGCTGATAAGGCCTGGTGTTTTCCGGCAAAAAAGCGGTGGTATTGCCCGTCAAAAAGCTGTACTCAGAGTCACAGGTGCCGCCGCCAAAGACGGATACAGCGAGATTTCCTTGAATACTGCTGCCTTCCAGGCTATCTAAAAACGGTGTCACTGGCATATTGGTCTCAAAGTCTCCCACCGTTGCCATATCGCTGAAGGATTCGTTCATAATGGCGATGATGTTGGGTTTTTCAGGCTTTTCGCTATTTTCCTCTTCTGATGCCCTTTCGTCATCACCCCGATCTGTCAGAATCAAATTCTCATCAGAAAATTTATCCTTCTCCTCCAGCTGATTCATTTCCTGGGCTATCCGAAAAGCATTATAGTCTTCTGGCACCTCCGTGTGCAGCATTTTAATATTGATAGCAAAGGTATAGGCGTAACCATTGGCAAACTCATTCCAGGAATCGTAATACCTTTCACTATTCAGCTGCATAAATAGGCACACCGACAGCGTCAGCCCCACCATGGTTCCCAAACGCACCTTTCTGCCCAAAACCTTGTCTTGAAATTTTGCACTGCCCTTAAGGGCCCAGAACAGCAATGCGATAAATACAATGGTCATCAGCGTCAGGGGGCCGCTCCATTCTAAGGTGTAGTTTTCTGACACATCCATAGCTGTCTTTACCGAAAAAAAATCTGTATATAAAAGCGATGTTCCTCTGAATAGACGGATAAAATAATTGGCAATCGCCAAAAGGTACAAAATTCCACCGCCCAAAACCATGGACAGCCTCGGTCTCCCCGATACTATAAAGAAAAAAACATAGGGTGCTGTACAGCAAATCCAATTCAGGAAGAAAACCTCTGGCTGTAAAATAAAGGGCTGTCCCTGAGACATCTGGAAAATCGTAAAGGAAAATCCCGCACAAGACATAAATAACAGGACATTCCACAGCCCTGCCATACGCCCACTGCATTTTATATAAAACAAAGCTGCCAACGCTGCCATGACAATAGCAAAGGTCACAGCTCCCATAAAATAGGTATCCATCTCATAATATTGACAGCTCACCGCAAGTCCGTAGCACATCAGGGCTATCGTCAGCACCGCCGCCAAAGCGCGCCACTTGCTGGTTTTAATGGTTATCAATGTATCCAATATAACAACCTCCATCCTAACAAGAAGCTATTATAACATGCCTGCAGAGCCTTGAACAGAACATTTTACCTTTTTATATTATTTTTTACCCAGATAAGCCCATAAAAAAAACGAGACAGTCGAAACTGTCTCGAAAAAGTCTAACTTTTTGGGGTCACCTCAGTGACTGCTCTGTTTTCAATATAGACTGTACGATTATCTTACCTCGCCGCCGGCGGGAATACCCTCCACGGTGATGACGCTGAGCTTCTTGCCTTTGATGGCCGAGAGGATCATGCCGTTGGATTCCACGCCCCTCAGGGTTACCGGCTTGAGATTGGTGCAGACCACCACCTTCTTGCCGATGAGATCCTCGGGGGCGTAATATTTGGCAATACCAGAAACCACCTGGCGTTCCTCCTTGCCCAGATTCAGCTTAAAGACCAGCAGTCTGTCGGCGTCGGGATGGGGCTTGCAGTCCACCACCTCGGCCACCTTGAGCTTGACCTTGGCAAAATCGTCGATGGTGATGAGTCCCTCGGGGACGTCTGCCGCCTGCTTTTTATCACCCTTGTCCTGTTTCTTTTCCTTAGCTGGTGCAGCAGCTGTCTCCTTTTTAACCTCGATCCTCGGGAACAAGGGCTCGCAGCGCTCAACCTGAACACCCTCGGGATAGCCGCCAAAGTGCTGGATGCTCTCCCAGGTTCTTTTATCCTGGGGAACCTTGAGCTCATCGGCAATCTGCCTGCCGGTGCTTGGCATAAAGGGCGTCACCAGCACAGAGATGATCCTCAAAGACTCGGTGAGATTGTACATCACCTGGGCCAGTCTGGCCTTTTTGCCCTCGTCCTTGATGAGCACCCAGGGTTCGGTTTCATCGATGTACTTGTTGGTTCTGGACACCAGCTTCCAGATGCTCTCCAGGGCCCGGCTGAGATCCAGCTTATCCACATAGGCTTCCACCTCCGCCGGGGTGGCCTCGGCCAGCTGCTTTAGATCGGCATCGAAATCACCGGCTTCCCGCTCTGTGGGGATTACCCCGTCGAAGTACTTCACCGTCATGGCCACGGTACGGCTTAAGAGATTGCCCAAATCGTTGGCCAGATCGGAGTTGATGTGGCTGATGAGCAGATCCTCGTTGTAGATCCCGTCGGCGCCGTAGGTCATCTCTCTCAGCACGTGGTAGCGCAGGGCGTCAACCCCGTATTTTTCGGCTAATTCCACCGGATCCACCACGTTGCCCACGGACTTGGACATCTTGCCGCCCTTTAACAGAATCCAGCCGTGGCCGTAGACCCGTTTTGGCAGCGGCAGATCCAGGGCCATGAGAATGATGGGCCAGTAGATGGTGTGGAAGCGGATGATATCCTTGCCCACCATGTGGACGTTGGCCGGCCAGTATTTGTCCATGAGCTGGGGCTTGTCGTTTAAATACCCCAGGGCCGACAGGTAGTTGGGCAGGGCGTCGATCCAGACGTAGACCACGTGACCGGGGTCGAAGTCCACCGGAACACCCCAGGTGAAGGAGGTTCTGGAGACGCAGAGATCCTGGAGCCCAGGCTTGATGAAATTGTTGATCATCTCATTTTTCCGGGATTCAGGCTGAATGAAATCCGGGTGGGCTTCGATGTACTCGAGGAGACGGTCGGCATATTTGGACATTTTAAAGAAATAGGCTTCCTCCGAGGCCTTTTCCACAGGGCGGCCGCAGTCGGGACATTTGCCGTCTGCCAGCTGGGTTTCCGTCCAGAAGGATTCACAGGGGGTGCAGTACCATCCCTCGTACTTACCCTTGTAGATATCCCCCTGATCGTAGAGCTTTCTGAAGATTCTCTGGATGGTCTTCTCGTGGTCGGGATCCGTGGTGCGGATAAACTGATCGTAGTCGATGTCCATCAGCTGCCAGAGCTTTTTGATTCTGGACACCACGTCATCCACGTAGGCCTGGGGCGTCACCCCGGCCTCCTCGGCCACCTTCTGAATCTTCTGGCCGTGCTCGTCGGTGCCGGTGAGCATGTAGGCGTCGTAGCCCGTCAGCTTTTTAAAACGCTTGATCGTATCGGCAGCCACCGTGGTGTAGGTGTGGCCGATGTGCAGATCGCTGCTGGGATAGTAGATCGGCGTCGTGATGTAAAATGTTTTTTTCTCTTCCATCTTTTTCCTCTCTTTCAAAAAAATAAAAGAGGCCTCCATAAGGACGAAGACCTCGTGTTACCACCTTAATTCCCGTATTCCTCGCGAAATACGGCTCGTGAACAAAATTTGTTCCGCCTTTAACGCCGGCTATGCGTCACGGGCTAAGCTGCGCCTCACCCGCGCTGTTCAGAGGCCATCTTCCCCCTTCCTTCCACCGCCGGCTTTCACCTGTCCCGGCTCTCTTTAGGCTTCCGGAAGACGTACTCTTCTCGTCATCACATTTATCATCTTTAGGCTTTATTATACAGCATGAAAAAAAAATTGCAAGCTATCTTTTAATTTGATTGTAAATTTCCCGCTTGCTGACACCCCGATCCCTGGCCACCTGCTTCATGGCCTCCTTCTCCGTCATGCCTTCGGACAGATAATGGGCCAGATGTGTCTCCAGAGAAAGCTCGGTCAAATCCTCCGCCGCTGCTGTTCTGCCGTCGCCGCCGGCAATCACCAGCACAAACTCTCCCTTGGGGGGATGCTCCTGATAGTAGGCCAGATGCTCAGCCACGGTTCCCCGGCGGGTTTCCTCGTAGCGCTTGGTGATTTCCCGGGAAATACTCATGGGCCGTTCCGGAATGACCTGGGCCATGGCCTCCAGGGTTTTTACCAGGCGATGGGGCGTCTCGTAGAGAATCACCGTGTCCTTCGAGGCGGCGATCTTTTCAATCCCTGCCCGGATCTCCTTGCTCTGCTTGCCCAAAAAGCCCATGAAGGTAAAGCTGCCGGCGTCCAAGGCCGAGAGCACCAGGGCGCAGAGACCGGCGTTGGGGCCCGGCACCACCTCCACGGGGATATTCGCCTCTGCGCACCGGCCGATGATCACCGCCCCGGGATCTGAAATCACCGGCATGCCGGCGTCGCTGACCAGGGCGATCTCCTTCCCCGCCTTGAGCAGGGCGATGAGCTTGTCGCTTTCGCTCTGCTCGTTGTGCTGGTGATAGGCGATCAAATGCTTTTTAATTTCAAAATGATTCAAAAGCTTGACGGTGTGGCGGGTATCCTCGGCAGCGATGCAGTCCACCGCCTTGAGGATTCTCAGCCCCCGCAGGGTCATGTCCTCCAGGTTGCCGATGGGAGTGCCCACAATATAAAGTTTGCCTTCCATGAAACCTCCTAATAGGCCGCCTCGTCGTAATAATCCGGCGCCGGATCGTTGAATTTCGTGTATTCTGGCAGCCAGGCCAGCTTCAGCCGCCCCGTGGGGCCGTTACGCTGCTTGGCAATGTCCAGCTCCGCAATATGGGGCTCCGCTTCCTTGTTGTAGTAATAGTCTCGGTATAAAAACATGACCACGTCGGCATCCTGCTCGATGGATCCCGACTCCCTGAGGTCCGCCAGCACCGGGTGGTGGTCCGGTCTGGCGTCGGGGGCGCGGCTCAGCTGGGAGAGACAGATCAGCGGACAGTCCATTTCCCTGGCCAGGCCCTTGAGGCCTCTGGAAATCTCGGAGATCTCGTTTTGTCTGTTTTCAGCCTTGCCCCGGCCCGTCATGAGCTGGAGGTAGTCGATGAGGATAAGATCCAGCCCCCGCTCCGACTTCATCCGCCGGCACTTGGAGCGCACCTCCGACAGGGTGACCCCCGGGGTATCGTCGATGTAGATTCCTGTGTTAAAAAGCCTGGTGTAGCCCAGAGAGATGCTGTCCCAATCCTCGGCGGTCAGCTCCCCCTTGCGGATCTTGTTGCTGTCCACCATGGCCTCGGCGCAGAGCATACGCTGGACCAGCTGCGCCCGGGACATTTCCAGACTGAAGATGGCCACCGAAGCATTTTCCTTGAGGGCTGCATTCTGGGCCAAATTCAGGGCGAAGGCCGTCTTCCCCATGGAGGGCCTGGCCGCCACAAAGATCAAGTCTGAGCGCTGGAGCCCTGAGGTATAGTGGTTGAGCTCCTCGAAGCCCGTGTTGAGGCCCGTCAGCTGTCCCTTGTTCTTTTCGATGAGCTCGATCTGGGTCATGGTCTCCCCCAGGGTGTCGGCGATGCTCACAAAGTTGCCCCGCTTTTTCCCCTGGGACACCCGGTAAATCCCCTGCTCAGCCCCCTCGATCACCGCCTCCACATCGTCGTACTGGCCGTAGCTCTCGTTGAGAATATCCGTGGCCGTTTTGATCAGCTCCCGGATCACCGATTTCTCCTGGACGATTTTACAGTACTCCTCGTAATTGGTGTACACGGGCACCTGGGCCACCAGATTGGCGATGTAGCCCGGCCCCCCAACTTCCTCGAGGATCCCCCGGTTCTTTAAAAGATTGACCAGGGTAACGCTGTCGATGGGCTTGCGCTCGTCGTGGAGGGCCAGCATGGTCTCGAAAATACGGGCGTTGGCCGTGCTGTAGAAGTCCTCCGGCGAGAGTATCTCCTCGGCCCGGGCAATATTGGATTCCTCCAGCAGAATCGCCCCCAGCACCGACTGCTCTGCTTCAAGGTTGTGGGGCGGTGTTTTGGGATTAATCATCTTCCCATCTCCTCTCCGTGATTTTCACAGGTATAAAAAGGCAGACGTTGGCCGCCATCCCCCGGGGTGTATTCTCCCCTGGGAGATGGCCGGCTCAGCTCCGCCTGCCTTCAGGAATCATATGCGACCGGGTCTCTCTATTTTGCCGCCTCAACGACGACGGTCAGATTACCTTCCACACCGGCGTAGGTTTTGATGCGCACCTCGATGCGTCCCACATTTCTGATGGGGCTGTCCAGCGCCACCTTGCGCTTGTCCACCTTGATGCCCTCGGCTTTTTCTAAGGCCTCGGCGATGTCCTTGCTGGTGACGGAGCCGAAGAGCTTGCCGTCCTCACCAGCCTTTTCCACAATCTTTAAGGTGGTGTTGTCGATGGTCTTGGCCAGCTCGATGGCCGCCTGCTTTTCCTCAGCCTGCTGCTGACGCTTAAGCTCCTGCTGTCTTTCGGCCTCGGCAATATTTTCCTTGGTACCCGGCAGGCCCTTTTTATTTTTAATCAGGAAATTTCTGCCGTAGCCATCCTTGACATTGACGATATCGCCGGCCTTTCCCACGTTTAGTACATCTTCTAGTAATACAACCTTCATAGTATTCTCCTTTTTCTATTTCGTATTTTTAGACTGCACCGCAGCCTGTTCCCTTTCAATCTCACGCTCGGCGAAGTAGGCGTCGATGGCGTCCAAAAGCATCTCCTTGACCTCGTCGAGATCCTGGGCATCGGGCAGCTGTGCCCCGGCGATGGCCAGATGGCCGCCGCCCCCCAGCTTTTCCATAATCAGCTGAACATTGATCTCACCCAGAGACCTGCCGCTGATGAATATCCCCTCATCTGCCTTGAGCAGGATGAAGGAGGCGCTGATCCCCTTGATATTGAGCAGCTCGTCCGCCGCCTGAGCCGCAATGACCTTGGCAGATTCCGAGTGATCCTCGATACAGGAGATGGCGATGGTATTTCTGTAGGTTTTGGCGTTTCTGACAGCCGCCGCCCGCAGGTTGTAGGTGACAAAGTCATCCTTGAGCATAGTTTTGGCGATGATGGTGTCCGCCCCCTTGCGCCTCAGGTAGGAGGCCGCCTCAAAGGTTCTGACCCCGGTTTTCATGGTGAACATCTTGGTGTCCATGCACATCCCGGCCATCAGGGCGTTGGCCTCAACCTCTGTCATGCTGTCCTTTTCGTCAAAGTACTGCAAAAGCTCCGTGATGAGCTCACAGGTGGAGGAGGCGTAAGCCTCGGTGTAGTTCAGCACGATCTTGCCGATGGAGCTGCCCGACCGTCTGTGGTGATCGATGACCACGGTCTGCTTGACCTGATCCACCAGCTCCGGCACCTCTAAATACTCGCCATTCTGGGTGTCCACAATGATGAGCAGGGTGCCGCTGTCGATGTAATCCTCGGTTTCCTTGGGCTTGATAAAGGCGTCGCTGTAGCGCTCATCCTCCATCAGGTACTCAAAGAGCTCCTTGATGCTGTAGTTGATTTCCTTGACCACGATTTTACTGGGCTTGCCCATGGCCTTGCAGGCTCCCAGGACTCCAACCGCTGCGCCGATACAGTCCATATCCGGCGTTTTATGGCCCATGATCAGCACGTTGCTGCTCTCCTTGATCAGCTCCTGGAGGCCGTGGGCCTTGACCCTAGCCTTGACCTTGGTCCGTTTTTCTGTGGCCTCGGTGGCCCCGCCATAAAAGGCCATTTTTTCGTCCTGGCGCACCACCGCCTGGTCGCCGCCCCGGGCCAGGGCAATATCCAAAGCTGACCTGGAGAGCTCTTCGGCCTGGCGGATGCCCAAGGGCTCCTTGGAAATGCCGATGCCGATGCTCAGGGTCACCTGGGTTTTGCCCTCAAACTCCGTTTCGCGGATACAGTCGAGGATGGCAAAGCGTTCCTCCTCCAGCTTGTGCAGCTTTTCCTTCTCTAAAATCATCAGGTAGTGGTCATTTTCATACTGAATGATAAAGACCCCCAGATCCTTGGCCCACTCCGTCAGCTTCAGGTCAATTTTGCTCAGCACCGCCGAGCGCTCGTGGGTAGGCAGCTGCTCGATGATATCGTCGTAGTTGTCGATGAGAATATAGCAGAATACCGGCTCGTTGCGCTTGTAAATTTCATGCTGCTGCTTCTGAATCGTCACGTCGAAGAAATGCAGCAGCACGAGGTTTTCGTTGCCGTCGCTGAAGGTGTTGGACACAATGGTGTACTCCGTATCCTTGTAGGAAAAGGCATTTTCCCGCTGGCTGAGGAGGCTGTCCAGCTTGAGGTTTAGGGTCTCCTGAATCTTCTTCCTGTAAAAGCTGCAGCCGCCGTCGCCCTTTCTGAAGCTTTTGTCGAAATACTGGTTATACCAGTAGATCTCTCCCGCCTCGTTGACGATGGCCATGGCGATGGGCAGCTCGTACATGCGCTCCTTGTTCAGGGCGTCCATGTCGCCGTAGATTTTTTCGATGGTTCGCTGGAGCCGCTGGCTCGATACCTGATCCTGGTGCACCTGAAGGCCGTAGGCCAGGCCGCACAAAAGGATCCCCAGACACCCCAGGGGCAGGTTGTAGTACATCAGCACGACGGACACGAAAAATACGATCATGTACAGCCGTGCGTCGCTGGTCAGTCTCTCTTTCATCGGTGATCCCCTCCATTAAATGCCATAAAGCGCCGCAGATCCATATAGGCGTCCGCCAGCCCAACAAAAACCAGAAGATAGGAAAGCCACGAAAACAGAAAACAGACAGCCACCGCAAGGATCTTAAGCCCGGTGGATTCCTTTTTGCGTTTTCTGTTAATCAGCCAGAAAACAAAGCCCATGCCCATCAGACCGTAAACCATATAACAGATGGTCGTCAGGGTAAAGCTGTAGATTTCCGGAATAAATTCCCAATTAAAAAGATCAGCAAGGCCCAGGAAGGTGATGACGCACAGCATAAAAAACGCCAGGGACCTCGGCATTCGCCATTGACTCAGGGGCTTGAGCCTGTCCACGGGAAGCTTCAGACGCACCATCATCTTGTCGGTGATGATCACGTTGATCCAGCCGATGATGAAGGGCGCCAGCAAAAAGCTTGCGGGAATCATCATCTTGATGACACGGCCCAGGGTATCCACCAATGTCGTCGCCGATTCAAGCTGCTCTGCCGAGAGCAGCTGCTGGGTGCTGGGGTCTGCGGCCAGACTCTGGTACATGGTCTGGATTTCCGCCATGCTCTGATCCACCGCCGCCGAAAATTCTGTGATGAAGTTCTGGCCAGTGATCAACTGAAGCAGCGCCAGAGACAGGGTGAGGGTCAGCAGGGATGCCACGTAGGACAAAGCCAGCCGGACAAAGCCGGACTTTTTGCTTCTGTAGGCCCAGCCCACCACACAGCCTGTGATCAGCAGGTACATCCCGCAGGACAGCGCAGACACCAGATCCATAAAGAAAATTAAAATCAGCGTCGCTGCGATACCCGCAATGACCGCCACCTTCATGCCGTGCTTATTTGCCGCAATGGCTGCGGGCACGGGAATGAAAAAGTAGAAGATCATCAGAAATGGCACATAGTAGCTGAGCAGCGAAAAGATCACTGCCAGGGCACTGAGCATTGCGCCATCTGTCATCGCCTTTGTTTTCATTTATTTTGCCTTTCGTAGTTTACAAACTTGAATGATATTATGATACCAGCCTCACCTTTGAATAATTTTAAATGTCGGCGCACGAAACGTCGGCGGCGAGGCCTTTGCTCCGGTCAATTCCCCGAAGATATCAATATATTATATCACAGTCCTCTAAAAAGGAACAGCTAAAGCGTTTGCAGGATTTCGCCCTGCCCCAGCGCCGAAATTTAATTGTTTTTAAAGGCTTGCCGTGGTAAAATGACCACAGTGCCAAGCCCTGCGGAAAGCAGGGCTTCATCCGAAAAAACGGGCCTGGGGCCCGATCATCTGTAAAGGAGGATCGCCATGAGCATCCGATTTATTACCGACTCTATGTGCGACATCAGCGAGGATCTTCTGAGACGCTATAGCTTCGATATACTTCCCATCCCCATCACCCTGGGCGACAAAACCTGCTTCGACGGCATCGATATCACCCCGGAGATGGTGGTGGACTACGTCAGCCAAAACGGCGCCGTCAACTTTCCAAAAACCTCCCAGGTCCAGGCCGTGGCCTACCAGGAGACCTTCGAGAAGCATTTAAAAAACGGCGATGACATCATCTATTTAGCCCTGTCCTCAGGGCTTTCCGGCACCTACCAGACCGCCTCCCTCATCGCAGGCGATCTTTTGGAGCAATATCCCGACCGAAAAATCGCCATCGTCGATTCCAAGTGCGCCACTACCGGCATGGCTTTAATTCTCCACCAGGGCCTCAAGCTCGACAAGCTGGGCAAGCCCTTTGAGACCATCGTCGGGACCATGAATTTTCTGGCCCAGCACATCCAGATCTTCTTCTTGGTGGGCGATATCAAGTGGCTGGCCAAGGGCGGGCGCATCAACAAAAACGTGGCCGCCATCGGGGATATGCTCAAGATCATCCCCATCCTCTATTTTAAGGACGGCCAGATTTTGGCCTTCGATAAGGTCAGAGGGCAGAAAAAAGCCCTAAAAAAAATGCTCACCGCCGTCGACGAATGCATGCACGACAAAAACCAGATCGTCGGTTTCATCAACAGCACCGCCCCCGAGCTCCAGGACAAGGTGGTCAAGCAGCTGGGCAAGGAGATGGGCATCAAAAGCTTCCTGCTCCCCGAGGCCGGCGCCGGCAGCGCCCTCACCGTCCACATCGGCAAGGACTGTCTGGGGATTATGTTTTTTGATGCACTGCCCGAGGATTATATTCCGGTTTATCCGTAAAACAGCATTTTTCTGGCAAAAGCAAAAGCTCCAAATCTTTATTCATTGTTGAAAAGATTTGGAGCTTTTAATATGCTCATCGATACGCAGCAGGATCGATCCCCAAAACCCGGCAGGAATTTTCAAAAAGCATCTCTTCGGTAAGCCCGCAGTCCTTAAGATAGCCCAGCTCCTGAAGGGTTGCTTCGCCGTGGGCCACCAGGGTTGCGCCGGAATCGCTGCCCAAAGCAATTTTCACCCCGGCCTTGTGGGCCCGCCGCACCTGCTTCTTGTGGTTTTCAAAGTAGCGCTTGGAAATTTCCCTGTAGGGCGCCAGAAAATGGTCCTTAGAGCAGGCGGCAATATTGGCAAAGGGCGCCAGGGTCGGCACCCAGATGCAGCCGGTCTCCTTGAGCACTGCGATGGCCTCGTCGTCGATGCAATAGCCGTGCTCCACGGTATCCGCCCCCGCCAGGGCCGACATTTTTACGCCCTGGGGAGTATTGACGTGGACCATCACCTTAAGGCCTGCGTCGTGGGCCCGGTCGATCATATAGACCAGCTCTTCACGGCTAAACTCCAGCCCTCCAGCGTCGCCGTAGGTCTCAAAGCTCATGATCCCCGACTGAATGATCTTAATATGATCCGGCCCTTTAGAGAGCAGGCTGTCCATGGCTTTTTTGCAGTCTGATAAGTCCGAAAGCCCCTGGCCTAAAAAGCCGCCGTAATGCCCCTTTTTAAAAAGCGCCACCAGGGGCGTTTTAAAGATGATCCCCGCCTCCTGGGCAATCTCCTTAAAGACAGGGCCGACGCCGTATTTATCCCCGCCATCACGAACAGCCCCTATGCCGTGTTCGACATAAAGGGCTGCTAAATTCTCAAACCAATGCTGACGCACCGCACTGGGGGCGGCCATCAGATTTTTTTCAAGCTGTCCAAGGCCGCTTAGGGCACAGTGGACATGACAGTCGATAAGCATTATTCAGCGATGGCCGCTTCGTATTCCGCCGCGTCAACCAGGTCGCCGATGCCTTCATCGTCGGTGATCTGAACCTTTAAAATCCAGTTTTCGTAGGCGTCTTCGTTGATAGCTTCGGGCTCGTCGTCCAACACTTCGTTGGCTTCCAATACCTTGAAGGCAAAGGGCGCTTCCAGGGGAGAGGCTTTTTTGCCGGATTCTACGACGGAGAATTCATCGCCGCGTTCGAATTCATCGTCTTCTTCAGCCAGCTCTACAAAGAGGATATCCCCCATTTTTTCCTGGGCATAGTCGGTGATGCCGATGGTTGCTGTGTTGTCGTCGATGGCAACCCAGATGTGTTGTTCTTTATCGTATTTTAATTCCTGTGGTACGCTCATTTCGTATCTCCTTTTTCAATATTTTACTTGGTATAAATATATCATGTTAAACGTATAAATACAAGGCATTTTCACGCCCCAAGCTGTACAAATATCAATGCATTTTACAGACAGGCAACGGGAATAAAAATTAAGCTGCCCAGGGCCTTCCCAGCCGCACACCTCCTGGGTGACTGGAGAAAACCTGGGCAGCCTGGACGATGAAAGGCATCGTCGGATTGTAGTATTAAAAGCTTAATCCGCCTTTACAAATTACATTTTGTGAACGGATTTGCCGTGGACATCGTGGAGGGCTTCCATCAAGGCCTCCGACAGGGAAGGATGGGGATGGATGACGTCGCCCACCTGTTTTGCCGTGAGACCGACATGTACTGCCAGACTCAGTTCCGCCAAAAGGTCGGTGCCGTGGGGACCCACCACCGCAGCGCCGATGATGACGTCCTTGTCGTCCACAATGACCTTGACAAAGCCCTGGAGCTTGCCGATGGCCTGGGCCTTGCCCAGACCTCTGAAGTCAAAGGTACCGGTTTTATAGGCAATGCCCTTCTTTTCACAGTCTGCCTCGGTGAGGCCGACACCGGCCACCTCGGGTTCTGTGTAGACGCAGCGGGGAACAGCCTTGTAGGCAACGTGTTCATCGCCGCCCATGGCATTTTCCACAGCCACAATGCCCTCCTTGGAGGCCACGTGGGCCAGCTGGGCGGTGGCGACGATGTCACCGATGGCGTAAACGCCGGGCACAGAGGTTTCCATCTTGTCGTTGACGGCAATGCGCCCCCGCTCATCAACCTCAACGCCGATATCCTGGGCGCCCAGATTGTCCACAAAGCTGCGGCGGCCAATGGCCACCAGCATCTTTTCTGCCTCGACGGATTTGCCGTTGGCCAGGGCTGCCTTGACGCCTGCCTCCGTCACCTCAACGGATTCCACGCCGACGCCAGTGTGAACCTTGATTTTATCTTTCTTGAACTGGCGCAGCAGCTGCTTGGAGACATCCTTGTCCTCGTTGGGCAGAATCTGATCCAGGGCCTCCACAATGGTGACCTTGGTACCCATGCGGCTTAAGAACTGACCGATTTCACAGCCGATGACGCCGCCGCCGACGATGATCAGTGACTGGGGCGCCGCCTCGAGGTCCAGCACCTCGTCGGAGGTGATGACCTTGTCGCCGTCGTATTTGAACATGGCGGGGCTTACCGGCACAGAGCCGGTGGCTAAGATAATTTTATCGCCTTCCACGACGACGGTTTCACCGTCGGCTGTGGCAACCTCCACCTTGCCGGCGCCCAGAAGCTTGCCGGTGCCCTTGATGAGCTCAACCTTGTTTTCCTCAAAGAGGGCGTGGATGCCCTTGACCAGGGTATCCTTCACCTTGTTTTTCCGGGCCACCACCGCAGGGTAATCCACGGTGATGCTGCCGTCCACAATAACGCCGAATTCCTTGGCGTTTTCCACGGTTTCCAGCACGTCGGAGGTCGCCAGGAAGGCTTTGGTGGGAATACAGCCTCTGTTTAAGCAGGTGCCGCCCACCTCATCCTTTTCAACAACCGTAACCTCTGCGCCGAGCTTTGCGGCCATGATGGCAGCTTCGTAGCCGCCGGGGCCCGCTCCAATTACACTAATTTTCATTTGTCTTTCACTTTTCCTTTATTTTGTCTAGAGTCCTGCAACGTCCAAAATCTTCGGCACGTTTTCTTCGGCGCCGATGGCCATGATGTGAACCCCGTCACACAGCCCTTCTTCCTTCAGCTGGGCCACAAATTCACCGGAAATCTTGATGCCCTCGGCAACCTTGTCTTCAGCCGCATTGAGGCGTTCGATGAGAGCGTCGGGCACGGCGATGCCGGGAACCGCACGGTTCATGAACTTCGCCATCCCTGCAGATTTCAGCGGGATAATGCCGGCCAGCACGTAGCAGTCCATATCCTTGGTTAACTTTTTAAATTCACGCATCACCTCGACGTCAAAAACCCCCTGGGTCTGGAAGAATTTGGCGCCGGCTTTGATTTTGTTTCTCATTTTGATGAGCTGTACCTCGATGGGATCAAAAACCGGAGTGACGCAGGCGCCCAGATAGAAGTCCGGCGCACCCTTGAGCTCGTTGCCCGCCAGGTCCTGGCCGCTCATCAATACCTCGGCGGTCTGGAGCAGAGAGATGGAGTCCATCTCAAATACCGGCTTCGCCTCCGGATTATCCCCGGTGGTGGTGTGGTCGCCGGTGAGGGCCAGCATATTTTTGACACCGAAGTGACCTGCGGACAGCATTTCACCCTGGATGGCGATGCGGTTGCGGTCGCGGCCGGTCATCTGGAGAATGGGCTCTAAGCCCTTTCTTTCCAGCTCGATACACATGGCCAGGGATGTGGCCTTGACGGCGGCAGACTGGAAGTCTGTGACGTTGACCCCGTGAACCCGTCCCTTTAAAAGGTCTGCAATTTCTAAGATATGGCTGAAATCTGTGCCCTTGGGCGGCGCCATCTCAGCAGTGATGGCAAATTTTCCGGCTTCTAATGTCTGCTGTAATAAACTGCTCATACTTATTTACCTTCCTTTTCAAGTTCTCTTAAATTGATGGTTCTCGGGTAAGCAACCTTCTTGTAGCCGCGCAGAGGCTCAACGCGTTCCAGCATTTCCTCTTTACCCTGATCTTTAAGCCTCTTGTAAATTTCGATCCAAGCGCAGTCGTTTTCCGGATTAACTTCACATTTGCCGTCCTTGGAGCCGCCGCAGGCGCCGTTGAGCAGCGATTTGCCACAGCGGGTGATGGGGCAGATGGCCGCTGTTCTTCCCAGCACGCAGTCACCGCAGGTTTTGCACATTTCTTCAAAGATACCGTTGCGCACGGTTTCCCCGACGAACATGGTGTCGTTGGCGGGATAGGTTTCTTTTTTGACACCCTTGGCCACGGTTTGAACGCCGTCGCCACAGGCCATACACAGCACCGCATCGGCCTCGGCCAGCTCAGCCTTCATCTCCTTCAGCTCTTTTTTGTTTAAGAGAACGTTGCAGGAGGTGGTTAATACCTTGGTTGCCAGGACTTCCTTGCCCTCGGCCTCCAGGGCAGCCTTCATGGCCTCAACCTCTTCCTCCCCACCGGTTTTACACACTGTCGCACATTCAGAGCAGCCGGTGATCACAACTTTTTTGGCATCCTTTAAGTATTCAAGCACATCTTCAAAAGGTTTTTTCTGAGAAATAATCATATCTATACTTCCTCCGTAAGTTTACTGTGGAATTTTCAGCTTTTATAAATTGTTCTGCTGCTTGCAGGCCTTGATGACATGCTGGGCCAGCAGCGCTGTGGTGATCGGACCTGTGCCGCCGCCGCAGCCCGGGGTCGCCGAGGTAATCATGGCAGCCTTTTCCAGGCAGTCGACGTGGGCGTCGCCGGTTCTGATCTTCTTGCCTTCTTCATTCAGAACAAATTCGCCGTTTTCGTCCTTCATCTGGGCCATGGCCACGTCGACTAAAATACAGTCTTCACTGATCATATCCGGCTTAACCAGACCGTAGATGCCCGCAGCGGTGACGACGATATCCGCCTTTTTCGTGTAGGACGGTGTATCCTTGGTGAACACATGACACATGGTAACGGTGGCAAATTCATTGGTCAGCATGATGGCCAGGGGCTTGCCCAGAACGTTGGAGTTATTGATGATCACCACGTCCTTGCCCTTGACGTCGATTTCGTAATGCTTCAAGAGCTCCATAACGCCTTCAGCGGTGCAGGGGAAGAAGCCTCTTTCGTCGGCGATCATTAGCTTGCCCAGGTTGGTGGGATTCAAAGCGTCGGGGTCCTTTTCAGGGCTTAAGATATACTTGATTTCCTCTTCATCCAGCTGCTCCGGCAGGGGCTTGAAGATCAAAATGGCATGGATTTTGGCGTCGCCGTTTAAGGTTTTCAATTTGTCCACAAATTCTGCCTGGGTAACATCCTCAGGGAATTCCACGGATTCAACCTCGATATTGGATTTTCCCATACGGGTAATGATGCTCTTTTCATAGGAAATCGATCCTGGATCTGCACCGACGCGCATAATAGCCAGCTTCGGCTGAACGCCGCCGGCAATCAACGCATTTGCATCCTCCAGAACCTTGGCTAACATGGATTCGCTAACTTCTTTACCACTTAATAATTTTGCTGTCATAGTACACTCCTGTATTTTTATTCTTTAAGATAATTGCTTTTCTACGTCCGCATAAACCGCGTCGCAGATCTTAACGCCGTCTTCTAACATTGGCTTCAGCTCATTTTCCACCGAGGCCACAAAGTCCTTGTCCTGCATGGTCTTAATGTTGATCAGAACGTTGAGCCAGCCGCTGATCATGGCCGCCCTGAGGCACTGCACCCCAACCCCCACGTCGGAGATCGCCAGGGCCGAGCCCTTGTGCACCAGCTCCTCGTGGAGCTTGATGCTCTTGTAGCATACCCGGACAATGTCCATCGGCACGCTGCAGGCCACCTTGGTGCATTCTTCCATGACCTGGGCTTTATGGGCCTTTTCCTCCTCGGTGTCTGCCGGCAGGCTGTAGGCCTTGGCCAGGGGTCTGAAATTTTCTGCATCCTGGTCGATCATCGCCATGAGCGCATCCTGAAGGGACTGGGCTTCCTTTAAGATACGCTGGATATCGTCCTCGTAGGCTACGTATTTTTTCTTGCCGGTGGTCAAATTGCCAACCATCCCCGCCAGGGCCGTTCCGATGGCCCCCACCAGCGCCGCCGCGCCGCCGCCGCCGGGCACTGCGCTCTTACTGTACAGCACCTCCACAAATTCGGTGCATTTTTTGTCTGCAATTCCCATATGTTTTTCCTTTCCGTTCGATTGTAATGGGCCGCCTTTCCCTGTAAATAATGTGGTTTTTACAGAAATCAGCTAACAGCAAAAGGGAGGAGTCGGACCCCTCCCCCAGACTGCTTACCAGTCTAATTACCCTTATGCAATTTAAAGGTGTGCTTTTAGAAAAGGCCTGAGATAACGCCGTTTTCGTCGACGTCGATGCGTTCCGCCGCCGGTGATTTCGGCAGGCCGGGCATCTTCATAATTTCACCAGTGAGGCAGACAATGAAGCCTGCGCCGGCGGAAACCGCCGCCTGGCGAACCGTAATCCTAAAGCCTGTAGGACGTCCCAGCTTCGTCTGATCGTCGGTCAGGGAATACTGGGTTTTTGCCATACATACCGGTACCTTGTCGAAGCCCAGCTTCGTCAGTCTGTCGATTTCGGCATCGGCCTCCGGCGTATAGTCCACACCGTCGGCGCCGTAAATCTTTGTGGCGATGGCGTTGATCTTGTCTTTGATGCTCATATCATCTTCGTAGGAGAACTGGAAGTTGTTTTCGCCCTCTTCGCAGAGACGAATGACCTCCTTGGCAACGGCTATACCGCCTTCGCCGCCCTTGGCCCAAACCTCGGACAATGCGACGTTGACGCCCAGTTCCTTACATCTGTCTTCCACAAGCTTTAACTCGGCTTCCGTATCCATGGGGAAACGGTTGATGGCAACCACTGCCGGCAGCTTGTAAACCTGGGTAATGTTTTCCACATGCTTTAACAGGTTGGGCAGACCCGCTTCCAGGGCTTCCAGATTTTCCTCGTTGAGGTCATCCTTGGCAACGCCGCCATTGTACTTCAGCGCCCGCACCGTAGCTACGATGATCACCGCATCCGGCTTCAAGCCTGCCATCCGGCATTTGATATCCAGGAATTTTTCCGCACCGAGGTCGGCGCCAAAGCCCGCTTCGGTGACGACAAAGTCAGAGGCAAAGTGCATGGCCATCTTCGTGGCGATAACAGAGTTGCAGCCGTGGGCGATATTGGCAAAGGGACCGCCGTGGACGAAGGAGGGTGTTCCCTCCAGGGTCTGTACCAGATTGGGCTTTAAGGCGTCCTTCAAAAGTGCCGCCATGGCGCCGTTGGCCTTTAATTCAGCCGCAGTAACCGGTTTGTCATCGTAGGTGTAGCCCACGATAATGCGTCCCATTCTTTCCTTCAGATCGACAATGTCACTGGCCAGACAGAAGGCTGCCATAATTTCGGAGGCAACGGTGATGTCGAAGCCATCCTGGCGTACGGCGCCATCGCCTTTTTTGCCGAGACCGTCCACCACATTTCTGAGCTGACGGTCATTCATGTCGACGCAGCGTCTCCAGGTGATCTTCTTGGGATCGATGTTCAGCGCATTGCCCTGGTGAATGTGGTTATCCAGCATGGCGGCCAGCAGGTTGTTGGCAGCGCCAATGGCATGGAAGTCACCCGTGAAATGCAGGTTGATGTCCTCCATGGGAACAACCTGTGCATAGCCGCCGCCGGCGGCGCCCCCCTTGACGCCAAAGACCGGTCCGAGAGAGGGTTCTCTCAGAGCTACGAGGGTGTTTTTGCCCAATTTTGACATCGCATCTGCCACCCCGATGGTGGTGGTGGTTTTACCTTCGCCGGCCGGCGTCGGATTGATGGCTGTCGTCAGGATCAATTTTGCTTTCTTCCCTGTTTCGCGTTTGAGCAGGTTGTAGTCGACCTTAGCCTTATACTTGCCGTACAATTCTAAATCGTCTTCAGTTAAACCTAATTTTTTAGCAATTTCTCTAATGTCTTGCGGTTTAGCTTCCTGTGCAATTTCGATGTCAGATTTGAAACCCATTTTTCATCCTCCAATACTTTGATAAATTTTTAACATTTCTTACTTTTCATTCTAAGGCATTTTTTTGGAAAAATCAAATAAAAAGTAAGATAAATTTTGTGCTCCCGTAGAAAGTTTATCGTTTTCACTTGTAAGTCCCACGATATAACTGGCTATCGTTATGTATATAAGTATATATA
>JAUNGS010000074.1 GCA_030524435.1 Eubacterium sp.
CGGTTGCAAATGTAGAAAAGCCCGGCTTTTGCCGGGACTTTGTCTACATCCTGAGGCATCAACAAATATGTTGATGCCTGATTTCTTTTATGTCTTTAAATTACAATGGATATTACTCCCAGGGATTTTTCTCCTTTTGAATTCCGGCAGCCCTTTTGCTTTTTATCCGCCGTTCCCGGCGCAGGCCCACCCAGATTCTGAAAAAGGAGGACACGATGATGACGCCCATGGCCAGGGCGCCGGCGATGCCCAGGGTGTGCAGCCCTGTGGCCAGGGAGGCGTCGACGTCGCCGGCCACGCAGTATTCCATGGTGTAGTAGATGCCTCCGCCGGGCACCAGGGGAATCAGGGCAGCGGCCAGGTAGACGATGGCCGGGGCCTTGAAAATTCGGGCGGCACTTTCCGAGTAGAAGGCGATGCCGATGCCCGCCAGAAAATACCTGGGGATTTCACTGTCAAAGGTGGTGGCCAGACCGGCGTAGATCAGCCAGCCCAGGGCGCCGCCGACACCGGCGATAATCAGGGTTTTGCCCCGCTGATTAAAGACGATGCCAAAGGCCACGGCCGAGGCGAAGGCGTAAAAGCAGGCGCGCAGTAACTCCATGGCTACACCCCCAAAACCGGCCGCAGCAGCGTCAGGGCGATGGCGGCGCCCACGGCGATGCCTGTGCCGATGAGCAGCGCCTCCACGGCCTTGGTGACCCCGGCCAGAAGGTCACCGGCGATGATGTCCCGCATGGAGTTGGTGATGGCGATGCCGGGAACCAGACTCATAATGGTGCCGATGATGATCTTATCCATATTGTCCGCCAGCTGAAAGTGGACAGACAGCTGGGCAAAGCAGGCGGTGATGGCCCCCAAAACCATCATCTCAAAAAAGGGATTGGTTTTGATGCGGTCCAGCTGGTTAAAGACAACCTTGATAGCGGCGCCGGTGACCAGGGCCACCAGGGCGTCTTTGAAATTGCCCTCAAAAAGCAGGGTGAAAAAGAAGGCCACAAAGGCAAAGCCCAGAATCTGGATGCCCAGGGAGTAGGGCTCTGTGTTTCTGATCTCTGCTATCCGCGCGGTGACCTCGTCGTAGGGGGACTTGTTGATGCACATGTCCCGGCACAGGGTGTTCAGAAGATCCACCTTGTTGAGGTCCGTGCCCCGGTTGTAGATCCGCTTGGTCAGGGTGATGGGCGCTTCATCTTTGCGGCAGACCGTGATGATGATGGTGGTGGGGACGGCAAAGATCTCGGCGGTCTTAACCCCGTAGGCGTGGCAGATCCTATACATGGATTCCTCCACCCGATAGGTCTCGGCGCCGTTTTCCAAAAGCATGTCGCCGATGTCCATGGCGGTGGTGATGAGCTCCGTGGTGGTCATGACATTTTTTCCAAAATGGTATCCATGATGGCGGCGGCCAATGTCTCCTTGGACTGTATGGGCAGGGGATCGGCACCCTCGGCGGTGATCAGGGTGACCACGTTGGTATCGCCCCCAAAGCCTGCCCCTGCCACCTTCAGGTTGTTGGCGACGATCATGTCCACATTTTTGCGCTGAAGCTTGGCCCGGGAATTCTCCAGAAGATCTCTGGTCTCCATGGAAAAGCCGCAGAGGAACTGGCCGGGGCGGCGGTGCTCACCCAGCCAGGCCAGAATATCCGGGGTGCGCTTCATGGTAATGCTCATGGCGCCGCCCTCCTTCTTCTTGACCTTGTCGTCGCTGTAGGTCTCGGGGGTGTAGTCCGCCACGGCGGCCGCCTTGATGATGATGTCCTGATCCTGGGACCGGCTGGTGACGGCGTCGAACATATCCTGGGCAGAGAAAACAGCGACGTTGTCCACAAAGGGCACCGGCGCCAGGGCCGTGGGACCGCTGACCAGGGTGACCTCGGCGCCTCGGAGCATGCAGTTTTTGGCCAGGGCGTAGCCCATTTTGCCGCTGCTGTGGTTGGTGATAAAGCGCACCGGATCCATGGCCTCGCAGGTGGGGCCGGCGGTGATCAAAACCTTCTTGCCCAAAAGATCCTTTTCGCAGGCGATCTCCCGGAGAATGTGGTCGATGAGGACCTCCTCCTTGGGGAGCTTGCCGTCGCCCACATCCTTGCAGGCCAGCACGCCGCTGTCCGGGGCCACGATCTCAAAGCCGTAGCGCCTTAGGGTCTCGATATTGTCCTGAACGATGGGATTGTGGAACATATTGGTGTTCATGGCCGGGGAGACGATTTTTTTACAGGTGCAGGCCAGGGCGGTGGTGGTCAGCATATCGTCGGCCAGACCGTGGGCCAGCTTGGCGATGACGTTGGCCGTGGCCGGAGCGATCATCAGCACGTCGGCGCTCTTGGCCAGAGACACGTGGGCCACGTTGTAATTGATGGTTTTGTCAAAGGTGTCGACGATGCAATTGTGGCCCGTGAGGGTTGAAAAGGTCATGGGCGCGATGATCTCGGTGGCGTTGGGGGTCATGATGACGTGGACGTCGCAGCCCCATTTGGCCAGGGCGCTGGCCACGTTGGCCATTTTGTAGGCTGCGATACTGCCGGTGACACCGAGAATGACGGTCTTATTTTTCAGATTCATAATTACTTCCTTAGATTAGATAGATATACGAAGTGATTATATCAAAAATGGCTCTGTTGGTAAACGGTATTTGCGGGGAAATTTAGAAAAGACCGGCGGCGTGCAGGGGAAGAAAAGGACAAAAAGGTGAAGGCCAGAAGTATTTAGAAAAGCTTAAGGGGGATTGATTTTGAAGATAGATTTGTATATACTAAGTATATACAACGAAGGAGGGGATATCAATGACAACACCGATAACAATACAAAAATGGGGAAATAGCCAGGGAGTACGCATCCCTAAATTTATTTTAGAAGGGCTTCACTGGAAGGATGATGAAAATTTGGTAATCACTGCGGAAGATGATAAAATTATCATTGAGCGCGCTGAAAAGCGAAAAAACATTGTAGAGCTTTTTTCTGGTTTTCAGGGAGAGTATACGCCTGTAGAAGTGGACTGGGGTGAACCCGTTGGGGAAGAGCTATGGTAAAGCAAGGCGATATTATTAAGGTTAACTTCAACCCCCAGGCAGGACACGAACAGGCAGGATATAGGCCAGCGCTTGTCATTAGCAATAATTTTTTTAATCAAAAGACAAATTTAACAATCGTATGTCCAATTACAAATACTAACAATCAGTTTCCTTTGCATATTCCCCTTGATCGAAGAACGAAAACAACAGGCGTCATTCTCTGTGAGCATGTAAGAGCACTAGATTTAAATGCAAGAGCCTATAGCGTCGTTGAACAGCTTCCAAAGGATTTGCTAAAAACTGTTATTGATGTGGTATTTTCTGAAATAGAGATTTTGATGTAAAAAATAGCGTATGTATTGACAATGCATAAACAACGTATTACAATGTGTTGTAGAAAGGAGTGTGAAAATCATGGCACAAACCACCGTCAGTGTAAGAATGGATGACCATTTAAAGAAGGATTTTGACAGTGTATGTAATGAATTGGGATTATCCATGACAACGGCAATTATCATGCTCGCCAAAAAAATGACAAGAGAGAAACGACTGCCCTTTGAGGTATCTATAGATCCTTTTTATAGTGCTTCTAATATGAATGCTCTTAAGGAAAGCATCGAACAAATGCGGCAGGGCAAAACCGTTGTAAAAACCATAGAAGAATTGGAAGCCATGGCGGATGAGTAAAATAACCTTCACAGAAAAAGCTTTTGAGGATTATCTCTACTGGCAGATCCAGGATAAAAAAATTTTAAAACGCATAAATGCATTGTTAAAAGATATTAGCCGCAGTCCTTTTTCCGGTATAGGTAAACCGGAAGGTTTAAAAGAAAATCTTAGCGGGTATTGGAGCAGGCGTATAAATGATACGCACAGACTTGTATATCGCATGAAAGATGATCAAATTGAAGTTTATCAATGCAAAGGTCATTACGAAGATTGATAAAATATAGTTAAAATTTAATATGTCATAAACGCCTGTTATCGGCCTGGTTGTCGATGACGGGCGTTTTTTCAGACCTGTTTCGCATATTGCGAAGCAGGTCTTTTTTTATGTGGAAAGATAGCTTTTTTAAATGCATTTTCTAAGAAATATTTCCAAATACATCAAAGTGCATTTAAATCCTTCGATCTGAATTTAAAAACTTGCGCCAAATACTAGACTTTTTGGTGCAGGTTGTTTATAATTACAGAGTGATTAATCTATGACGTCAGTGCATTTAATTTAACGATATTTCTTATAAAACGCCGATTTTTGGCTTGTTTCAGCCATTTTTTACCTCGCGTCAAAACCTCTACGTTTTGACGCAGAAAAAAGATAGTCAAAACAAACTAAAATAAAAGTAAAAACCATCTGTTTATCGTAAAGCAATAGAAAAAACGTTAAATCGAAATAGATGGGACAATGCCGGGATAAGACAAAATTCAATGGATATCGAGGCCGAAGGGGCAAGGGAGGGCAGTTCAGCTGCTTCGGTTTAGATATAAATAAAATCAATCCGTAAGGAGGAGATTAAAATCAATATGAATAAGGAGAAGTGGGTACGGAGACTTGTCTCGGGTGTTGTCACCATCTCGATGACAGCAGCTACAATGGCTCCGGCGATGGCCGTCAGCACACCTTCGGGCGATGCTGGTGATCAGACGCCGGCGGTTACCCAAGATGACCAGGTTATTGTAACTGCCGAATTTAGAGATGCAGACACCGATGAATTAATTTCCAGCCTGCGCTTAGTCGTAGCCGATGGCACCACATCTGTTCACAGCAGTGAAGTTAAAGCGCCTGAGGGTTACGAAATTGCCATTACAGGCGATGCAGGTATCGTCAACGGTGTTGTAACATTCTATGTCAGAAAGGCTGAGGCTAAAACCCAGACCGTCGGCCTGAATTATTTTGATTCATCTGCGGGCAAGCAGGCAGATGAGGTTTCTGTGGAGGTAGCCGCCGATGCGGTCACCGTAGACAGAGCCCTGGTGGAAGAAAATCTGCCGGCAGGCTATGTGCTTGCAGAAGATAAGGAAACCTACGACATCAATGGAGGATACGTTTGGATCGAGGTCGAAGCTGTCAAAACACAGACCGTCAAGGCCAATTTCTTTGACGAAGACCAGGACAAATCGGTAGGTGAAAGCGAAGGTATTGAAATCCCGGCGGATGAAACCACCATCAACACCTCAAAATTTGCAGATTATGTGCCGGAGGGCTATGAAATCGCCGTTATCGGCGATGTCCAGATCAATGATGGCTGGGCTTGGGTGGTTGTCCGAAAGGTTGAAAAGGCTGAACAGACCGTCCAGGCCAATTTCTTTGACGAAGATCTGAATAAATCTGTAGGCACCGGCAGCATCACTCTGCCCGCCGATGCAACCACCGTCAACACCACAAAGTTTGAAGATCAGGTACCGGAAGGCTACGAGCTTGCAGTCCGTGGCGATGTCCAGATCAATGATGGCTGGGCTTATGTGGTCGTCAGAAAAGCCGAACAGAACGTCAAGGTTTACTATGTGGATCAGGAAACTGAAAAACAGGTCGGTGAAGGCACTGTGACTGTGGACAAGGGCGAAATGACCGTCAACACCGGACGTCTGACGGATGTTCCCGCGGGCTACGAAATTGCCGTTGTCGGCGACTATGCCATCAGCAATGGCGCAATTTCCGTCATTGTACGTCCTGTGGCGACCACCAAGATCATCAAACTGAACTACTACGACGAAGAAGCCGAAGCCCAGGTTGCTGAGGTTGAAATGGAAGTGGACAAGGATGCCACCTACGTCAACACCAGCGCCATGAAGGGTCTGCCGAAGGGCTATGAAATTGCCGTCACCGGAGATCTGGAAATCCGCGACGGTTACGTCTACGTTAAAGTCAACAAGGTTCCCGAAGAAAAGATGATCATCTTAAATTACTACGATGCCGAAGCTGGCAAACAGGTTCAGGAAGTTCAGATGATGGTCGATGTCAACGCAGCCTATGTCAATACCAGCGATCTTCCTCAGATTGACGGCTACGAATTCGTTCTTGTTGGTGACCTGCCGATTTACGGCGGTTATGTCTACGTTGAGGTTCGTGAAGCCGCCAAGACTCAGACCGTTAAGATCAACTACTTTGACAACGACGCTTACAAGCAGATTCACGAAGAAACCCTGACGGTGGATAAGGATGCGACCTACGTCAATACCGGAAGCTTTAAGGAAATTCCCGAAGGCTATGAACTGGCAGAGGTTGGTGATCTGCCCATCCGTGACGGCTATGTCTACGCTGAAGTGCGCAAGATCGAAGAACCCCAGCCGGAAACCCAGGAAATCAAGATCAACTACTTCGATGAAGAAGCCTACGCCCAGGTACATGAAGAAACCATGACCGTAGACGCCGATGCGACCTACGTCAATACCGGAAGCTTTGCGGAAATTCCCGAAGGCTACGAGCTGGTAGAGGTTGGCGACCTGCCCATCCGCGACGGTTATGTCTACGCCGCTGTGCGCAAGGTAGAAGAACCGAAGCCGGAAACCCAGGAAATCAAGATCAACTACTACGACGAAGATGCCGAAGCCCAGGTACATGAAGAAAGCATGACCGTAGACGCCGATGCGACCTACGTCAATACCGGAAGCTTTGCGGAAATT
>JAUNGS010000075.1 GCA_030524435.1 Eubacterium sp.
TATTGGCTGCAATCCTATGGAAAGTAATGGAACGCTGGGTGAAGAATGATATGAATGCGTCTGTTACTGAATTAGTAGAAACTTTTTTAAAGGTTATCGATTAATATATATATTTGAACCATTAAATTAATACCGATACAAATTCTGATATACAAACAAAAAACAGGGCGCTGTCCCACATGACAACACCCTATTTTATCTGATTAAATTTCTGAACCCTTGGATTTTTTTCGTCTGAGCCAAAACAGCCCCGCCGCCCCCACAACGATGAGGGCCAGGCTGATGAGCTGTGCCGTCCGAAGCCCCAAAAACATCAGGCTGTCGGTTCTTAGGCCCTCGATGAAAAAGCGGCCGACGGAGTAGAGCATCAGGTATAAAAACAGAAGCTCGCCCTTCTCCTTCTTCCACCGCTTTTCGTAGAGCAGCAGAAAGGCGAAAACCAGCAGATCCCAGATGGATTCGTAGAGAAAGGTGGGATGCACCCGGATGGCCCCAAGCTTGGGATCATTCACGGTGATGGCCCAGGGCAGATCGGTGATGACGCCGTGGGCCTCCTGGTTGAAATAGTTGCCCCAGCGGCCGATGGCCTGGCCCAGGGGAAGCCCCGGGATCACAACGTCCGCCAAGGTGAAAAAGCTGATTTTTTTTACCCGGCACAGGACGATGCCGACAATGACCCCGGCGATGATTCCGCCGTGAATGGCCAGACCGCCGTGCCAAACGGCAATGATTTCCGAGGGATGGGCACTGTAATAGTCCCACTCAAAAATGACGTAGTATAGCCTGGCCCCCACGACAATGGCCGGCGTTAAGAACAGGAAAAAATCCAGAACGTCGTCCTGCTTTACCCCGTAGCGGCCAGACCGTCTGCAGGCCAGTGCCAGAGCCAGAACCAAAGCCAACGCAATGAGAATACCGTACCACCGCACTTCAATATTAAAGATTGTAAAGGCCACCGGATCTGGCGTTGGCATAGTCATCACTCCTAGTCTTCTTTTTCCGGCAGATCGCCCACCATGGGCACCGGCGCACCGTCATCCTTGAGCATCAGGTAATCCGCCGTCACGGTGTTGGGGTCAACGATACAGGCCAGCTGACCATTTCTGGCGCCGGCGGCGTTGCCCTCCTCGATGTCGATGTGCATTTCCATTTTATGCTTGTCGCCGACACGCACCAGAACGTTGTTGAAAATCAGACCGCGGGGTCCCTTTAAACGCACGGAGACGATATCGCCGTCCTTTAAGTTATAGTTTGCACCCTCTTCGGTGGAGAGGTGAATATGTCTTTCGGCAACGATCATACCCTTTTCCTTAACCACCGTCCCTTTGGGTCCGATGATGGTGAAGCCCGGGGTGTTCTCTAAGTCGCCGGACAGACGAATCGGCACCTGATGAATTCCCAGCTTGACACCGTCGGCGATGTTGAGCTCCAGCTGTGTTTCCGAGCGCACAGGGCCCAGCACACGGATGCCCTTTAAGGTGCTCTTGGGGCCTACGATATCGACCTTTTCCAGCGCTGCAAACTGTCCGGGCTGAACCAGAAATTTCTTCGGTGTCAGCTCGTAATCCTTGCCAAACAAAGCATCCAGGTCCTCCTGGGATAAGTGAATATGCTTGTTAGAAAGCCCTAGAGGTACACGTCGTTCCATAATTTCTAATCTCCTTTTTCTTAAAACATTTTAATTCTTTACCTCAAAATATTGTACCTGAAATCCTATACTTTGTTAAGCTACTATTTTGCCTATTTTTTCGGTTTTGAATTTTTTTGACGGCTACTATTTTGTCATTTTTAATTTCTCTGTCATCTCCAGCATCTCCCGGGCGTGATCCAGGGTCGTCTGCGTCACCTCGGCGCCGCTGAGCATCCGCGCCAGCTCCTTCTCCCGCTCAGGCTTGTTCAAGGGACCAAAGCTGACCTCGACACTGGCCTCGTCGGCGGTTTTCTCAACCATAAAGTGCTTGTCCGCCATGGCCGCAATCTGGGGCAGATGGGTGATGCAGATAATCTGATGGGTTTTGCTGAGCTCAAAAATTTTCTCGGCCACGGCCTGGGCTGTTCTGCCGCTGATGCCCGTGTCGATCTCGTCGAAGATCATGGTCTGAATTCTGTCCCTGTCGCCGAAAATGCTCTTGATGCTGAGCATGATTCTGGAGATCTCCCCGCCGGAGGCAATTTTTCGCAGGGGCTTGGGGGGAATTCCCGGATTCACCGCAATCAAAAACTCCACCTGATCCTGCCCCTTGGGGGAGATCAGCTTGCGCTCCCGGGTCATTTCCACCTGAACCACCGTCTTTTCCATGGCCAGATCCTTGAGCTCCTGCTCCAGGGCTTTTTTGAAAATCTGTCCGGACTGGAGCCTGAGCTCGTGGAGCTCCTCGGCCCGCTGCTCGTAATCCTTCAGAAATTTTCTGTAGCTTTTCTGGTATTCCTCCATCTGCTCGTCCCGGTTCACCAGCCCCGACAGCCTGTCCGCCAGGGTGCTGCCGTAGGCCAGAATCTCCTCGATGGAGCCGCCGTATTTGCGCTTAAGGTTGTTGATGATGCCAAGGCGCTTTTCGACCTCGTCCAGGTTGGCCATGTCGAAGTCGATATTGTCGATGTAGCTGCGGATTTCAAAGGAGAGGTTTTCCAGCTCCTGGTAGGCCGATTCCACCACGGCCTCGTAGCTGGAGAAATTCTCGTCGATTTTGGCAATTTCCGAGATTTTTCCCGCCAGCTCCGTCAGCGCCGAGAGCAGGGCACTCTGGTAGTCGTTGTCGTCGCCGTTTAATACCTGATAGGCCTCGTTGGCGCTTCTGAAGAGCTGCTCGCTGTTGGTCAGAATCTTCTTTTCCGCCTCCAGAGCCTCCTCCTCGCCGGTTTTAAGCGCCGCCGCCTCGATCTCCTTGAGCTCAAACTGGAACATCTCCTTCTGGCGCTCGATCTCCCGCTCGTCCTTCTCCAGGCTTCGGATTTTCTGGTTCAGCGCCTTGAGCTTCGCCGCATCCTCCCCCACCCTGTCCAAAAGGGCCGCCGCCTTCTCGCCGCCGAAGGCGTCCAGGAGATACCGGTGATTTTCCCGCTGGAACAGCGACTGGTGCTCGTGCTGGCCGTGGATATCGATGAGGGTGTCGCCGATGGCCCGGAGCTGGGTGACGGTGATGATGATGCCGTCGGCCCGGCAGACATTTCTGCCCCGGCCATCCAGCTCCCGGGTGAGAATCAGTCGGTTGTCCTCGGGCTCGATGCCAAATTCGCCAAGCTTTGCCCAGGCCCCCTTGTTGCCCTCGATGTCGAAAAGTCCCTGGACCACCATCTTGTCTGCGCCGTGGCGGATATTGGACTTGTTGCCCCGGTGCCCCAAAAGCAGGGTTAAGGCGTCGATGACGATGGACTTTCCGGCGCCGGTCTCCCCGGTGATAACATTGAGCCCCTGGTCAAGGTCAATGTCCAGCCGCTCGATCAGGGCGTAGTTTTTGATCATAATATTTAAAAGCATAGCCTTCTCTCCCCTGGGCGCATTATTTCATGAGCTTTTTAAAGCGCTCGATGATATCCGCCACGTTTTTCTGCTCCCGAACCGCCACAAAGATAGTGTCGTCGCCGGCCACAGTGCCTACGACCTCACTCCACTCCATGGAGTCGATGGCCAGAGCCGCCGCCTGGGCCATGGCGGGCAGGGTCCTTAAGACCACGAGGAAGCTCGCCGCATCCACCGTCAGCACCGACTCCTTAAACACCGCCACCACCCGCTCGTCGTAGATGGTGCCCACGTCCTTCAGGGAGGAGTAATACTGTCTGCCATCCTGCCCCATGACCTTGATGAGCTTCAATTCCTTGATATCTCTGGAGATGGTGGCCTGGGTGACGTGGTAGCCGTTGTTTTTCAGCTGCTCTGCCAGATCCTCCTGGGTCTCAATCTGGTTGTTCTCGATGATTTCAATGATTTTTGTTTGACGTGCTACTTTCATATTATCTCCTGTGCTCTCCGTCCAAAACATCGGCGGAGAGCTTGTTTCTCAGACGCTCGTAAAAGCTTACGCCGTTGAGGCGAATCAGGTTGGCCGTGTGCAGCGCCCGTTCCACACAGACCTCGTCCCGGGCGTCCACCGCCACCATGGTCTGACCGTCGATGCTGACGATGATATCGCTCTCCTGGGGATCGAAGCGCGCCGTGATCTTCTCGTCGGCGGAGATGACGTAGGCTCTGTCGTGGAGGCGATGGGGACAGACGGGATTGACCACCATGACGTCGGTGCCCGGGGCCACCACCGGACCGCCGGCGGCCAGGGAATAGGCTGTGGAGCCCGTGGGGCTGGAGATGATGAGGCCGTCGGCCCTGAAGGTATCGATGACCGCATCCCCGGCCAAGGCCTTAATATCCATCATTCTAAAGCCGGCATTTTTGATGAGCACATCGTTTAAGGCGATGTAGGTATCGCTGACGCCGTCCTCGTGGCGCTTCACCCTGCAGCTTAACATCATGCGCTTTTCCACGTAATACTCGCCGTCGATGAGCCGCTCCAGCAGTCTTTCGTAATTGCCGGCCTCCCCTTCGGTCAAAAAGCCCAGCTTGCCGACGTTGATGCCAAAGAGGGGCATGGCCTTGATGCAGGAGGCCCGGGCCACCGAGAGCAAAGTGCCGTCGCCGCCCAAAACGATGAGGCAGTCCGGCTGGCTAAAAAAGCCCTGTCTGTCGTAGATTCTGGCGTCCTCGTCCTCCTGGATCTGATCCTTTAAAAAAGCGACGGTGATGCCGCGCTTTTTCAGATACGCCTGGCATTGTCTGGCCAGGGTCAGGCTCTCGGCCTTGCTGCAATTTAAATAAATACCTACCTCATTCATCGCAGGCCTCCTTTTTGCTGTAATTTTCATGGGCCGCCGCCACCACCGCTTCGATTTTTGCATCGTAGTTTACCGGTGCATCCAGGGTTTCCTTGCGGGTGAGGCAGAGAAACTCGATATTCCCTTTGGGCCCCTGGATGGGTGAAAAATCGAGATCTAAAACGGAAAAACCGCTGTCCTGAATCTGGGCCAGGGTACGCATCAACACCGCTTTGTGGGTCTTTTTATCGCGGACAACACCGTTTTTGCCGACCTTATCCCGCCCCGCCTCAAACTGAGGCTTAATGAGCCAGACCCCGAGACCGCCGTCTTTGACAAAATGATGAATGCGATCAAAAAGCTTGGTGATGGAGATAAAGGAGACGTCCATCACCGTGGCGTCCACAGTCTCGGGCAGGGCGTCGTCCTCCAGCCTTCTGAAATTGGTGCGCTCCATGGACACCACCCGGTCGTCGTTTCTGAGCTTCCAGTCCAGCTGGCCGTAGCCCACGTCCACCGCGTAGACCCGTTTGGCGCCGTTTTGGAGCAGACAGTCTGTAAAGCCCCCGGTGGAAGCGCCAATATCCAAAAAGACGCCGCCAGCCACTGGAAAATCAAAAACCTGCAGCGCCTTCTCGAGCTTAAGGCCGCCGCGGCTGACGTAGGGAATGGCACTGCCCTTGACCTCTATTTTCTCCGGCGGTGTATCCTCGGCCAGCTGATCACCGGCCTTTGTGTGAAGCTGGCCATCGACGGTGACGAGACCGGCCATAATGGCCTTCTTGGCCTTTTCTCTGGTCTCGTAAAAGCCGTGATCCACCAGATATTTATCTAAACGTTCCTTTTTCATTCGCTTCCTCTTTCTGTTTTTCGATGCTGCCCTTCGGGGTGCCGCCTTAAAAGGCGGCCTGGCTTCACCTATGAAAAAAGGAATTATGCCTTGCACATAATTCCCCGATTCCTGATTTAGTGCTAGTATACCATTTTTTTATTTTGAGCTCAAGGATATTTATGCAGACTTTACCGTCGATTAAGTAATTTTTAAACAATTTTCTGTATATCTGTTGAATTTTATGCAAAAAATGCCCCCGCCTTGACTCTCTGCTTCAAAGCCCTCCAATTTCAAAATCCCCGGTGCCTTCCCAGGAAAATATTTTAGACTTTCGTCAAATTTTTTCTTGCGCCCACCGCCCAACTGTGCTATTATATCCAAGTGCAATAGTGCTGGTATAGCTCAGCTGGTAGAGCAACGCATTCGTAATGCGTAGGTCAGGGGTTCAAATCCCCTTCCCAGCTCCAAATTGCTCTTTCGCATCGCCTGGCGGTGCTTTTTTATTTTCTCTGTTTTTTCCTGTATTTTTGCAAATTTTTATTGTATTCATTGCCAACCCAAAGGGGTTGTGCTATGATTAGCTGTGTTATATACAAAGAGTAGGCAAGGTGCGTAAAGTGTTAAAGGATGGGAAGTTGCCTTTAAACGAAAATAAATCATTGCGGTACCTTGTCGCTTCCGCTTGTGGGGATTCTCCCCTTTTCTCTGGGAAACCCTTTTCCCCCGGATTTTTTATCCAGCCAGACTTACCTGCCGCTGCAGGCCTGCGGAAGCATTGCTTTATCTAAGGAGGAGTTAATGAAAAGTAATGCTTTGTCCCCGGGCACCACACGTACCAAATTTGTCGTCAACTGTGGTCTGCTCATTGCCATCAGCATCGTGCTGAAGATTCTGTTTGAAATGTACATCCCCCTAGGTGGCTTTCCAACCCTGAGACTCAACCTCACGGCTCTGCCCG
>JAUNGS010000014.1 GCA_030524435.1 Eubacterium sp.
AAAAGATGGTCTTTCCAGAGACTGGCAAGGATCACGGTGATTTTATCAGGGGCTTTATGAAGACCATGTCCGAGGACTCGGGGGTTTTTAAAATGGCAAAGGCCTTGGAGGAGATGGTGGCGGGCTGGGGACAGCGTCAGCTGCTTGTGGAGCCCTGCTATCTGATTCTCTCCTGGAGGCCGCCGGCGGCGCTTTCCGGGGAGCAGCGGGCCGTGGCGGCCTTCGAGAAGCTGGGCCAGGAGGAGACCAAGGCCAGGGCCTTTTTGGGGCGATGCGGCAACGCCATGGTGGTCAGGGAGGACACAGCGCATTTTCTGTACAGCCTGTACTACCGATTTTTCAACAGAAAAAGCAGCCAGGAGGAGTCCTTTGAAAAAAGGCTGAAGCGGGTGTACACCGATTTTTCTGAGCTTTGGGGAAGGGAGACAGACAAAACCCCCAGGGCCCACCAGCTTTTGGCGCCCCGGGGCATCGACATGACCCATCGGCGCTTTATGGTCATGGACGGGATGTACTACAGCTTTTTTATCTTTACGGCCTACCCCAGGAGCGTCCCCGCCGGATGGCTCAGTCCGTTTTTGGGTCTGGGGGACGGCTATGACGTGGATATCTTTTTGAGACGGGAGGATCGCTCGGCCTTTTTGACGGGACTGTCCAGACAGCTGGGGAAAAAGGAGGGGGACATCGGCGCCATGCCGGAAAACAGCGTCAGCACCCAGGAGGCCTTGGAGATTTATCGCTGGAATCAGGAGCTGCAGCGCCGCCTTGTCTCCGGGGATGAGGCCTTCTACTTCACCGTGATGGTCACGGTGTTTTCAAAATCCCGGGGAACCCTTGAGAAGCGCCGGGGTCAGCTCAGGGATTACGCCCGGGGCCGGGGCTTTGACGGCGTTTTTATCTCGGATTACAGGGAGGCTCTGGCCTCGGCGGCCCTGACGGGACAGATGGCCCCCAGGCTTTTTAAGCGCTACAGGCGCAACGTGCTGACCGACGGCGCCGCGGCCCTCTACCCGCTGACGACGGCGGTGGCACAAAACAGCCGGGGCATTGCCCTGGGGATGAACCGGGACAACCATACGCCGGTGAGCATCGATTTTTTCGAGCCCATTGCCAATATGCTGATCTTCGGGGCCACGGGCCACGGCAAAAGCTATCTGGCCATGCTGATCTCGGCGCGGCTCAGAATTACAGGAACCCAGGTTTTTGTGGTGGCGCCGGCCAAGGGCTTCGAGTACAAGGCCCTCTGCGACGCCCTGGAGGGAAGCTTTATCACCCTGGGGGGCGCCGGCGGCGCTGGCATCAATATCATGGAAATACGCCCGATGGTTTCGCCCAAAACGGCGGATGAGGCGACGGCGAGCTGGGGCGGACGGGATTTGCTGTCGGAGAAGATTCAGCAGCTTTTGGAGTTTTTCAAGGTGATTGTGCCGGAAATCGACAAGCGCAGCCTTAGACGGCTGGATCCTGTCCTTAAGGAGGTCTACGGCAGCCTCGGCATTACCCACGACAACACCTCGATTTATGTGGCGGGGAGGGCGGCGTCGGGTCTAAAAAAAATGCCTGTCATCGGAGATATCTGCGGGGTCATCGCCCGGGAGGAATACCGGGAGCTGCACTGGCTTTTGCCGGAGCTGGAGCGCTTTGTCTCGGGCTCCTTGGGCTGCTTTAACCGGGAGACCAATGTGGATTTAGACAATAAATACTGCGTCTTGGACTTGTCGGCCCTGATGCCCGAGGTCTTTCCCCTGGGCCTTTTTATTGTGGAGAGCTACCTCTGGAACGTGCTGCGGCAAAACAGAACCGATAAAAAGGCGGTGATCTTCGAGGAGATGTGGAAGATGCTGGAGCTTCCCCAGAGCGAGGCGGTGATTAGGGAGATTTATAAAACCATCCGGGGCTACAGGGGCATCGCCCTGGGGGTGACCCAGGAGCTGGGGGATATCTTAAAGCGGGATTCGGGGAAGACGATTTTTGATCAATCCCGGATCAAGGCGGTGATGTATATGGAGAGGGAGGGCGCCCGGGAAATCGCCGAGGCCTTAGAGCTTTCGGACTACCAGTACCACAGCATCACCCACGCCCAGACGGGGGAGGCGCTGATCTGCACCAAGGAGAAGCATTACAGAACTAAAATTGTGGCGACCGCCGAGGAGGCCTATCTCTTTGAAACCGACGGCAACGCCCTGGAAAGGAGGAAGCAATTTGAAGCAAAGAGCCAAAGGGCAGTTTAAGGTGTTTTTGAGGGAGTGGGCCGTCTCTGTGGGCGGCGGACGGATTGCGGCGGGGGCCGTCTTCAGCTTTCTGCTCTGTCTCTATCTGGCGGGGATGACCAGTCAGTTTTTTTCCAGGGAAATTATCACAGGCAGGCGGCAGCTGGTCTTTTCCCCTGTCAGGGTGATTTTGGAGGGCGCGCTTTCCGGGGAGTGCGTCGCCGCAGCCCTGATGATTTTTGGGGCGGCGCTGCTGGCGGTTTTTCTGATGCTGCTGCAGCTTTTCGGGGAGGAGCTCAAGGATCCCCTGGGGCGCTTTAAAATGGCGGAGGACAGGGGTCTGGGGTTGGCGGGGTTCTGTAAATGTCCCCAGGCGCTGCCCGGCCTGGAGGTGACGGCCTACAGAGAGGCTGAGGGATTTATTCTGGGCAGGTACGAGGGCCGTTATCTGAGTTTTAATCCCCAGGGGGCGGCGGATAACCGCAATATCATTGTGTACGGCGCCGCCGGATCTGGAAAAACCCGGGGCTTCATTTTGCCCAACGTGCGTCAAATCATCAAAAGGTGGGAGTCGGGGGTTATCTTGGACACCAAGGGGATGATTTATAAACATACCCAGGCCCTGGCCCGGGAGAAAAACTACGATGTCTACCTTTTTGATTTAAAAAATCCCGGAGCAGGAAACGGCTGGCACTGTCTTAAAGACATCGGTCAGGATCTGACGGCGGCTCACCAGGCGGCCAGCGTGATTGTGGAAAATACCCTGGGCCCCGGCGAAAAAAACGCGGCCAAATTTTGGGTGGACGGCGAGAAAAATTTGCTGGTGGCCCTGATTCTATTGGTGAATTGGGAGGCCGAGACCGCCCGGAAAGGAGGCCGGCGGAAAAACAGCGCCGCTGATTCCCTCGGGGAAGAAGGCACTCTGGGCACGATGGGGCGGCTCTATGCCCTTTTGACGGCCGAGGGCGGCGCAGCCGCTCTGGGGAAGGCCTTTGAGGCAATCAGGGTGCAGGCGGGGGATGAGGCGCCGGCCTGGCGGGCTTGGCGGGCCTTTTCGGCCAACGCCAAGGAGGAGGTGCAAGGCGGCTTCATCGGAGGCCTGGCGGTGCGTCTGAGGCTCTTTCAGTCGCCGGAGATCTGCGAGGCCTTCGGCAAGGATGAGATTCGTCTTAAGCAGCTGGGCCGGCGAAGGACGCTGATTTACGTAAATCTCGATGACAGCGACGCTTCCAGAAGCTTTCTGGCGGCCTTTTTCCTGACCCGGCTCTTTTCGGTGCTCTACGCCGACGCCGACGCCAGGCCGGAGCAGCGCTGCCCGGTGGCCGTCAACGTGGTCTGTGACGAGTTTTCCAATCTGGGAAAAATTCCCGATTTCGATAAAAAAATCGCCACCTGCCGGAGCCGGGGAATCGGGGTGTGCATCGTGGTTCAGACCCTGGGCGCCCTGATGGAAATGTACCCGGGGCGGGCCTGGGAGCAGATCGTCGGCAATTGCGCCGTCGAGCTTTTGATGAAGGCCGGGGATAAAACCACGGCGGAGCACTTTGAGTGGATGGCGGGACAGACGGCTGTCGTCGACGAGGAGACCAGCGTTTTCAAACGGGGGCTTTTTGAAGGGACAGATTTGACGGAGGGCTATCGCGAGAGCAGAGCTGAGCGGGAGCGGCCGCTTCTGCGCTCTGACGAGATCCGAAGGCTTCCGTCGGACAAGGTGCTGGCGGTGGTGGACAACGCCGAGGTGATTTTGGCGGAGAAAATAGATATTGCAGAGCTGCCGGAGGCAGGTGCTTGTGGCAGGGGGGCGGCGAAGAGGGCGCCCTCCTTCGAGCTGCCCCGGGGCTATTTTGAAAATTTATACAAAGGAGACGAAGAAAAAAATGCTGGAAATGTTAAAGCTATGGAGAGAGGGCGCCGGTGAGGCGGAAATCAAGGGGCAGCCTGGCCCAGGAAAGCGGATTGCCGCCATCGACGCCTCGGATATTGAGACCGAAGAGCGGGTGCGCCAGAGGGAGTTCATCGACCTCCGGGAGCTGGAGAGCTCCGGCCGGGTTACCGAGGGCCGGGTGTACAGCCTTTTTACCATGGAGGATACCCAGGCGGATATTTTAGGGGTCTTTGCCCAGCTCCAGTACGGCAGATCCCGGTTTCAGGTGAGGATTGCCGCCGAGGACTTCTGTCCCTGGCTGAAGACGCCGGGGAAAAATCAGCTGATGAAAAACGGAGAGACCCCCAGACAATTTGCCAGGCGCTATATCAGAAATCATATCTCGGCGACGATTCACTACTGCGTCAAGCAGATCGTCCCGGGGGACGGCGGGGAGATGGTAATTTACGCCTCGAGGCTGGAGGCCATGGGGCGCCTTGCCCGCCAGTATTATTTCAACCCCGATCCCCAGGGCTGTATTCAGGTGGGGGACGAGGTGCTGGGGCGCATCGTCTCCACCCACACCCACAGCCTGATGGTGGAGGTGGCCGGGGTGGAGACCTACATCGAGGCCGGTGAGGTGTCCTGGGGCTATCATCTGGACTACCGCCGGGAGGAAAAATATCAGGTGGGTCAAAAACTCTGGGTGAAGGTTCTGGAGCTGGAGCGAAACGAGCGGGACAAAAGGGTGACCCATCTCAGGGTTTCGGGGCGCCAGGCTCAGATCAATCCCAAAATCAGTGAAATTGAAAATTTCCGGGTTGACGGCGAGTACCCGGCCACGGTGGTAAGGCATCTGGAGACCGGCAGCATCGTCGCCTTTGAGGACAGCGAGATGGACGGCTTTGTGACCTTCTCCACCCAATTTGAACGGCCGGCGGTGGGGCAGCGGGTGCTGGTGCGGCTGCTCAGGGTGGACAGGAAGCATTTAAAGCTCTACGGCTTTGTGACCACCAAGATGGGGATGCGCTGAAAGGAGAAAAATAATGAATAAAATTGTGCTGATTGGCAGAATGGTAAGAGATCCCGAGCTGAGGACGACCACCACGGGCAAGTCCATGACCCGCTTTGGGGTGGCGGTGGAGCGCAAATACAAGCAGGAGGGGCAGCCCACGGCGGATTTCATCGACGTGGTGGCCTGGGGGCGTCTGGCGGAGATCATCGTTCAGTATATGAAAAAGGGCAGGCGCATTGCCATCAACGGCAGACTGCAAACCGGCTCCTACACGGCCAAGGATGGCAGCAAGCGCTATGTGACGGACGTGATCCTCGAGGAATTTGATTTCATCGAAAGCGCCCGGGAGAGACAGCTGCAGGAGACGGCCCGGGAGGTGTCCCTGGAGAGCACGCCGGAGTTTCATCTCATTGCCGAGGATGAGGAGGTGCCCTTTTGAGCTGGTACAGTGAGAAAAAACGGAGGGCTCAGGATAAAAGCGGCGCCCGGCGGGAGATTTTTCAGTCTGTGGCGGTGATGCTTATTTTGCTGGCGGCGGCCCTTGCCCTGGGAGACCCGCCCCTGAGTATCTTGAAGGAGCAGCGGCAGACCGTCTCTGAGCCTGCCCCCAAGGCGGACCAAAAAGAGAGCCCCGGGGAGGCGGAGACAGAGACGGCCTCCGGTGAAAATGAGCCGGAGGAAACCGGGGGAGAGGCAGCTTCTGAGGCGCAGCCCGTCCAGGATACCTTCTTCCAGGAAACGGAGGATTTTTTTGAAAATTACCCGGAGGATACGCCGGAGGTCTCGGCTGGGGAGGCCGTTTCAGAAAAGCCAAGCCCGGCAGAAGGCCAAAACAGTCCGGAGGGCTACCAAGCGTGGTCCGACGGCGACGGCACCATCTGGAATAACGGAGATTTGAGTCAGGACGACTACGACTGGGGAGAGATTGGATGGTAAAGCGCAAAGGCCCTGGGACAGGGCGAATAGACATTAAAATCAGATCTCCAAGTTTTTAAAAAGTACTGGAAAAATTTAAAGAAAGAGAGGAAATAAAACAAATGAAATTACTAAAGAAAAGGAGCAGCGCCATTGCCGCTGTGATTTTGGCGGCGATGCTGCTGCTCCAGGGACTGGGACAGCAGACAGCGGCGGTTCTGGCCCAGGAGCTTTCAGAGCCCATAGGTAATCTGGCAGACTACGCCACGGTGGCGGTGGGCGAGACCGAGGAGGGCTGGATCATTAAATCCTCGGTGAATCCCCAGGCGAAAAAAAGCCGCGCCATTGGGAATTCGGGGGTAAAGGTGTCGAAGGTCTACGGCGGCTACACCTCCTACACGGAGATTCTGTCTGTGGTTTCGGACGAGGGTAAAACCAGCATCGCCTACTGCGTGCAGCCGGAGCTGGAGGTGCCCAACAACACAGATTACCGTCAGCAGATTTTTAACAATGACCAGCTGCGGACGGTGCTGTACTACGGCTACGGCGGCAACGACAGCGCAGAGTTCATGGCCCTGGAGGGCGGCAATGTCAACAACGCCTACATGGACACCTGGATGGCAGTGCGGGCGGCCTATAACGGAGGCGCCTATCAGGCGGCCGTGAACGATCCGATGGTGCAGTGGCTTTTGAATCACGCCAGCGCACCGGCCACCCGCTTTGAGGTGGGAGGCAGTCTCCAGACGGCGGGCTGGAATGCCGATGCAATGCGCCAGGAGACAGGCTGGTACACCACCTCCGGCGGCGGAAGCTTCAGCTTGAATTTAGAGGGCACGGGTCTCTCGGCGGAGCTCTCCGACGGCAGAGTTTTAACGGGCAATACCGCAGACATTGCCGCGGGCACCTCCTTCAGACTGCTGGCGGGGCCGGATAAGGCGGGGGAGGTCAGCCTGGACATTCCCACCACGGCCACGGGCTACGCCGGCATGATCTTTGTGCCCACGGTGGATGCCAGCAGGCAGAGCGTTGTGGCGGGCTACGGCGGCGACCCGGCGAGTCCGGCCAGAATACAGGCCCAGTTTTCAAGGCGGGAGGAGAAATCCCAGGTTGTAAAGCTGGATGTTGAAACCGGAGAGACCTCCCAGGGCGACGCCAGCCTCGACGGCGCTGTCTTTGGGCTGTACGCCCAAAACGGCGACAAATTGGCCGAGGGCACGGTGTCAAAGGGGATCGTGGAATTTCCGGCCCAGCTCTGCGGCGATTACTATATCCAGGAAATTGCCGCCGGCACGGGCTATCTTTTGGATGATACCAAGTACCCGCTGCACCTCAATGATCCGGGAACAACAGCGGTTGTGGAGGCCAAGAATCGTGTGAAGAAGGGTGCGGTGAAGCTTAAAAAGCTGGCGGTGCCCAACGATGAGCAGAACGAGGACAGCCCGGGTCTCTTAAATCCTTTGGCGGGGGCCGAGTTTACCCTGTCCCTGAAAGCAGATCCCCAGACGCAGTACATCAAGGTCACCGACGAGGCGGGAGAGCTGACCTTTGGGGATATTCCCTACGGTCATTACACCCTGAAGGAGACAAAAACACCGGCGGGCTACATCGGTGCGGCCATTGTCGAGGAGGTGTTTGTGTCCGAGGACGGACAGGTGCTGGAATACTTTTTCGGCAACAGAGATTTTTACGCAGATCTGACGGTGGTCAAAAAGGACAGTGAGGACGGTAAGCCCGTGGCCCTCAAGGGGGCGCGCTTTAAGGTCTACGACGTGGCGGAGGGGGACTTCGTCACCCAGTATCCGGCCTCCCATCTGTTTATGCCGGTGAGGGAATGGACCACCGACAGCCAGGGAAGGCTGGGCCTGGACAAGCCCTTGCCTGCGGGCCATTATATTTTGGTCGAAACCCAGGCCCCTGCGGGCTATCTGGCCTACCAGGGCGGCGAGGAATCGGTGAGCTTTGAGGTGGATGGAGAAAGGTATACGGGGATTCCCTTTGTCTTAAACGAGGGCAGCTGTACGGTTGTTGAGACCTCGGAAAAATCCTACTACGCCTACGAGCAGTCTCTGGCCAACGCACCGGCCAAGGGGCGTATCCGGGTGGAAAAAACCGGTGAAATGCCCGACGGCGTCACCAGGGAGGAGACGGAATACGGGACCCTGACCACCTTTAATTTTGCCCAGAAGGCCCTGGCTGGCGTGACCTTTGAGGTTTACGCCGCCGAGGATATTTTAGGGGCCTCCGACGGCGAGGCGCCCCGGGTGTACCACCACAGCGGGGAGAAGGTGGCGGAAATCACCACCGACGCCGAGGGCATTGCTGAAACAGGAGATCTCTACCTCGGAAAATACCGAGTGGTGGAAAAGTCGGCCCCCGCGGGCTTCGTTTTGGACAGCCGAGCCCAGGACGTAGAGCTGACCTATGCCGGGGAGCAGGTGATGCCCGAGGATAACGTGGTCACCCTGAGCCTTGAAAATGCAAAGCAGCAGGCGGTTTTCACGCTGAAGAAGAACGAGGAGGCCCTGGAGGATTACACCGTCGGCGAGGATGGAAGCCTGAGGCTGATCAAAAAGCAGCAGCCGGCCAATGGCATCACCTTTGGCGTGTTCACCGCAGCGCCCATGGCCGATGGCCGCGGCGGCACGGTGCCCGCCGACAGCCTGGTGAGCGTCAAGACGGTGGCGGACGGCGAGACGGCGACGACAGAAAACTTCCCGGCGGGAGATTATTACTACAAGGAGCTTGAAACCAGGGGAGATCTGGTGCTGGATACCAATAAATATCCGATCGCCTACCGCCCCGAGGGCAACGCTTCGGTGATTGTGCTCAGAGCCAACGACGGAAAGGCCGTCGTCAACAGTCTTTTCACGAAGGAATACACCCTGTTAAAGACAGAACGCCGGGGCGGAAAGCCCTTGGCCGGTGCTGAAATTGGCTTTTACGACGCCGATCAGCAGCTTATCTGCACCCAGGTCACCGACGATGAGGGGAAAATTGTGCTGCCGGAGCTTGCGGCGGGCCAGTATTATTACAGAGAGCTCAAGGCGCCCCAGGGCTACGTCAGAGACGAGACCCTCTACAGCTTTGAGATTGTTCAGGACGGAAAGCTGTCCCAGGATCAGCTGGACAACGATTTGGCCATGGGAACCCTGACTTTGGAGAAAACCGGTGAAGACCTGGCGCGCTGGCAGGTGAAGGACGGACAGACCGTCTATGAGACCACGGGGATTTCCGGCGCGGAATTTTTGGTGACGGCCGGGGAGGATATTGTGACGGCCGACGGGGTCCTCCGGGCGAAAAAGGGTGATGTTGTCGCCCATATGGTCACCGGGGAAGACGGCCGCGCAGCGCTTCAGGAGGCCTGGTTTATGACCGAGGACGCAGCAGACAGAGCCCAGGACAGCCCCGTGGATCTGACCCTTGGGGAAAAAACATCCACAGAAAATATTGCTGTGGCCCGGGAAGAAGCGCTGTTTAACGGCCTTTACGAGGTCACAGAGTACAAAGCGCCGGCGGGAATGGTGCTGGATGACACGGTCTATAAAGCAGATCTCAGCTACGTGGACGACACGACGCCTCTGGTTGAAATCGAGGCCATAAAGCCCTTTAACCGCGCCGCCAAGGGGGATGTGCTCCTGAGCAAAACGGATGTGTCCACCGGCGCGGCGATTCCCGGAACAAAGATCACCCTGTACGATGCCGAGGGCAAAAAGCTTTACACGGGCATCAGCGACGATCAGGGAAGCCTGAAGGTCTCTGGCCTTCCGGCGGGCGACTACTATTTTCAGGAGGAAGGCGCAGCCGAGGGCTATATCCTGGACGATACGCCGGTGAAATTTACCATTAGGGAAGACGGCGACATCGTAAAATGTCAGATGACCAATCGCAGGGCGGAAAACCCGGGAACCGGCGTGGATTATTCGGGTCCTTTTTTGGCAGGCTGTATCGCCCTGATGGTGATGGCCGCCGGCGGCGCTGGAATTTATCAAAAAAGAAAGTATAAGGGTTAAGGAGGCTGAACCTCAATTTTTAATTTGGAACAGCATCGATGATGACAGCCGGGGATTTTAGAATCCCCGGCCAATTACCAAGGAAGGAAGACAATATGAAAATAAAACAAAAGGAAAGGCCACATCGCCCTGGGATGATTGCCCTGAAGCTTAAACAAGAGCTTTTGGCCACGGGAAGCCTGGCAGAGATGTGCGCCCTGGCCCAGAGAGAAATCAAAGATCCTGACTGCAGACAGACCCTCTGCTTTGCGGCGGGGATCTCTGTGTACGATACCCTGGCGGCGGAGGGCGGGAAGGAAAAGCAGCGTTTTTTGGCAAAGCTCTGCGCCCTGGCCGGAGAAAACAGCTTCTATTGCCTGATGTGCTACAGCCGGGCGGCGGAGCTCTGGATGGAGGAGGGGCGGGGGGAGCTGATTCCGGGAATTTTATCCTTGGCAGAGGGGTTGATGGCACAGGAGGCAATCCAGGGATGCCCGGCACTCTGTCAGGAAATGGCCAGGCTTTGGGAGCTCTGCGCCCTGGCGGCCTCCGGGGAGGAAAGGGCTTTGTGTCTCAATAGAGCTCTGGAGCTTTTGAGACCGGCGGCAAGGGTGCTCCCGGCAGCTTCTGGATGGATTTCGGCCCTGGAAATCAAGCTGGCGGAGGTGGAGGCGCTGTGAAAAATCTTTCCGGGCGGGTGCTGGCGAACCGCTTTTATCTGGGAGAGCGCCTGGGCCAGGGCGGCAGCGGGGATGTCTATCTGGCCGAGGACAGAGCCTGCGGCCTTCCAAAGCGCTGGGTGGTCAAGTGGGTTGACCGCAGACAAAGCGGCCCCTGGTTTGAGTATTATAAAAACGAGGTGAAGGTTTTGGCCGCGGTGAGTCATCCCAATATGACGACGATCCACTATTTCGGCGAGGAGGCGGAAGGCTTTTACATGGTTCTTGATTACATCGAGGGAGAGAACCTAAAGGGGCTTTTAGAGCGGGCAGGGCCCGTGGATGAAAAAAGGGCCCTCAATTGGATGAAAACCATCTGTGCCGTGCTGGCCTGCCTGCACGAGGCCAGGGGCAGGCCCATCATCTACTGCGATCTCAATCCCGGGAATATCATGGTTTCCAGGGAGGATGTGGTCTATCTTATGGACTACGGCATTGCCCGGGAAATGGCCGCGGAGGCGGCGCCAGCCCTGGGCACCCGGGGCTTTGCGGCGCCGGAGCAGTACGGGGACGGCTCGGGGATGGTCGATGAGCGCACGGATATTTACGGCGTGGGGGCGACCCTGTTCAACCTTTTGACGGCGGATTTGCCCCTGGAGACGATTCATCCGAGAAGCATTGCGCCCACGGTTTCTGTGGAGATGGATGCCCTGGTGGCAAAATGTCTGTGTAAAAATCCAGAGGGACGCTACCAGAGCATGGCCCAGCTGAGGCAGGCCCTGGAAAGCATAGGCGCCAGGGACGCCCTGCTGGAAAAAAGACGCCTGACGATTCTGATGTCTGTGCTGCTGGCGGCGGCTTTCTGCCTGATCAGCATGCTGGGGGCTCTGGCTTTAATGCGCAGCGATGCCCAGAGAACCGGAAAGGCCTGGGAGCTGTCTGGAGATGAGCGCTGGGCCAGACAGGACGACATCGGCGCCAGAACGGACTATCTCCGGGGGGTGGCTGCCGATCCTGAAAACCAGGCGCTTTATGAAAAAATCTACAGGGCGATGGCCAGCCAGGAAGCGGCAAAGATTTGCGAGGTCTTTAGAAATAAGACGGAAATCAGGTATCTTGACGCCGGGCTGGCCCTAAATCTGGCCATGCAGGGCCTGGAGGCCGGGCAGGAGCCCTGGCTGAGCTATGGTGAAGCGCTCTTGGAGGCCGCAGAAAAGAAGGGCAGTGGGGAGCAGCGCGCCCTGGCGGGGGCATTAAAGCCCCTGCTTCAGGGAGAAGATGGAAGGGAGATGGCGTCAGCCCTCGGGGCGTTAAAGAATTTTTGCGAAGCGCAGGGGGAGGCACAGCCAGAGCTGCGCTATTTGCTCTTGACGCTGTTTGAAAGGCAGGGGCTTATGGGAGAGGAGTTCGATCGGATTGCCGAAGGGCTTGAGGCTTACGCAGAGCAAAACGGGGATTTTTATGGGATCCCCAAAATATACAAGCTGTTGGCCAGCCATTATTACAGACAGGCCCAGGAAGAGACAGACCCCCTTGGGATCAGGTGGGCCCTGGAAAAGGCCCAGGCCTGCCTCGAGGCTCTGGGAGAGGTCGCCTCCGACAAGGAGACCTGGATTTTAAAGGGGCGGGTTCAGCTGGCCCTGGGAGATACAGAGAAGGCCCAGGCCTTTTTTGAGCGGGCACGGCAGCAAAATCCGCAGGACCCCCAGATTTTAATTGAGCTGACCCGCCTTTGTCTGGGCAGGGATAAAAAAGCGGCGATGACTTATTACAATCAGCTTCTGGCCCTCAAGGAGGGGGAGATCTCGAAAAATCTTCTTAGTCAGATCAACGCCCTGGAAGAGGCCCTGGCGATGGAGGAATAAATGCGGCTGTGGTTTTATTTGTCGAGCTTTGGCCTGGGATTTTTTGCAGCCCTGGCAGTATTTTTGGAATGCCTCTGGGGAAGCCTGCGCAAGGCCTGTAAAAAGCGCTGCATAAGAGGTGTAAAAAAGAAAGACGAGGCGCAGAAAACGACGCTTCTCAAAGCTTCTGAGGAAGCTTTTAAAACAGAAAAATTAGATTTGGGAGAGAATATTGAGGATGAAAAATAGACAATGGATGGCAATGCTGATGCTTTTGCTGGCTGCCCTGGGCCTGGCTTTGGGTCTGGAGGGGGCGGCTATGGCCCAGGAGAAAACGAGACCTCCCCAGGTCCTTCTGCGCCTCTATTCGGATAATGACGCCCAGGAGGCCTTTATCCTCGGGGACACCCTGACCCTGGAGGTCAGCGCCGCCGAGGAGCTGCCTGTCCTCGAGGGAAGCATCGCGGGAAAAGCGGTGGATTTTGAGGAAGCGATAGAGGAAGGCCTTTATTTTTACAGGGCTTCTCTCAAGGCCGAGGCAGAGGACTTTGTCGAGGGAGAGAGGGTCACCGCCCAGGTAAAGCTGGGGGAAGGCGAGGACGCCGAGACACTGGAGGTCCAGGGTCCTGTATTCTATGCGCCCTTGGCATTGGAGACCCTGGATTGGACGACGGATAATAAAAACCCCGAATACATCAAAAATGGGGAGTATCTCAAGCTTTCCTTTAAAACCTCCCACCAGGCCCAGGCTCAGGTGTTGGCGGCGGGGCAGGCGGTTTCGGTGGAGAGCGAGGACGGCCTGAGCTTTGGGGGAGGTATTTTGGCCGACAATCTGGTGGCGGATCAGACAACAATAGACTGCAGTTTGACCCTCACCGACCCCTACGGCAATCCGCCCCTGAGTGTCGATCTGAAAACGGCGACCTACCTGGCGCCGCTGACGCTGACCCAGCTCTGTCAGCGCAGTGATAATTCGGAGGATCCGGCCCAATTTTTAAAGGCGGGGGATCATTTTTTCCTTGAAGGAGCCCTAAACCATCCTGCGGCGCTGCGGCTGACGGCCGGGGAGGAGGCCGTGGCTGAGACGTCGGCGGAATACAGCTTCGAGCTCGGCCTTCCCGTGGAGGCGCTGAAGCTTCGGGATCAGGAAAGCCCGGCCTTTGAGCTGTCCCTGTGGGATGCGGCGGGCAATACGCTCTCGGGGATAGATGGCGGACAATGTGAAAACCAGCTGCGCTACTACGCCCCCATCGAGGCCTATGCCCGTCACGACGCCCAGGATTATGTCACCCAGGGCTATATTAAAAACGGCATGACCTTAAACACAGAAATTTTTGCCAATCACCAGGTGGCGGTGACGACGGTCAGCTATGGCCCGAGGCCGGCGGAAATTTCTGAAAATTCTGAAGGGCAGGTGACGGCAAGGCTTTCCATCGCCGCGGGGGAGACGCTTTTGCCCGAGGGCAGTCTGAGCTTTGAGGCAAGGCTTGAAGATCCGGCGGGCAACATCTTTTGGATATCCGAGGATACGGGGTGGATCTACGACAGAACGCCGCCGGTGGGAAGGATGGTGCCGGATCAGCCGGGGTTTTTCAACAGCGATCTCAATTTTAAGCTGTATTTTCAGGATGAAAATTTGGAGACCTCGGGGATTCGTCTGGCTGTCAATGGCAGGGCGGCGGCGCTAAGCCTTCAAAAAGATCCGGCGGGGATAGCCGGGGCCTTCGCCTTGGACAAGGAGGGCAGCTACACCTGCGAGGCCCTGGCGGTGGATAAGGCGGGCAATACCTCCGAGACCTGCAGCCTGAGGGTGATCATCGATAAGACCAGTCCTAAGATAACCCTGATTGATCTTAAGACCGAGGAAGCGCCGGTGTACAAGGCGGGCTTTGTTTTGTCAGAGCATTTTCAAATTCAGGAGACATACCTCAAGTCGGTGGAGTGTACCCTGACGGATCTCTGGGGCTTTGGCCGCACACGGCTCTGGTCTGTGGATCAGCCCATTGTGGAGGATGGTCTCAAAACGGCGGAGATTTTCTCCGTGGATATGGCGGAAAACCGATCCGAAAAAATCCGCTGTCAGTTTTATATCGACGGGACGCCGCCGGCGGTGCTGATCAGGGATAAAAAGACAGGCCGGCTTTTGGAAAACGGCGAAGGCATTGCCGCGGGAACGACCTTAGAAATCAGTCTGGATAAAAAATGGATCGGCAGTGAGCTGCCGGATTATATGACCCAAATCGAGGGTTATGTCTGCGGCAGGGCCCTGGAAATGACCTGGGACAGTCCCCGGAGGGCGCCGGTGACCATTGAGACAGGCGGTCAGGGGGAGGTGGCCCTCAACATCACTGCCGCCGATGAAGTGGGCAACGTCTCTGAGACACAGCTGGTCTTTCCCACCCTCAGTCCGGAGGCTGGGGCGGCCGCAGACAGCTTTTCTGAAAATTTAGAGCCGGAAGAGACCGTTTCCAGGGTGCCGGAGATCTTTTTGACAGCGGTGGTGGCCGCTGCCCTCTGTGCTGCGGCGGGCATTCTGTGGAGAAAATACGCCGACAGCAAAAGACGGAGGCAGGGTTAAATGGATACGATTATTTCGCCAGTGGATATTTTGGGTGGTCTGCTCTCGGAGGAAGGACTGGTTCTATCGGGAAGTCCGGGGAATTTCAGTCTTGCGCCGGGCATTTTGGGAAGTGACGGCGCCGCATCGGCGATACACATCGATTCGCCGGTGGTCAGCCGCAGACATTGTCTTGTTATGCAGCGGGGCGGGCGCTATTTTTTAAGGGATTTGGAAACGACCAACGGCACCTGGGTCAACGGCCATCGCCTTGTGGGGGATCGGCAGGTGGAAATTGGAGCCGGGGATCGCATAAGAATTGCCAATTTGGATTTTGTGGTTAAAAAGGAGGATGAAGCAGATGCGTGAGCTGAGGTGGCAGGCGGCCTCAAAAAAGGCTGTCTGCCACAGAAAAAATCAGGATGCCTGGTATTGCGAGGTATCAAAGCTTCGGCGGGACCGGGGGATTTTTGTGGTTGCCGACGGTGTCGGCAGTCTGGATGCCCCGGAGATAGCCAGCCGGATGGCCGTCTCCGGGGTCAGAAGCTGGTGGCGGGAGACCGAGGACATCGGTATAGAAGGGCTAAAAGCCCTGAGAAAGGCACTGGGACATATTGATCAAAGCATCAGAGACTATGGCAGTCAGAAGGGCCTGTGCCTGGCGACGACTTTGGCGGTGCTTTTGTTGGACGGTGATCAGGGGGGAATCCTCCAGATTGGGGATTCAAAAATCCTTCGCCAAAGATCCCGGCGGACCGAGGTTTTGACCATCGATCATCTTTTGGAGCGGGAGGGACTGCTGATCTCCTGTCTCGGCAATGCGCGGATGGGCTTCGACGTCATGGAGCGTTACTTTGAGGTCAGGGTCAAGGACCGCTTTTTCATCGGCAGCGACGGCGTTTTTTCCAGAAAAAGGCTTTTGGCCCACTATGCCTTTGGGCAGGAGGAGGCTTATCTTAAGAAGCTTAGGGAAGCTGGAGAAGCCGACGATTTGACGGCCATCGGCGTGGAGGTCAGAAATGTGCCGGTGTAAAAAAATGGGGACAGCGCTGCTTTGGATGGTGATTTTTTTCGGTCTGTGCCTCTTCAGGGCACCGGTGCTGGCAAACAGCCTTACCCTGAGGCTTCCGACGGCCCTGGAGGGCTGTGTCGTGCTGCTGAAATCCCCAGAGGGTGACGAGGTGGGCCGGGGCGTTTTGGATGCCCGGGGGGAGGCTGTGGTGACGCCGGAGGGCGGTGAATACGCCGTTGTAGAGATCTCAAGGCAGCAGGCCCAGGGGATCGGTGCAGCCGGCAGCCATTCTCTGCCTTTGCGCCTGAAGGAAATCCTAGTGATTGGCGGCCTGACCTCGGGGGCAACAGCCCTGGGGATGGGCTGGCATTTCAGACGAAAATACCGCGAGGCCTTTGGGCTGATTTACGATGCCGACATCGACGATTAGGGGTAAAAAAATGAAAAAAATGATTGTGCTGTGGCTGTTGGCGGCAGCTGTGCTTTTGACGGGCTGCGGTTCCTGGAGGGGTGACTCTGGCGAGGGTATGGCCCTGGATGAGCTCACCGATGGATTTTACGTTAAGTCTGGGAATTTGTTCTATCCCCTGGAGGCGGAGGGCAAAACCTACGACGGCGATATGGTTAAGCTGACCAATGCGGGAAAGTCGCAGATGATCTGGCTCTGGGAGGGGGGAAGCGCTATTCCAGAATACAAGGAGGGGGCAGCGCTGGTCTTAAAGCAGCATCAGGCCCTGCCGGAGCAGGTGTTCTTTCAGAAAATGGAGGACAAGGGCGTTACCCTGGGGATGATCTTGGCCCAGACGGCCACCCTCGATGTCTATGGGCTGTCGGGGGACGACAGACGCCGCCTCTGTCCGGGGAGCTCCGCCGAGGAGGTGCTGGCCTCGGCGGCCGAAAGCTACCAGGATCTGAGAATCTCGGAGATCGGCGGCGTCAAGGTCAGCCAGGAGCATCTCAGCGACATCAACACCTTTGAGGGCCTGACGCCGGGGGAGGACTACGCCGTCGGCATTTACGAGGGCTCGGTTTATCAGGAGGTTTATATGCGGGCAGATACCCGGGTGTTCAAAAGCGTCCCGGAGGTGCGCTGTATCGCAGACCAGTACCGTTACACCCGGGAGGGCTATGCCGAGGTTGTGCTGCCTGAGGAGCTGGAGCCAGGCTATTATTACATCGACGACGCAGGGCTTTTGCTGGTGACAAAAAACTGAGAAAACAAAAAACAAGCCCAGTGCGGGTTAGTTCCAGAGAATTTTAAGAACAATTGGAGAAAAGAATGAAAAGAAAAATACAGATCAAACCCTATTTTAAGGGCCCGGGCCCCTATCGCCTGCGCCTGAGGCCTGTGTACAGAAAAAGCCACGGCATCATCGGCCTGTACTGTGTCCACAAGGACTGCGGCTACAATTCCGCAAGCCGAAAAAGGGTGGATGAGGGCGAGGAGGATGCCGTTGAATTTGGCTTTTGCCTGAATACCTGGAAAAATATGTATGTGGACGAGCATGCCCGCTGCTGCTCCAGGGTGTACAAGGGCGCTCAAAATTATATGAGAAAGCTGTTTTTGCAGATGTTTCAGGTTGGCGACTGGATTGAGGTGCCGGTGACCCTGCTGGACGGCAGGATCTTAGATCCCAGGGAAAGGCACCGGGTGAGGACAGTTCAGATTGTTCAGATTCTGCCCTATACCTGCGTGGTCTCCGACACCGTGGGAAAGCATTGCTTTACCAGAAGCCTTAGCTTCAGCGATTTGATTGGCGGCGAGATGGCGCGCCGGGAGCGGGTGGTAATGGCCCAGCTTGCGGAGTAATCACGGCATTTTGACGACGGTCATTTTAATGGGAATCCCCTCGTCGGAAAACATTTTTTCGTGCTCCGTGACGATGTTGTCGGGATACCCGCCCTCCCGGTGGAGATCCCGGGTTAAAAAGAGACTCTCAAAATCCATGGCCTCAAAGTATTTTAGGGAGGCGTCAAAGAGCAGGTCGCTGTCGGTTTTAAAGTGAATTTCACAGCCTGGAACACAAAAGCTGCGGTAGCGCTCCAGCTGTCGGGTGTAGGTCAGCCGCTTTTTATTTTGACGGCGCTTGGGCCAGGGGTTGCAGAAATTGATGTAAATGCGCTCGACGGCGTCCTCGGGGGCGAGGATGTCAGTGATGCGCTCGATATCCCAGGCGGTAAGCCTCAGGTTGTCCACGGCGTCGCCGGCGTAGGCTGCCTCGATATTTCTTTTGGAAAGCCCCAAAACGGCGTCGATCATGTCGATGGCCAGGTAGTTGATCTCGGGATTGCGGTGGGCCAGGGCGGCGATGAAGCTGCCCTTGCCGCAGCCCAGCTCCAGGTGCAGCGGGGCGCTCTGGGCAAATTCTTTTTGCCAGGCTCCCCTGGCCATCCGGGGATCCTCCACAAAAAAGCCGCAGGCCAGAAGCTCAGGGCGGGCCCAGGGACGGGGTCGTATATGCATAAAATCCTCCAATGGTAAATTTGATAAATTATTGTACCATGAAGGGGTAAAAGATGCAAAATGATCATAAAAGGATTTAATTTGCCGCAGTTCTGTGATATAATTTATTATTAAAAGTATAGTACAGAGAGGGAAGTATGCTGGAGATGCTCACAAACGCCATCGAGGAGCTCGACGAGGACAGGGTTATAAAAATCGTCAAGCGCTGCATGGCGGCAAAGATAGATCCAAAGGAAATATGGATGACCTTGAACAAGGGTCTGGAGAGGGTTGGCAACCGCTACGAGACGGGGGAATACTCCATTGCGGATTTGATGGTTGTCGGAATTATTTTTGAAGATGTGCTGGAGTACACCAATGTCTGCAATATCTACGATGATATCAAGGACGAGGTCAGTGGAAAATCGATTCTTCTGGGCACCGTCGAGGGAGATATCCACGACATCGGGAAGTCTATTTTCAAGGGCGCCATGCAGGCCGGGGGGTTTTTTGTCCACGATCTGGGCGTCGATGTCAAGGCCGAGGATTTTGTTGAGGCCTCGAAAAAATACCATTGCGATATCATCGGCCTCAGCGCCGTGCTGACGGACTGCATCGTCAGCATCAAGGAGGTTGTGGAGGCCTTTGCGGCGGCGGGGATGCGCGATCAGGTAAAGATCATCATCGGCGGCTGCGTCGCCACCAAGACGGTCTGCGACTTTGTGAAGGCCGATGCCTACACAAAGTCGGCCATCAAGGGTGTGGAAATCTGTCAGAGGTGGTTGCAGAATGAGCAAAACTGAAGCAAAATACATTGCCATTGCGGATTCCATTAAAAAGAAAATTCTGAATAAGATTTACGTGGCCGGGGACTGCCTGCCCTCGGAGAACAGCCTCTGTGAGGATTACGGCGTCAGCCGGATGACCATCAGAAAGGCCATCGAGGTTCTGGTGGGGGAGGGCTACCTGAAATCCTCTCCGGGCAAGGGTACCTACGTCAGGGAGTACTCTCTGAATAAATTTGAGGTTGGCTTTGACATCGAAGAGGTTATCCAGGGAGGGTATTCTCTGGCAAAGCTTCTCCACGCCAAAATCATGGCGCCGACCATCGATCTGGTCTACCATCTTCAGGTGGCGCCAAAGACGAAGCTGGTCTGCATCCGCTCCATGCTCTACCAGGGAAAGCGCCCGGTGGCCCTGGATGAAAAGTACATTCCCTATTTTCCCGGAATGAACATCAAGGAGGACAGCTTTAGCTATCGGGATATGGCAAACGTCGTCTTCGGCGAAAATTACGGCTACGGCTACTGGGAAGAGGTGGATGTCAACGGCGTCATCACCGACGACGAGGTGCGGCGCTATTTTTTGGAGGAGGGCGGCGACCCGGGGGAGAAGCAGCCCTTTATGATGCTTTTTGAGCAAAAGCTCTACGATTCAGACGATATTCCCCTGGGCTACGGCAGGCTTTATGTCGAGGGAGATATCTGCTGCCTTCAGGGGCTGTCGAAGGTATAGGAGGCCAGTGTATGAAAACCTATGAATACATCCTCAACGATCTTCAGGGAAAGATTGAGCAGGGGGTCTATGCGCCGGAGCAGCAGCTGCCCTCCCTCAGGGAGCTGGCCAAAATTTACAGCACGACGCCGGTGACGGCCAAAAAAAGCCTCTCCATCCTCCAGGAGCGCGGCTATGTCTACGTTTTGGATCGCCACGGCTTCTTTGTGTGCTCAAAAAAGAACAAGCGCTACACCATGATCTTCAACGAGACGAAGAGCATTGATCAGCTGACGGACATCAAAATTGTGGACATTAAAGAGGCCGATGAAAAAACGGTGCAGACCTATTTCAACCCCTCCGAGGCCGCCCAGGTGCGCTGTCTGCAGTTTACGCGGATGCTGTACAACGGCACCATGCCCGTCGGCATCGACATCAAGTACATCATCCACAACTCCAGGGTTTCTTTTCCGGTGAAAAATCCCGAGCGGCTGATGGACTCCATGAACCTCGTGTTGAATAATTACGACATTTACAAAAGCCTGGAGATTACGGTTATGACGGACAACACGCCGGTCAGGGAGTGTCTGTTTATCGGCCCGGAGGAGGGCGTTTTTAAGTTTAAGCAGACCTACAGAACCGTCAAGGGGCAGATCGTCGGCGTGTCGGAAACCTATGTTCCCTGTGAGGAGATTAATCTGAAAATGAAATATTGAGACGGATGGGGCAAAGCCCCTGTCTTTGCCGAGGGTGTATCCTGCTGGGATGCGCCCTTTAATTTTGCCCTGAGGGCACAGCGCTCCGATAAATTTAGTCCCTGTAAAGGCGTAGATCGGAAATTGATATATACAGTTATATCAATTGTTATATATTTTTTTATTGAAAACCATTGACAAGGGATGAATACCGCGCTATACTTGTAGCATACTTGTATATGACACACGTCCGGACAACCTGTGTTAAAATCCTGGAGGGGAAAACGAATGAACAAAAAAGAAGTAAACAGCGAAAGCATCAGCAATTTCACCAGAACTGCTGTCATTGGCATCGTCAGCTCCGGCGCCGTAGTCGTCTATCTGACCTACCTGATCCGATACGTGTTCTACGAGCCGGTGCTTCAGAGCTTAAACCTCACCAATGAGCAGCTCGGTATTCTCTACGGTCTCTACGGCACCACCGCCATGATTTCCTACCTGCCCGGCGGCATTCTCGCAGATAAAATTCGCGTGAAGTACCTGGCCACAGCGGGCTTTGGGATCTCGGCGATTCTGACGCTCTGGTATTCAACTCTGCCGAGCTACGAAATGCTGAAGATTATGTTCCCGTTGTTTGGGATCTGTACAACCTTTATCTACTGGGGGATTCGCTACAAGGGGATCCGCCTGGTCAGCAACGACAACACCTATTCCAGAAACATCGGTATCAGCTATGGTATCGTCGGGATTTTGGGACTGGTGGTCAACTTTATTTCCATGTGGATCTTCGATCAGTTTGCGGAAATGTCCGCCGGCTTCAACGCCGTGCTGATGTTCTACGCGGGGCTGAATATCCTGTTTGCCATTGCCTCCTTTGTGCTCATTCCGAAGTTTGAGGGAGAAATTGTCACAACCCGCAAGAAATTCGACCTATCCGAGCTGGTGGCAGCCATCAAGCACCCCGGCGTATGGCTCACAACCCTGAGCATGTTCTTTATCTATACCGTTTATACCTCGCTGAGCTACACGGTTCCCTACGTTACCGCAGTCTTTGGCGCCAGCGTTGGAACGGCGGCCCTCATGGGCAATATCCGTATGTACGGAACCTCCCTGTTCTCATCGCCGATCATCGGCGCCCTGGCCACAAAAATTAAATCGCCGGCCAAGACGATGCTGCTCTGCATGGGCATCACGGCCATCTGTCTGTTTGTCATCGTCGTGGCTCCCCACAGCGCAGTGTTCATGATTCCGGTAATCATTTTGATCATGGTCTTATCCTTCTTCTTAAACGGCGCCTACGGCGTAGCCTCATCGCTGTTTACTGAAACCGACGTTCCGGCGACAATCTTTGGCTCGGCCTCGGGTATTCTGTCGGTTATCGGATTCTTACCGGACATGTTTGTATCGCCCATTGCGGGTAAATGGCTGGATCAATTTGGAAACGGCGCCTACAACTACATCTTCATCGCCCTGGGCGTGAGTGCGCTGTTGTCCATGGTCTGCGCCTTCCTGGTTCTGATTTACAACAAAAAGAGAAAATCACCGGACGTCTCAACAGAAGCATAGTGACATCGGTGTGATTTAAATTCTAGCAAAGAGAGGATAAAATGGAATTAGAAAACCTGTTTTTAAAAGCGAAGGATGTGGAGTTTATCCACGAGCAGTCAGTGAAGCTGCTGAAGGAAGTGGGCTGTGTCTTTGAGGATGACCGTGCCGTTGAAATTTTTAAAAAGCACGGCGCCACCGTGGACGGCTACACCATCCACTTCACCGATGAATTGATTGAAAAGGGCTTAAAAACCGTCGTCAAGGGCTTTGATATCCTGCGCCCCGACGGCTCCGTCTACAGCATGGGCAACGGCAGCAAGACCATGGCCACCGCAGGCAGCCCGCCTTACGTCTACGAAAACGGCGGCTTCCGCTTCGCCGAGATGCACGACTACGTCGATATCTGCAAGCTGGTTCAGACCAGTGACTGCATCGACATGACCCATCTGCTGCTGTGCGACACCTACGATATTCCCAGAGAAGAGCGCTCCTACTACATGGCGGCGGCGCTTTTAAACTACACGACCCTGCCCATCTCCCTGACAGCCCTGGCCACCAAGGAGCACGATTCCGGCGTCGTGGCCAACAACGTGGTCAAGATGATCCAGGACTTCATGGATGTCCACGACAAATACGTGGCCGTGGGCTGCATCAGCCCCATCTCGCCCCTGGCCTGGGTTAAGGACAGCCTGGACGCCATGTTTGCCTACTGCGAGCTCAACCAGCCCATGCAGCTGGCCACCTGCTCACTGCCGGTGCTGACAAGCCCCGCCTCGGTGCTGGGGACCATCATCCAGAACAACGCCGAGCTCTTGGCGGTAACCGTGCTGATTCAGCTGATCAAGCCGGGCCTGCCGGTGTTCTACGGCAACACCTCCACCTCCACGAACCTGAGGGCGGTATCCATGGCCCTGGGCAACGCCGAGACGGCCCTGATCTCTCTGGCCAGCGCCGCCATGGCCAAGCACTACGGCATGCCCTTCAGAACCTCCGGCGCCCTCAACGACGCCGTGGACGTGGACTTCCAGGCCGGTGTGGAATCAACCATGAACCTCATGAGCGGCGTCCTCAGCGACACCGACCTGCTGTTCTTCAGCTGCGGTATGCTCAGCGGCTTCAACGTCAGCTCCCTGGAAAAATACGTCGCCGACGAACAGCTCATCAAGCTGCTGAAGCGGATGAGCCAGGGCATCGCCATCGACTACGACAAGGACTACACCAAGGAGATCGCCAAGGTTGGTCCCCGGGGCAACTTTATGTCTGGACGTACCCCCAAGGAATACCGCAAGGAACACTACGTGCCGGATATGTTCGTCAAGGTGGACTACAACACCTGGCAGACCGAGGATGGAAAATCCATCAAGGAAAAGGCCTCGGCGAAGGTTGCCGAGCGTCTGGCTTCCTACCAGGAACCGGAAAAAACACCGGAGCAGTTAAAGGTAATCGAAAAGTATTTAGTTAAATAACAGGTAAAAAATGAGAGAAACGGGCAGGGTTAATTGCCCGTTTCTCGGTGTTTTAAGTGAATTGGCGGTTTTAATGATCGCAGCGATGGACTTTGGGGTGAGAATATGGATAAGCAAAACAAAAAAATTCCGGTGGACAGGACGATTTTTATCGGCGCCCTGACGATGATGCTGGTGGTGTCGGCGGCCTGCCTGGCCTTTCCCGACGAGGCCATCGCCTTCGCCAACGGCCTGCGGCGCTTTGTGATCACAAAATTCGACTGGTTTTTTCTGGGCTTCGGCGTCTCGGCCTTTTTTCTCTGCATCGCCATCGGTCTCGGCAAATATGGAAAAATTCGTCTGGGCGGCGACGACGCCAAGCCGGCCTACAGCTTCTTCAGCTGGCTGTCCATGATATTTTTCTCCGCCATCGGCTCCTCGGCGATCCTCTGGTCTGTCTGCGAGCCACTGATTTACGTGGACAATCCGCCCTTTGGCTACGCCCCCTATTCCCTGGAGGCCTACAACATCGCCGTGCCCTACGGCCTGTTCCACTGGGGCCCCGTGGCCTGGTCCTTCTACGCCCTGGCGGGTCTGGCCGTGGGCTACTATTTTCTGGTGCTGAGGCGAAAGAATTTAAAAATTTCCGGGGTGCTGGAGGATCTCATCGGCGAGCGGGCTTCCCGGGGGATTATCGGAAAGGGCATCGATATCCTGACGATCTTTGCAACCTTCTGTACCTTCGCGCCGGCTTTGGGACTGGGGGTTCCGCTGCTGACGGCTTTAATCTGCCGGCTGACAGGGCTCCAGGATACCTCCCAGCTTCAGGTCATGGTGCTGGTGCTGTGGATGATGATCTTTTCCATCAGCGTCTATCGGGGACTGGACAAGGGGATTAAGCTCCTCAGCGACATCAACATGTACCTGCTGGTGATCATTTTGGTCTGCATCTTCCTGGCGGCCGGGGGCCGCTATATTCTGACGGCCTCGGTGGAGGAGACGGGGACCTTGATCAGCAATTTTATCCGGATGAACAGCTATGGCGACGTCTTTGGCGGCGGCAGCTTTGCCCAGGACTGGACGGTGTTCTACTGGTGCTGGTGGGTTGCCTCGGTGCCTTTTATGGGGATTTTCATTGCCAGGGTTTCCAGGGGGCGCACCATCAGAGAGCTGGTTTTTGGAATTGTGGGCGCAGGCTCGGCCGGCACCATGTCCATCTTTTTCGTGCTGGGAAACTACGCCCTGAAGCTTCAGAAAAGCGGGGTGGTGGACCTGGCGGCCATCAACGCCGAGAAGGGCAGCAATTACGCCATGATGGCCATGCTGGAGACTTTGCCCTTTAAGGAGATCATCATTGTGGGGGTCATCCTTTTGTACTTCGTGTTTTTGGCCACCTGTGTGGATTCCTGCGCCTTTACCATGGGCTGCATCGCCTCCAAGGAGATGACGGCGGACAGCCAGCCCCAAAGGTGGAACCGGCTGACCTGGTCCGTGGCCATCGCCATTTTAGGCGTCGCGGTGCTGAAGCTTGGGGGCGGCATCAATGCCCTGCAGACCTTCGTCATCGCCGTGGGACTGCCGGCGGCACTTTTGACCATCGCCCTGGTGGTGCTGTTCTTCAAATGGGTGAAGGGCACTGGCGGGGATAAAATCAAAAAATAGCCAAAAGAGATCTGAGGGATGATGCCTTCAGATCTTTTTGATTGCCGCGGCAGGATAAATATTGAGGGGACATGAAATTTCGGTGAATTCGAGTTGCCCAAGGGCAGAGGAAGATTGTATAATAGATGATAGCAATTACACTGAGCATCAACGATAAAAGAGTAAAGGAGAAGACCTATGACTAAGAAAATCATAGCCCTGATCAGCGACGATTTTGAGGATTTAGAGCTCTGGTATCCCGTGCACCGTCTGCGGGAGGAGGACGACGTGGAGGTTCACGTGGTCGGTGAGGCGGCCGGAAAAACCTATATCGGCAAGTACGGGGTGCCCTGTACCTCGGATTACGCCTTTGGGGACATCGACCCCGAGGATTACGACGGCATTTTGGTGCCCGGCGGCTGGGCGCCGGACAAGCTGCGGCGCTTTCCTGTGGTTTTAGACATGGTTCGCGCCATGGACAGAGAGCAAAAGCCCATCGGCGAAATCTGTCATGCCGGCTGGGTTTTGATCTCGGCGGGCATTCTCAAGGGGAAAAATGTCACCAGCACCCCGGGGATCAAGGATGACATGGAAAACGCCGGCGCCATCTGGCACGATGTGCCCTCCGTCGTCGACGGACATATCATCTCGGCGCGCCGTCCCCCGGATCTGCCGATGTACATGAAGGACTATATTCGGGTATTGAAGGCTAAATAATAAAAAACACTTTGATGCAAGCCGCGGTCGCCAGGGCATTGTCCTGGGATCGGGGCCTTTTTTATACCCAGGCGGGGCATTTGAGAGGCTGCCCCCAGGGTCGGGGAGAGACAGGAAGGGGGGCATGGAATGATTGCCGAGGAGCGCATCGACTATGGGTTTAAACGGGGATGCTCAGATATCCACCTGACGCCGGGTCAGCCGGTGGTTTTCAGGAAGGATGGCAAATTGTACGCCAGCAAGCAGTGTTTTACCGGGGAGGAGATGGGAGATTTTTACAAAAAATTTCAAAAAGAGGAGGGCTTCTCTCTGGAGGCGGCGGAGGATTACAGCGCCGAGACCGGCCGGGGGGTGCGCTACCGCGTACATTTTTACAAAGCCGAGGGAGCGCTGACGGCGGCGATTCGCATTCTGGGGGGCAGTATTCCCACGATGGCCCAGCTGGGGCTGCCGAAGCTATTGCAGGCCCAGGTGGCGGGAGATCGCGGGCTGGTACTCGTCTGCGGTCCCACCGGCAGCGGGAAATCCACGACCCTGGCTGCGGTCATCGACGCCATTAACAGACGGCGGGCCAGACATATCATCACCATCGAGGATCCGGTGGAGTACTGCCACAGAAGTGTAAAAAGCCTGATCCATCAGCGGGAGGTGGGGCGGGATCTGCCCTCCTTCGCCGAGGGGCTGCGGGCGGTTCTCAGGGAGGATCCGGACGTGATTTTGGTGGGGGAGATGCGGGATCGGGAGACCATCGCTGCAGCCCTGATGGCGGCGGAGACAGGACATCTGGTGTTTTCCACCCTGCACACCGAGGGCGCAGATAAGGCTGTGGACAGGATTGTCGACAGTTTTTCTGCGGCGGAGCGGGGCTGGATTCAGAGCCAGCTGGCCTCGGTGATCACCGTGGCGGCGGCCCAGAGGCTGATACCACAGAAAGCCGGGGGACGGGTGGCGGCCTTCGAGGTTCTGGCCGGCACCGAGGGGGTAAAGCATTTGATCAGAAGCGGCAAGACTCACATGCTCGCCACCGCCATGCAGACGGGCCAGCAGGAGGGGATGTTCACCCTGGCCCAGGACATGAAGCGTTTGGCAATTCAGGGGAAGATTTCCTGGGGCAGAGAGCACGAGGCGGAAATGGCGGCGGAGGCAAGGGAAAAATACGATTAAAAAATTTCCTAAGGATTTTTCATGCTAGGGTAAAGGAAAAGTGCTATAATAAAATAAGTATGTCGAATAATGGAGGCTTTATGGAATTACCACTGGCTTTGATTTATTTTGTTTTATACACGCTGATTTTTGCCCTGGGCTGCGCCCTGGGGAGCTTTGTCAACGTGGTGGTTTACCGGATGTCCGTGGAGATTCCGGTGATCCGGGGGCGTTCCTTCTGTCCGAATTGCGGCAAAAAAATCGCCTTTTACGACAATATTCCCCTGATCAGCTATCTGTGGCTCGGCGGCAAATGCCGAAAATGCGGCGAAAAAATATCCCTGCGCTATTTCTTTACGGAGCTGGCCGGGGGGCTTCTGGCCCTCTTGATGTTCTGGCACTACGGCGCCGACAAATCGGCGGCGCTGGCGCTGGTGATCGCCATCATTCTTCTGGCCGTCACCCTGCTGGATATAGACACCCTGAAGATTCCCAACCGCCTGGTCATCGCCCTGGCCGTCGCCGGGCTGCTCAGCTTCTGGGTTTTTCTGGGCCCCGACCTCAAAACCCGGATCATCGGCGTCTTTGTGGTTTCGGTGCCGATGCTTTTGGCGACTTTTATCCGAAGGGACTGCTTTGGCGGCGGCGATATCAAGCTCATGGCGGCGGCGGGCTTTCTTCTGGGGTGGCCTGGGACACTTTTGGCGGCCTTTGTGGCGGTGCTCACCGGCGGTGCGGCGGCGCTGTTGTATCAATTAAAAAAGGAGCGCCCCCAAAAAATGGCCTTTGGCCCCTGGCTTTGCCTGGGTATTCTCATCGCCATGCTCTGGGGAGAGCAGATTCTGCACTGGTATTTGAGTTTCATCGGCCTTTGATGCCATCCCCGCCAGGTTTGCGGGGGCTCTGGGAAAGTGCTAAAATAGAGTAATAGAATAAATAGAATACATATTAAGATCAATAAGGAGTGCAGTTATGCAGTTTGAACGTAAGCTTCAGCTGGCGACGGACCTTTACCAGATGAGTATGGGCAACGTCTACGTTGAAGATGGAAAAGAAAAGGAAATGGCCGTTTTTGACGTGTTTATCCGCAGAAACCCCTTTGAGGGCGGCTACACCGTCGCGGCGGGACTAGAGCAGGTCATCGACTATATCCAGGGGCTGGCCTTTACCGAGGAGGACGTCCTCAGACTCAAGGCCAACCATCCAGAGTTTTCCGATAAATTTATCGACTATCTGAGGCATTTTAAATTCGAGGGAGAAATCTACGCCCTGCCCGAGGGGACGATCTTCTTCCCCTTTGAGCCCATTATCCGGGTGAAGGCGCCCCTGGTGCAGGCCCAGCTGGTGGAGACCACAATTTTGAGCATCGTCAATCACCAGACCTTAATCGCCACCAAGGCTTCTAGAATCGTCCAGGAGGCCGGCAATACCGGCGTCATGGAGTTTGGTCTGCGCCGGGCCCACGGCACCGAGGCGGGCTATTTTGGCGCCCGGGCGGCGGTTATCGGCGGCTGTGTGGGAACCTCGGTGGTGGAAACCGAGGAGATGCTGGGACAGCCCGCCATGGGCACCATGTCCCACAGCTTTATTTTGAGCTACGACAGCGAGCGGGAGGCCTTTGAAAAATTTGTGAAGTACAATCCCCAGAACGCCACCCTGCTGGTGGACACCTACAACACCCTAGAGCAGGGTGTTCCCAACGCCATCGCCGTCTTTAAAAAGGCATTAAGGGAGGGGGCCATCACCGGCACCTACGGGATCCGCATCGACTCTGGGGATCTGGCCTACCTGACGGCGGAGTCCAGAAAGCTGCTGGACGCCGCAGGTCTCGAGGATGCGAAAATCTGCGCCTCCTCGGATCTGGACGAATACCTGATCAAGGATTTAAAAATTCAGGGGGCAAAAATCGATTCCTGGGGCATCGGCACGAAGCTGATCACCGCCTACGACTGGGCTGCTCTGGGCGGGGTCTACAAGTTGGCGGAGATCGACGGCAAGCCGAAGCTCAAGATCTCCAACGATCCCTGGAAGATCACGAACCCCGGCTATAAAAAAATCTACAGAATCTACGGCAAAAGCAACGACATGGCCCTGGCGGATCTGCTGACCTTAGATGACGAAACCATCGACACCTCGAAGCCTCTGACCATCTTCCACCCCATGCACACCTGGAAAAAGCGGACCATCGAGGACTACTACGTCAAAGAGCTTTTGGTTCCCGTGTTTATCGACGGCAAATGTGTCTACGACAAGCCCGCCATCAAAGAAATTCAGGCAAAGGTCAAGGCGGAGAAAAAGACGCTGTGGCCCGCCTTTAAGCGGATGATCAATCCCCACGTCTACCATGTGGATCTCTCTCAGAGGCTCTGGGATATGAAGCAGCAGCTTTTGAGCGAGGCGGAGTACAAGTAAAAGCGGTGATAGCATGAAAACAGAAATATTCAAAGCCGACAGCCCCCTGGAGGGAATCCTGAATGTCGCCAAGGCCGGGGAGCTGCTGATGGCGGGGGAAACCGTGGTGTTTCCGACGGAGACGGTTTACGGCCTCGGCGCCAACGCCCTGGACGCGGCCGCTGTCAAAAAAATATTTGAGGCCAAGGGGCGTCCCTCGGACAATCCCCTGATTGTTCACATCGGAAACACCGACGATTTGAAGAGCCTGGTGGCCGAGGTGCCCCAAAAGGCCCAGGAGCTCATGGCGCAGTTTTGGCCGGGCCCCCTGACCATGATTATGGAAAAAACGCCGGCGGTGCCCGAGGTGGTGACGGCGGGGCTGGATACGGTGGCGGTGAGATTTCCCTCAAACCCCATTGCCATCGCATTGATTCGCGCCGCCCATGTGCCGGTGGCGGCCCCCAGCGCCAACATCTCGGGGCGCCCCAGCCCCACCAAGGCCGAGCACGTCATCGAGGATATGATGGGGCGGGTTGCGGCCATCGTCACGGTGGAGGACAGCACCGACGTGGGCCTGGAGTCCACGGTTATGGACATGACCACGGAGCCGCCGACGATGCTCAGACCCGGCGGCATCACGGTGGCGGAGATCGAGGCTGTCATTGGAAAAATTGAGGTTTCTCCCAATGTCATCGAAAACGTCATTCCGGAGAAGGCCAAGTCTCCGGGGATGAAGTACACCCACTATTCCCCCAAGGGGGATTTGGTGATCGTCAAGGGCAGCGACGCAGAAAAGCTGGAAAAGATCAACAAGAATATCAAGCGCCACGAGGAAATGCACGTGGGCATCCTGGCCACGGACGAGACCATGGGCAACTACAAATCCGGGCTGATTATCTCCCTGGGAAGCCGGAAAAATCCCGAGGAGATGAGCCGCAACCTTTTTGACAGGCTCAGAAGCTTTGATGAGCTCGGGGTGGAAAAAATTTACGCCGAGGACATCGAGGTGGACAACTCGACTTTGGCTCTGGTCAACCGGCTCTACAAGGCCGGGGGCTACCATTTTATTTAATTGCTGCTGCAGGCTGAAATCCACAGGAAAAAATTCCTGGGGTTTCAGCCTTTTTTTGTATTGGCGGCGTAAGGGGGCAGGCCTTTGATACAGACGGTGGGCTTTATCCTGCGAAACAAAAAAACTTTTACTTAATTTCACGGTGTTATCTATCGTAAAAGTCTGAGGGATGTGGTATAATGATTGCGTTCAAAAAACTCAGTTGCAGATAATAAATTGAGAATACAATACAGACTGGAGGCATAAAAATGAAATTGGCTATTGGTTCAGATCATGGCGGATTTGCGCTAAAGGAAGTTATCAAGGATTTGTTAAAGGAGGAACAGGTGGATTTTGTCGACCTGGGACCGGAAACCCCTGAGTCTGTGGATTATCCCGTTTACGGGAAAAAGGTGGCGGAGGCCGTCGCCAAGGGTGACTGCGACCGCGGCATTGCCATCTGCGGCACCGGCGTGGGCATTTCCATTACGGTCAACAAGGTGCCGGGTATCCGGGGCTCCCTCTGTACCAACGAGTACATGGCAGAAATGACGAGACGTCACAATGATTCCAACGTTCTGGTTTTAGGCGGCCGCGTGCTGGGGGACGATTTGGCCAAAAACATCGTCAAGACCTGGCTGCACACAGAATTTGAAGGTGGACGTCATCAGAGACGCATCGATATGATTGCCGATATCGAAAAAGAGTACTCTAAATAAGAGTATAACATATGTAAAAGCGTTTAAATGCCCTTCGGGGCATTTTTTTAATGGTAAAAATTAATGCCTTGTGATATAATGTGAACATTAATGTACCAAAATGGTGCGTTGTAACATTTAGATCCCTTAGAATGCACCCGCCAAGGGGTGCAGATATAGATTTGAAAATACATTCCTTCAGGAAAAAGGAGAGATTTTTTGAGCGTTGGTATCATTGGAATGAGTCTGCTGGGCATCGCCACGGCAGCTTCCTTGGCAAAGATGGGGCAGCAGGTCGTCTGCGCCGACATGGACGAGGAGCTGGTGAGTGCCGTCCGGGAGCTGGATTTTCCAGGCTACGAGGCCGATATGGAAAAAAATGTCCGGGAGGCCCAGGACTCAGGCAATTTAAAATTTAGTGAGCATATCAGAGGCGTCGTCAAGGACTGCAATATTATCTTCATTACCTGTGAGGTGCCGGAGACCGACGGCGAGCTCCCCAGTCTTCGCTTTGTCAGGGAGATCGCCCGGAGCATTGCCAGCCATATGGAGGGGCCCAAAACCGTGGTCCTCAGATCCATTGTGCCGCCGGGATCAGCGGCGGCGGTGGCAGGCTATATGGAAGAAATCATGGCGGAGCGGGAGGATAAGCATTCCTTTGAGGTGCTGCTCTCCCCCAGTTTCAGCCGGCCGGGACAGCGCTTTAAGGAGATGCTTAGGCCGAAGTATATTTTAATCGGCGCCGAAGACGAGACAAAGGCGGAGCCCCTCAAGGCCCTTTACAGAAGCTTAGGCTTTTTAGACAACAGGATTAGCGTCGTGCCCCTCAGGGAGGCGGAGCTGGCGAGCTATGCCAAGAGCAGTCTGTTGGCCTTAAAAAATGCCTACGTCAACGAGCTGGCGGTCCTCTGTGACCGCATGGACATCAATTTGGAGGCGGTGACAAAAATCATGGGCAAAGACCCGGGGATTTCCGCCAGAAATCTGATGCCAAACCCCGGCTTCGGCGGCAGCGATATGCCCAAGGGTCTCAGGACGATGATGCGCCTGGCCGAAGAAAATGGGGCCTCTATGGTGCTGGCCCAGAGCGCCCTGAGGGCCAACGACAATCAGAAAAGCTGGTGTGTTAAGAAAATCGGCGAAATTCTGGGGGGCCTCGAGGGCAAGGTCATCGGGATCCTGGGCCTGGCCCAGGACCACGGCTCCGACGATCTCAGGGAGGCGCCCTCCCTGGATATCATCCACGGCCTGGCGGCCGGCGGCGCCGAGCTCAGAATTTATAATAAGAGTGGCTATCAGCAGGCCAAATGGCGCCTTTTCAAGGAGAAGGAGGCCGTGACCTTTGCCGAGGACATCTACGATGCCGCCCAGGGGGCCGACGCCCTGGTGGTGCTGACCCGGTGGCCCAACACCCGGGCCACCGATGAAGCCCGTCTCCACGCGGCCATGCGGGGGGACGTCCTCATCGATTTCCAGAATCTCTTTGCAGGCCGCAGAGAGATCAGAGCTCTGTTTGATTATCACAGTTTTGGACTGAAATAAAAGGAGATACACATGAAAGTAAAAAAAGCAGTCATCCCGGCAGCGGGTCTGGGTACCCGTTTTCTTCCCGTAACTAAATCTGTCCCCAAGGAGATGCTTCCTATTGTGGACAAGCCGACGATCCAGTACATCATCGAGGAGATTGTGGACTCCGGTATCGAGGAAATTCTCATCATCATCGGCAGAAACAAGGATGTCATCGTCAACCACTTCGACAATGTGCCGGAGCTGGAGTTCAACCTGAAGATGAAGGGCAAGGATGCGGAGCTCAAAATCATCGAGGATATCACCAACATGGCCAAGATCTTCACCGTGCGTCAGAAGGAGGCCAAGGGGCTGGGCCACGCCGTGCTCTGCGCCAAGGAGTTTGTCGGCGACGAGCCCTTTGCGGTGGTTCTGGGGGACGATATTGTCTACAACCCGGAAAAGCCGGCCTTGAAGCAGATGCTGGAGGTCTTTGATGAGTACCAGGCCTCGGTTATCGGGGTTCAGACCGTGGCCGACGACCAGGTGGACAAGTACGGCATCGTCTCGGGCAAGGCCGTGGGCGACGACGTTGTGGAGGTCAGCGACCTGGTGGAAAAACCGGCGGTGGGCACGGCGCCCTCCAATCTGGCAATTCTCGGCCGTTACGTCATCACGCCGGAAATTTTCGAGATCCTGGAGCACACCGGCAAGGGCGCCGGCGGGGAGATTCAGCTCACCGACGGCTTAAAGACCCTGGCGGAAAAACAGAAGATGTACGCCTACGACTTCAAGGGCAGACGCTACGATGTGGGTGATAAGCTGGGCTTTTTGGAGGCGACGGTGGAGTACGGCCTCAGAACGCCGGGGCTGGAGGAACGCTTCAAGGCCTACCTCAAGGATTTTATTAAAGAATAATACAGGGACATTTGCGGCAAACCGTCCGAGATGGCGGTTTGTCGTTTTTTGAGCTGAGGATCATTTTAAGAAAAATTTTCATTTTAGGTTTAAAATGTCTAAGCTTTAATTCATTGTGAAATGATGAAAAATTTGCTATAATAGTTTGTAACCGAACAGCATTGTGTCGGCAATTGTTTATGCTTACAAGGAGGATAAGTACAATGGGTTATCAAGAGATATACGAGCAGTGGAAAAGCAACGCGGCGCTGGACGCCGAGCTTAAGGCGGAGCTGCTGGCTTTAACGGACGAAAAGGATATTGAGGATCGCTTTTACCAGGATCTGGAATTCGGCACCGGGGGCATGCGCGGTAAAATCGGTGTGGGTACAAACCGCATGAACGTGTACATGGTCTCCAAGGCCACCTGCGGTCTGGGAAAATACATTCTGTCCCAGGGGGCGGAAAATGCGGCCAAGGGTGTGGCCATCGCCTTTGACTCCAGAAATAAATCCGATGTCTTTGCCAAGACGGCGGCGCGGGTTCTGGCGGCCATGGGCATCCAGGTTTATCTCTTCGACAGCCTGCGCCCGACACCGGTGCTTTCCTTTACGGTACGTCATTTTGACGCCGCCGGCGGTATTGTCATCACGGCCTCCCACAACCCCAAGGAGTACAATGGCTACAAGGTTTACGGCCCCGACGGCGGCCAGATGGTTACCGCTGCCGCCGATGCCTTAATCGCTGAAATTGCCAAGATCGACGACTATTTCAATATTCCCCTGGCCGCCGAGGACGATCCCCACATCAAAATCATCGGCGCCGAGGTGGACGACGCCTACGCCCAGGCGGTGGAAGCCGTGGCTAAGGCCAGTCCCGGCAATGATCTCAAAGTCATTTACACCCCCCTCCACGGCACAGGCAACCTGCCGGTGCGCCGGGTGCTGAAGGAGCTGGGCTACGAGGTCACCGTCGTCAAGGAGCAGGAGCTGCCCGACGGGAATTTCCCCACGGTATCCTACCCCAACCCCGAGGAGCGCTCGGTGTTTAACATCGCCATGGCAATGCCCGAGGCCGAGACGGCGGACATCATCATCGGCACCGACCCCGACTGTGACCGCGTCGGTGTCGTCGGCAGAAACGCCGAGGGCGAATTCTTCGTGTTCACCGGCAACCAGACCGGCGCCCTTTTGGTGGACTATTTCTTAAAAACCAGAACCGATTTGCCGGACAATAAGGTTGTCATCAAAACCATCGTCACCAGCGAGCTGGGGGGCATCGTGGCCAAGGCCGGCGGCGCCGAGGTGCTGGATGTCTTGACGGGCTTCAAATACATCGGCGAATGGATGACTGAGTTTGAAAAAACCGGCGAAAAGACCTTTGCCTTTGGCTATGAGGAAAGCTACGGCTACCTGGCCGGCGACTATGCCAGGGATAAGGACGCGGTTTTGGCCTCGGCCTTAGTCTGTGAGATGGCGGCCTACTATAAAAAGCAGGGCATTACCCTCTACGAAGCCCTGGAAGGACTTTACAAAAAGTTTGGCTACTTCATCGAGGGCATCCAGTCCATGACCCTAGAGGGCATCGAGGGCAAGAAAAAAATCGCCGAGATCATGGAAAAATTCAGAGGCGATCACTTCACTGCCTTTGCCGATGAAAAGCTGGTGACCTTCAACGACTATCTGTCCCTGGAGAGCACGAATTTGGCCGATGGCGCCAAGACGGCCATCGATCTGCCTAAATCCAACGTTTTAAAATTTGTTTTTGACAAGAATTCCTGGTACGCCTTAAGACCCTCGGGCACCGAGCCTAAATTGAAGATTTACTACTCCGTCACCGGCGAGAGCCGCGAGGGCGCCGAGGAAAAAATGGAAATCCTGAAGAAGGCCGTCAACGAGATTGTTGAGCGCTAACACATTGCACTTGGGGAAGGCGCTGCCTTCCCCTGAACATTAAGGAGACTACTATGAAGTACGAAATTGAAGGGGGCAATCTCCCCGCTGTCATCGTCGAGCTTTCCGAGGGCGAGACGATCTACACGGAATCCGGCGGTATGGCCTGGATGGACGACTGCTTTTCCATGGAGACCAACACCCGGGGCGGTGTGCTGAAGGCCTTTAAGCGTTCCTTCAGCGGACAGTCCATGTTTATGACCACCTATACCTGTCACAAGGACGGGGGCAGAATCGCCTTTTGCTCCAGCTTCCCGGGCAATATCAAGGTGGCACATTTAGAGGAAGGGCAGTCCATCATCTGCCAGAAGCGCAGCTTTCTGGCGGCGGAGGCCAGCGTCGATTTGTCCATCTTCTTTAAGAAGAGCTTAAAAACCGGCTTCTTTGGCGGCGAGGGCTTTATTCTTCAGAAGATTACAGGGCCCGGCCTTGTGTTCTTGGAAATGGATGGCTCCATTGTGGAATACGAGCTCACCCAGGGACAGGTGCTCAATGTGGACCAGGGGCATATCGCCATGTTTGAACCCAGCGTCAGCTTCGATATCACCCAGGTCAAGGGCGTGAAAAACGTATTGTTCAGCGGCGAAGGCCTGTTCATGGGACGCCTGGAGGGACCCGGGCGGGTATGGCTTCAGACCATGCCCTTCTCCAAGATTGTGGATGAGGTCATCGCCAAGGTGCCGACCAGCTCCTAGAAAACGTAGTTAGAAGGAGGCGTTATGGAGAGTATTGTCAAGGTGGAAATGGGGCCGAACTGCATTAGCTGCGGTACCTGTATTGCCATGCACCCCGCAGTCTTTGAGTGGGACGAGCACAGCCGCTCCAGGCTGAAGGCGGGGATTAATCCGGACTGCTACATGGATGAAATCACCAATGCGGCAGCTGCCTGTCCGGCACGAAATATTATTGTGAAATAGTTTTTAAGGGAGGTGTAAAATTTACACCTCTTTTTTGTTTTTTGCGCTGCGGTATTGTGATATAATGTTGCAAACGAAAAACGGAGTATTGCCATGGAAAAAATTGTGATCATGGGCTGCGGCGATCTGGTGCTGCCGCTGGCCGATGCCATATTAAAGAAGGAGGACGAGCTTCTGGGTGTCCTGGATGACCAGGACACAGCCGAGGCTGCGGGGGGATATCCCCTGTTGGGAAAGCTGGCGGACTGGCACAGCTGGGCGGATCAGGGCTGTCTTTTTATTGCGGGAAGCGCCGACCGCAGTGTCAGACGAGGGCTTTTTGAGAAATTTCCTGAAATTCCCTGGACCAGGGTGATCCATCCGGCGGCGGTGACGGGGCTTGGGGCCTCGGTGGGGCCGGGAAGCTTTATCGGCGCCGGGACGATCCTCGGGGCCGGGGCCTCGGTGGGGGCGCACACGGTGATCGAGGCCGGAGGCATTCTGGGCACCTCGGCGGCCGTCGGCGATTTCTGCCAGCTGCTGTCCAGGGTCAATGCGGGCAGCCGGGTCTCGGTGGGAGCTCACAGCTTTATCGGGCAGAGCGCAACCCTGAAGGACGGCGTGAAAATTGCCGAGAACACGGTTATCCAAACCGGCGAGATCGTCGTCAAGGACATGGTCATGAAGATGGTCTTTAAGCGGGGCGCCTGGATCTATAAGGAAAATGGCTAGGAGCTTTGATATGACGAAAAAAATTGTGGTCAGCGCCTGCTTGGCCGGTGAAAAATGCCGCTACGATGGCCGGGACAACCTGATTCCGGAGATCAAGCAGCTGGTGGACGAGGGCAAGGCCATCACGGTGTGCCCAGAGGTGCTGGGGGGCCTGCCGACGCCCCGAAGTCCGGCTGAAATTAAACTAGTCAAAGGAAAACGAAAGGTGTATAATAGAAAGAAGGATGTCACCCAGGCCTTCTATGTGGGGGCTGAGCTGGCCCTCAAAAGGGCCCAGGCCGCCGGCTGCGAGCTGGCAATTTTCAAATCCAAGAGTCCCTCCTGCGGCGCAGCGGGTGTCTACGACGGCACCTTTACCAAAACGCTGGTTCCCGGCGAGGGCATTGCGGCAGAGCGCTTCCGCGCCCAGGGGATTAGGGTGGTGACAGAGGAAATCTGGTTAAAAAATCAAAAGGAGAAAGCGATGGAACAGAAGATAAATATAGGGGTAGTTTTTGGCGGACAGTCCGGGGAGCATGAAATTTCAAGGATTTCTGCGGTCAACGTCATCGATGTCATCGACAGAGATAAATACGACCTCACCCTCATCGGCATCACCAAGGATGGCCGCTGGATGCTCTACAAGGGCGACTACACAAAGATCAGAGACGGCGCCTGGGAGACAGATACGGAAAATATCGTCAGCGATATCGACGTCTTCAACGATGCGGCCATCAAGGCGGTGGATCTCTTCTTCCCGATCCTCCACGGTCCCATGGGCGAGGACGGCACCATCCAGGGGGTCTTTGAAATGATCAACAAGCCCTATGTGGGCTGCGGCGTCATGGCCTCGGCGGTGGCCATGGACAAGGTGATGACCAAGGTGGTCTGCGAGAAGGCGGGGGTTCCCACAGGCCCCTACGTGAGCTTTAAGGCCCGCCAGTGGCAGCAGGACGCCCAGGCCATCGTAGACGACATCGTCGGCCGGGGCTTCCCGGTATTTATCAAGCCGGTGAACATGGGCTCCAGCGTGGGCATCACCAAGGCCCACAACGCCGATGAGTTGGTGGCCGGCGTTGAGGAAGCTTTAAAATACGACGATAAAATTATCATCGAGGGCTTTATCAACGGCCGGGAAATCGAGTGTGCCGTGTTGGAGGACAATGGGGTCGTCAAGGCGGCGGTTCCCGGGGAAATCAAGGCCTCCAAGGAGTTCTACGACTACGAGGCCAAGTACGCCGAGGGTCAGCAGTCCGAGGCGGTTATTCCGGCGCCCATCAGCGATAAGCTCATCGAGCAGATTAAGGACTACGCCATCAAGGCCTTTGAGGCTATCGACGGCTCCGGTCTCGCCCGGGTAGACTTTTTCGTCACCCACGCCACCTACAATATTTATCTCAACGAGATCAACACCATGCCAGGCTTTACAAACATCAGCCTGTATCCCAAGATGTGGGAGGCCTCGGGAATTCCTTACGCCGAGCTGGTGGAAAAACTGATTCAGTCGGCCGCCCGCAAAAGAAAATTTGTGGAATATCGCTAGAAAAGGCTTGAAATGTCGTTGGTTTAATGCTTTAATAGAGACACTAAAGCGTGCAGAGCCCTTGGGCTTTAACGCTTTTAAACATAAAATGACGGAGGTGACAGAGAGATGACTGAAGCACAGAAGGTCTGGCTGTCAATCACTGGTACCGTGAGGGATAAAGCCTCCCAGATGAAGGATATCATGGAGTTTTCCACCGAAGGTAATGTTTACCGGGAAAAAAACAGCACCTGTGTCTGCTACGACGAATCAGAAATTTCGGGCGTAGAGGGAACCACCACAACGGTTCGCCTGGAGGATGGAAAAATTTCCGTTATCCGCATGGGTGTGGTCAATTCCATTATGGAATTTGAGGAAGGAAGGCGCAATGTAACCCTGTACTCAACGCCCTATGGCGATATCACCATGGGCATATTCACCAAGGGTGTGGATGTGGCCTACAACGAGAAACGCGACCCGGTGAAGGTCAGGGTCAAGTATTCCATCGACGTCGAGGGCGTCGAGAATTCTCAAAACGTACTGGATATAAAGATCAAGAACTATATGTAAGGTCTAAGGGCGAACGGCGTTGTTCGCCCTTTTAAATGATGGAGGAAAGAATGTATATCAGAGAGAAGATTGAAGATCAGATCAGGGCCCTGATTCAAAAATCCCTGGAAACAGCCGTGGAGGCCGGAGATTTTTCTCTGGCGTCCATGCCGGAAATTCACCTGGAGGTGCCCCGGGAAAAGGAACACGGCGATTACGCCACCAACGTGGCCATGCAGCTGCCCAAGCAGGCCAAAAAGGCGCCGCGGGTCATCGCCGAGAGTATTGTGAAGCATTTTGATATCGACGGCTCCTATGTGGAGGAAATCGACATCGCCGGTCCGGGCTTCATCAACTTTAGACTGAAGCCGGAGTGGATCTACGAGGTCCTCTTGGAAATCAAGGATATGGGCGGCGACTACGGCCGCAGCACAGGCAACACCGGCAAGAAATACAATCTGGAATTTATCTCCGCCAACCCCACGGGCCCCATGCACATGGGCAACGCCCGGGGCGGCGCCATCGGGGACATCCTGGCCTCCATCGCCCAGTGGACAGGCTACGAGGTCACCCGGGAGTTCTACGTCAACGACGCCGGCAACCAGATCGCCAAATTCGGCGACTCCCTGGACGCCCGCTTCCGCCAGCTCATGGGCCAGGACATTCCCTTCCCCGAGGATGGCTACCAGGGTGGTGACATTCGCGTCCACATGGAGGAATTCATCGCCAAGGAGGGCGGTGAGGCGGCCTGTGAAAAATATTTGGCCATGGATGAGGGCGAGCGCAAAAAAATCTTTGTGGATTACGCCCTTGAAAAGAACCTTAAAAAGATGCATAAGGATCTGGAGGACTACGGCATTGTCTACGACGTCTGGTTCTCGGAGCAGAGCCTCTACGACAGCGGCGCCATCGAATCGGCGCTGCAGACCCTCAAGGATCGCAGTGCAGTCTACGAAAAGGAGGGGGCCCTGTGGTTTGAAACCAGCAAGTACGGCTGTGAAAAGGACGACGTTTTAATCCGCCAGAACGGGCTGCCCACCTATTTCATGGGGGATATCGCCTACCACCTCAACAAGTTTATGACCCGGGGCTTCGACCGCTGCGTCAACGTCTGGGGGGCCGACCACCACGGTCACATCGCCCGCCTCAAGGCGGCCATGGCCGCCGCCGGCGTCAATCCCGACAATCTGGAGATCGTCATCATGCAGCTGGTGCGCCTGATGAGAGACGGCGAAATCGCCAGAATGTCTAAGCGCAAGGGCGAGATGATTTCTTTAACGGACCTCATCGAGGAGGTTGGCCGCGACGCGGCGCGCTTCCTGTTCAATATGCGCTCCCCCGACAGCCATCTGGATTTCGACCTGGATCTGGCCATCGAGCAGTCCAATGAAAACCCGGTGTTCTACGTCCAGTACGCCCACGCCAGAATCTGCAGTATTCTGCGCCAGATGGCCGAGGATGTAACGGAAAAGGACGCCGTCAACCTGACTTTGCTCAAGGAAAAAGAGGAAATCAACCTCATCACCATGCTGGCCAACCTGCCGGAGGAAATCATCATCGCCGAGGACAAGATGGATCCCAGCAGAATCACCCGCTACGCCATGGATCTGGCCTCGGCCTTCCACTCCTTCTACAATGCCTGCCGGGTTCGCGTAGAGGATGTGGCGCTGATGAAGGCCCGCCTGGCCCTAATCGAGGCGACGAAGCAGGTGCTGACCAATGTCCTGGGGATTTTGGGCGTCGAAGCGCCTGAACGCATGTAATGGCGGAGATTTTTGACCGCGAGGTTCGGATGCTGGGGGAGACAGCCCTAAAGCGGCTCAAAGACGCCCGGGTAATCCTTTTTGGCGTCGGCGGCGTGGGCTCCTACGTGGCCGAGGGACTCGTTCGCTGCGGTGTGGGGCATTTAACCCTGGTGGATAAGGACGTGGTGGACATCACCAATATCAACCGCCAGCTCATTGCCCTCCACTCCACCCTGGGTCAGGTTAAGGTGGAGGCAGCCCGGGCCAGGCTTCTGGACATCAATCCGGAGGCGGAAATTCTGGCTCTGAAGAAAACCCTGACGCCGGAGTCCCTGGGGGAGTTTCACCTGGAGACCTATGACTACGTGGTGGACGCCATCGACATGGTGACGGCCAAGCTGGCCCTGGCGGTTTTCTGCAGCAAGGAAAAAATTCCCGTCATCGCCAGCATGGGGACGGGCAATAAGCTTGACCCCTCGAAGCTTCAGATTACGGACATTTACAAAACCTCGGTCTGTCCCCTGGCCAAGGTCATGCGCCGGGAGCTGAAGGCCCGGCGGGTGAAAAAGCTCAAGGTTATCTGCTCCTCTGAGGTGCCCGCGGTGCGCTGTACGCCGCCGGGAAGCGTTTCCTTCGTGCCCTCGGTGGCCGGGCTGATGCTGGCCGGCGAGGTGGTCCGGGACTTAATAAAGGCTTAGTGAAATCCTGTTCAGATGCGGATCTGGACAGGATTTTTTTGCGCTCTTACTGTAAATTTGCTGATTTCGTGCTATAATATGGTCGGCGGGGCCGTCCGCCAAATAAATAGCTGGAGGCGCGTCATGTCTAAAAAAGTAGACGCCTATCTTTTTTGTGTGAATTGTGACAGGGAGACGCCCCACGTGGTGGAATACGAGGGGGGACAGCTCCACAGAATCGCCTGCGAGGAATGCGGCATGGCGGTGCAGGTCAACCAGGAATACGTCAGCGCGCACTATAAAGAGGACTTTGTCCGCCGGGTGATGTCAAAGCCCGGGCGCATGACGAGGGAGATGGAGGCGGACCTCAGCGCCTTTATCAAGTCCCTGCCCTTCAGGGTGATTACGAAGCCCTACCGGGTGTACAGGGAGAATCATCAGGACTGAGGCCCTTTGAAATTTTGAAGGGAAATTATTTATTTTTGTAAAAATTATTTTTGATGAATCCCGGAACTTCGGGGAAAGCTTCGGTTATATTTTTACAAAATAAAATATAATTCAAATTTCCGTCGTGTTTTTTTGAAAAACCGGAAAGATGCATAGGATTACATTGCTTTTTTCTCTGGGATTGACTATACAAATTTCAGGGAATGTGGTTAAATCTAAGTAGATTACAGGAGGTATGGAATGAATGCCATACGCATAGGTACGGGCTACGATGTCCACCAGCTTGCAGCGGGCCGGGAGCTGATCCTCGGCGGCGTAAAAATCGAGCACGAAAAGGGGCTTCTGGGACATTCGGATGCCGACGTCCTCGTCCACGCCATCATGGACGCTCTGCTGGGGGCCTTGGCCCTGGGTG
>JAUNGS010000076.1 GCA_030524435.1 Eubacterium sp.
GAGACCCAGGGGTAGCGCCGCGAGGAGGCGGGCATCTCGTCGATGGTCAGCTTTTCGAGCAGCTTCTTGCGGGAGGTGGCCTGCTTGGACTTGGACTTGTTGGCCGAGAAACGGGCGATGAAGCTCTGGAGCTCCTTGATCTTGTCCTCCCGCTTCTTGTTCTGATCCTTGATCATCCGCTGGATCAGCTGGCTGGACTCGTACCAGAAATCGTAGTTCCCCACGTACATCTTAATTTTGCCGTAGTCGATGTCGACGATGTGGGTACAGACGTTATTCAAAAAGTAGCGGTCGTGGGACACGACGATGACCGTTCCCGGGTAGTCCATCAGAAATTCCTCCAGCCAGGCCACCGCCAGGATGTCCAGGTTGTTGGTGGGCTCATCCAGAAGGATGATGTCCGGCTCCCCAAAGAGGGCCTGGGCCAGAAGCACCTTGACCTTTTCGTTCCCCGCAAGACTGCCCATCTGGGCGTCGATGATATCCGCAGAAAGCCCCAGGCCCTGGATAAGTCTGGAGGCGTCGGATTCGGCCTCCCAGCCCCCCAGCTCTGCAAATTCACCCTCCAGCTCCCCGGCGCGGATGCCGTCCTCGTCGCTGAAGTCTTCCTTTAAATAGATGGCGTCCTTCTCCTTCATGATGTCGTAGAGATGGCGGTTGCCCATGATGATGGTGTCCAAAACGGAATACTCGTCGTAGGCGTAGTGATCCTGCTTCAGCACCGACATCCGCAGCTCCTTGGGCATGATGACGTCCCCCTTGGATGGCTCCAGCTCGCCGGATAAAATTCTCAAAAAGGTGGACTTGCCGGCACCGTTGGCACCGATGATCCCATAACAGTTTCCCGGTGTAAATTTGAGATTGACGCCAGAAAAGAGATTGCTGCCGTCAAAGTTCAAACTTAAATCTGATACTGTAATCATTCGATTGTATTCTCCTCTGATTTCTTGGTTTCAAATTTATACAATTATGTATTATACCTTAAAAGAGGAAGGTTTGACAATGGAAATTGCGTTGTGCCTTGAAAAACGCTTTAAATATATCTAGGGTGACTAGAACATACCGCTAAAAAGGTCCGGGAAGTTTCTCACAGCGGATTCTTCCCGGACCTTCTTTATTCACCATAGCCGCCTGCGCCATAGTAATAGCCATAATAGGTACTGTGCTTCACCGGCACCTTGTTGATCACTGTGCCGATGACAAAGGTTCCCGTGTTGTGGATATTCTCCATCACCCGGGCCAGCTCCTCCTTCTTGATGCGGTCGATCTCGATGGTTAAAATATAGCCATCCACGGCCTCCTTGATGGTCAAGGCGTCGGACACCACCCCGATGGGGGGCGTGTCGATGAGAATATAATCAAACTTATCCCTAAGCTCTGCGATGAGGCCCCGCATTTTACCGCTGCCCATGAGCTCCGCCGGGTTCGGCGGCAGGGGGCCGCAGTCCATGATGTACAGCTGATCCACCTCTGTCTGCTGGATGCACTTGGCCAGGGGCCGCTCCGCCAGCAGGGCGTTGGTGATGCCCACCCCCCGCCGGGCTTCAAAGATGCCTGCGATGGTGGGCTTTCTAAGGTCACAGTCCATCAGCAGCACCCGCTTGCCCATGCTGGCCAGAGACACCGCATAATTGGATATGATGACGCTTTTGCCCTCGTTGGGCTGGGTGCTGGTGATGGCCACCACCTTAAAGGTCTTGTCCACCTCCGAAAAAAGCACGTTGGTCCTCAGACTTCTAAAAATTTCCGCCTCGGCGGACTTGGTGTCCATTGAAGATACGACACAGCTTTTCATACTAGGCTTCCTCCTTGCCACGTTTTTTCTTTGAATCCTTTTCGTCCCTCAGATTTTCAGACAGCGGCACCACCGCCAGCACCGGCAGCCCCGTGATCTCCTTAATATCGTCGATGACGCGAAGCCTGGTGTCGGACAAATCCCTGAGAAAGGCGTAGCCCGCCGCCAGAACGAGCCCTGTAATCAGACCGATGCCCAGATTTCTGAGAACCCTCGGCGAAACCGGATTGCTCTTAAAGGATGGACTTTCAATGATCTGAAGATTGTCTACCTTTAATATATCACTGATGTACTGCTTGAAAATCGGAATCAGCTGCTCATTGATGGCCTGGGCCAGCTCCGGACTCTCCGCCGTCACCGCCAGGGTCATGAACTGGGTGTCGTTGGCCTGGGTCAGGGTGATCTGATCCGCCGTCACCTTCTGGCCAACACTCTCGGAGATGGCATCAGTGATATTGGTGCTCTTGATGGCCGTGCTGTAGGTCGACACCCAGGCCGCAATGGAATCCGAGCTGTTGGGGCCCGTCATCACCAGGGATCCGTCGGTGTTGCCATAGTTGTAACTCGTGCTCGAACTGGACTGGGGAATCCCCACCAGAAGGGTCGCATCACTCTCATAAATCTTGTCGGCGATAAAGAAGGTGTACGCCGCCGCCAGCAGCAGAACGACGATGGTGATGGTGATCATGCTTGCAATGTGCCGTCTAAATATTTCCAGAATTTCTACAATACTTACTTCTCGCTCCATTGATATTTGGCAATCCTTTCTTGTGTTTTTATCAATCTGTACGCCAGGGACTTTCCCTAGACGTCCTTCGCCGTCGGGTTAAATAACGCTTGGGCCTGGGCCTGACGGCGCTTTTCCCTGTGGGCCCTTTCCGCCTGGGCCTGGACGATCTGTCTGCGGCGCCACAGGGCGTAGGTGACTAACATCAGTGCCCCCAGACTCAGCTCCACCAGCCCCAAGAGACACCAGCGGGTCAGAAAATCCTCCGCAAGGTCCTGAATAAATTTAAAGGCGTAGAGCTCCCGGCTGCCAAATTGCTCGGCCAAACCCGAAATCTTCATAATCAGCCCGGGAATCAGCAAGGTCATGCCGCAGGCTGCCAGGGCCGAACCGCTCCACCAGAAGGTCCGCATCCGATGCCGCTTGTTGATCAGCCACAGCAAAAGCATCAGAATCACAAAAACCAGCCCCAGGCACTGCAGCACCGAGGGAATCCTCTCGAAAACCGACCGCACCCTGGCCAAAACCCCGGTCTGATTTAAAAGCTCCGGATCCATCACCATGACGTAGCTGTCGATGGCCGTCACCGTCATGTCGGTAATGGACTGCACCTGATCCTCCAGGGCCACATCGTAGGCCACGCCGCTGTTTGCGGCATAGTCCTGCACCGTCTTCGACACCGAGGCGTAAATGCCCTCCGAGGGGTAGCTGATCTCCAAAACGTTGCTCTCCCCTTTCAGATAGGTCACCAGGGTTTCGTAGGATTTCGAGGCAAAGGCCTTGAGCTCCGCCTCGCTGTAGCCAGAGGTCAGGGCTGACTCGGGCACGTTGGTGTACTGGGCCAGCTGCCCCATCCCCGCATCCACCGTGGTCTTTAAAAACCCAAAGGTCTCCGGCCGATCCAGCTGACTGGTGTAGCTTCTGACGTTGAGCACCGTCATCTCGGCAAACAACAGTCCCGAAAGGGCCAGAAGGCAGATTAAAAGCAAAAATGATACCAATAGCTTGGGCAGATGCCGCATCAGCTCACACCTCCATCCACATTAAACCACTCCTTTTGGGGCCCGGAAATCAGACGGCACTTCACCAGATAGCGCTGAGGGGCCGATCCGATAAAGCCAAAGGGATAGCAGGTCAGAAGCACCAGCTGCTCCTCCCCTACAGCCTCGAGATAGCTCTCGTCGGCGGGATCGATGATCTGTGTCCCCGTAACCCCGTAGCTGTAATCGCCCCAGGTGGTAGAAACCTCCACCGTATCCCCCGCCTCGAGGACACCAAGATTTGCAAAATGCGTTGTCCTGTGGGCGCTGAGGACCACCGTGCCGCCCTCCCCTGGCATTTTTGAGCCGTAGAAATGACACACGCCCTTGTTGAGATTATCCAAAGAATCCCCCTGAAAAACAGGAAAGTAGATGCCCGCCTTATCGATGCGGATGGTGCCAAACTCGCTGCCAAAGGAGGGATACACCCCCGCCTCGGCCTTTTCCGTCTTTACGATCTTGCTGCTGTCCACCAGATAGACGCTGGCCGCAGACACCGCCAGCCGCGCATAGGGCAAAAGCGCAAAGCTAAACACCACCAGGGTCAGACAAAACAGCAGAACAGGCGCCATCCAGAAGAATGGACCTGTCCTGCCCCTTCTTACTTTCCTGCTTTGACGTTTATTTTTCATAAAAACACCTCAAAACAGAATTTCAAATACAGACTACTTACTTTCAGGCCAGACGTCTTCTATAGACCATCAGCCCCGAAGCCACGGTCATAACCGCCAGGATGCCTGCGGCCACAAAGCCGTAGTTGCCGATGGCCGTCTTGGACACGCCGGTGACCGCCGCGCCGGAAGAAGCGCTTCCATCAGAGGACATGGTCCCGGTGGCGTTGGTTCTGGAGCCCGTCACCTGAATCCATTTCCCGCTGGCGGGATCGGTGACCACAACGGTAAAGGTGCCGTCACCATTTCTGACGAAGGACGTCACCGAGTAACCGGCGATCTCCACCGCCTGACGGAAGGCCGCCTCCACGCCGGCAACATCCCTGCTGCCCGCCGAGGCTACCCCCTGATCCACCAGGGCGATGATCTGACTCACCTGATCTGCGGTCAGCTGCGTTCCCGTCTCATTCAAGAAGGTTTCCGCCTGACTGACATAGGAGGCTGGAAGAATGCTCACCCCCCGCAGATACCCCAGCAGCTCTTCATTGGGCGTCGCCGCAAAAACAGAAGCGCCCGCAGAAAACACCAGCGCCAGAGCCGCAAAAGCCGCCGCCAGACGAAGCTTTAAGCTTTTCATCGGTAAACACCTCCTTTCTTCAAAATTTAGGTTATTCAAAGGGCACTCCCATAAACCCTGACCCACTCAGAGCCTCATCCCAGGCTCAAATAGCCCGAAATCAAAGCATCTCCTCTTGTAATTTTTACATTCTGAGACGATACCCTTATGCCACTATAAATTTTATAATATTTTAATAGTGAAGCAATTACCCCTTAAAGTGTATATTTAGAAATTTTTACTTAATAATATTAAAATACTCATCTATTTTTACACCATTATTTATAACTCAAAGTTTTTATATAATCAAGTGTTTTTTTACTTAGATTTGTGATTTTTTACTGGAAATAGAATTTGAAGAAAGTTAGATGAAACTGATTCCACTCGGGCAAAAAAAGCTGCAATGGCGTTTAGAGACATTGCAGCTTTGCACATCATTTTTTATTAATCTATAAAGCGTATTCTTGCATTTTCTTTACATCCATGCTATTCTAATCCTACAGGAAGGAGTTGATACCATGGCTCAGTCAATGATAAATTTTCGAATGGATGAAGATTTAAAAAAGCGGATGGAACAAACCTGCAAAAGCATGGGGCTCACCATGACCGCCGCCTTTACAATGTTTGCTACAAAGGTCACCAGAGAACAACGTATTCCCTTTGAAATCACCGGAGATCCCTTCTACAGCGAAGAAAATATTGCGGTGCTGGAGAAACGTATTGCCGATCTTGAATCAGGGAAAAGTACCTTGAAGGAGCATGAGTTGATTGAGGTGGAGTGATGAAGAAGCTGTGGGATGATGACGCCTGGGAAGAGTACATAGAATGGCAAACCAAAGATAAAGCAAAATTAAAGCGGATAAACCGACTAATAAAAGACATCGAGCGTAACGGATATAATAGTATTGGAAAACCCGAACCACTCACAGGAAATCTTGCAGGATTTTGGAGTGTAAGAATCGACGAAAAGAACCGTATCGTCTTTCGTATAGGCAGTGTGAAATTTTTTCTGTAAATTGAGATCTTCTATGATAATTGAGCGGCTT
>JAUNGS010000077.1 GCA_030524435.1 Eubacterium sp.
CTCTTATATTTTACCGTACTCAATCACCCTTGTCAAGCACTTTTTAAAAAAGTTTGACGATGGTTTTTCCGGCCGCCGTCCTAAGACAGCTTATTTATTATATCGGCAGGATTTGCGTTTGTCAAGCAGTTTTTTAATTTCTTTTTAAACTGTTCTTAACACAAATCTGCTGAATACTTGAAATATACTACCAGTTTTCCTGGTTGATGTCAATACTTTTTTGGTAAAAAAGCGCCAAAATCTTGTCGGATTTTGGCGCTTTGAGCATTCGATGGTTTCAGTATTATTTTTTGCAGTCTGCCAGTCTCTTTTCATGGATTTCCATTCCCAGGACCTTGGACACAGATTTATAAACCACAAAGGTAATCAGGGCGTTTCCCACCGTTTTTACGAGGTTAAAGGGAATAATAACCGGAATCAGCATTGCCTTTACGGCATCGATGGGGGTTCCCATAAACAGCGGGGTAAAGACAAGGTTCCAGATCACCATGGTCACTGTCATGGTCAGGGCCCCGCTGATTAAAGCGATGATGGCGCCTGTACGCGTCCGTTTTCTTTTATAGATATTGCCTGCCACCAAAACAAAGCTGCCCGTGGCAAAGAAGTGCATCATGATTCCGATGATACCGCTGGAGGCGCTGACCGTCAGTCCCTGAAGCACAGAGACCACCGCCGTCAGCACGATACCGCCCAGGGGACCGAACATAAAGGTACCAATAAGAATCGGAATATCCGCCGGGTCGTATTCCAAAAAAGGCGCTGCCGGAAAAATCGGGAAATGAATCAAGTAAACCAATAGTACTGACATCCCGGCCAGCACCCCCAATTGTGTAATTGTCTTTGTTTTGACATTCATAAAAGATACCTCCTGGTGTCTGTCATCAAGAACCAACCGCAGCTTTTGGCCAAGGTCTGACGTCGGTTGCCGGCAATAAAAAAGCCCTTGAATATTACGATTCAAGGGCGTCCTACGCAACCTGTGCTCATTTCTTTCATCCGGACTATACCGTTGGTTCTGGATTCTAACCAGATCGGCCCTTTGGCTCGTAGACTTATCGCTTCTGCGCATCACTACCAGTGAGGAATTTCACCTCGCCCTGAAACAGACATCTTTATTTATTTGTTGTCTTTATTATAGGATTCTAACTCCGGATTGTCAATACTTTATCACTCTAAATACGCTATGTATTTAATTTTGAGCATTCACGCTAGGAGAACATGTTTTTCTTGTAGAGCACCAGGGCTACCAGACTCGTCAGCACAACCACCACAATCAGCACTGATCCAAAGTTTGCAAAGGGCAGTCCTGTGACATTCATGCCGTAGAAGCTGGAAACCATGGTGGGAATCGCCATAAGGATGGTGATGGCGGTCAGCACCTTCATGACAATATTGAGATTGTTTGAAATAATGGATGCAAAGGCGTCCATGGTGCCGCTCAAAATATTGCTGTAGATGTTACTCATCTCGATGGCCTGCTCGACCTCGATGATGACATCCTCCAAAAGCTCCTTGTCGTCCTCGTAGAGCTTGATGATCCGACCACGCTGCAGCTTTTCTAAAACCAATTGATTGGCCTTAAGGGAGGTGGAGAAGAACACCAAACTCTTTTCCAAATCCAGCAGCTGGATCAGCTCCTTGTTTTTCATGGAACGATGCAGCTCCTTTTCAATTTCAGTGCTCATGCGATTGATGTGCCTGAGGTAAACCAGGAAGCGACTGGCCACCCGGTACAAAATCTGAAAAATAAACCGCGTTTTTAAATTCGTAAACACGTGCTTAACTCTGCCCTTGGCAAAGTCCTCGATGACGGTGTGCTCCTCCAGGCAGACGGTGATGATGTTTTCGTGGGTTTCAATGATGCCCACGGGCAGCGTGCTGTAAAGCACCATATCCGAGCTGTCGTCCATGGTGGGAACGTCGATGGTAATCAGCGCCTGATTGGTATCTTCATCCCATTCGGCACGGGAGATTTCTTCCTCATCCAGCGCAGCACGCAGAAAGTCCTCTTCCACGTTCATCTGATCTGAGACCCAGAGCAGCTCTTCATCGGTGGGATTGACCATGTTGATCCAGGCGTGCTTTTCGATTTCCTCGATCTCCTCGACCTTCCCGTCGATCGTCTTGTAGATATTAATCAATGTTGACCTCCTTGATTTATTCCAAAGCGGCCAAAAAATGTGAGTCTGTGGCCGCGGCAGCAGTATTCAGTTTTAATGTGCGCTTCTCTCCAGGATCCGCTTCCACGATCTCACTTCCTTTCTCGTGTCTAACATAGAAAAAACCTTCGCCCGAAAGGCAGCCGGTCATAAAATGCCGCACCCCCAAAGCCAGCTTCAGGGCATGCACTGCATTGGATTTCACAAAAAATCCCAAGTATAACTATAATTCTTAATCCATTTAATGTCAATCCTTTTTCACCGATTTATGTTAAGGCTGTGCTAAATTAAATACAAAATAAAAACGCCCGCGCTGTGTACCGGACGTTTTTATCGATACCTCGGATACTGCCATTTCAGTTTTATCCTGGGTGATGTCTTGCCTTATACCAGAAAGCGTATATCCTCGGGATTCTTTTCTTCTAAAAAACGGAAGGCCTGATCGATGGTGTTTCTGATCATATCGCCATCGAGATCCATGAGTCTGAACAGGGTCTTTACAAAATAAGCGCAGATCTGCTCTTTGGTAAAGTTGATCTCCCGCTCGTAATAATCCATAAACAGCTCTTTTCTGGCGCCAAACTCCGCCAGAGCGATGATCTCCAAATCCTTTTCGGTATAGCTTTTGTTTAAAAAATCCAGACAGGAACGGTTTAAGGTTTTGGTGATATTAAGATAACCGCCGCTGTCCACATTTTTGGCAAGCACTTCGTAATAGAGCAATGTATTGGACGGATCCGACAGGATCTTTGCGTAATACAAAACCAAGGTGTAACAATATTTTGTATAAAGGTTAAGATCCTTTTCCGAAGCTTCGGAAACGTAGTCGTAAAGCGCCATAAAAAAGGTATTGTAGATGTCGGCAATCATATCATCCTTTTTCTTGAAATAATAGGTAATCGTCCCGAGCTTTACATTGGCAAAATCGGCGATATCCTGTATTCCCGTTTTGTTGTAGCCGCGCTCGTAAAAGAGACTCTTGGCCGCAGTGATGATGTTCTGCTTCGTCATAATTCCCTTTCGTGACTTAGCAACCATAGGAACTCCTCTCCCACATTTTCTCGCTTACGAAATTTTATTTATTCTTTTGTCTCATCCATTATATACCACATCGCCGGTTCTGACACGTGAAAAGCCATTATTTACCTTAAATTTTCGGTTTTTATTTTCACAAGCCCACCAGAAGTAATTTTTAGCCGGCGGCCATTCACATAGCCAGCAGGCTTATCTCCGTAATATAGCGCCCATCCTGGGCCCGGCACCGCAGCTCGCCGCCGTGGCGCTTTACCACGGACTGAACGCTGCGTAGCCCCATTCCTTTTTGAAGATCCTCTGCCAAAGAGGAAACCAGTGCGGGATCACAGCTGTTTTCCATGACGATAATCAGAGAGGCGCCCTGAACCTCACAGTCCAGCCGAATATAGGGCTGATCCGTCTCCAGGTGCGTACAGGCATTGACGGCATTTTCTAAAATATTGGAGAACAGCGCCGTTAAATTGACCTCGCTGATCCCCGGCAGATCCCCCAGGACAATCCTTGATTTAAAGCGAATGCCCCGCTCTCTGCAGATATGACTATAATAGACGATGAGATTATTGACCAGGTAATTATCACAAAATTTAAAGGCCTGGCTGCCGCCGCCCTCGGCCATATAGCTCTCTACATAATCCGAGATGCGCTCGTAATCCTGTCGGAGGAGCATCTCCCCGATCTGACGCATGTGATGTCTGAAATCGTGGCGAATCGCCCGGGCATTTTCCACGCTTTCCATGATAATCCGGTAACTGAAGGCGTCCGCCTCCAGCTGCTGGGCGATCTGTCTGGCCTCATCCTCAATTTGCCGCGTCCGCTCTCCCTGGCGGATGATGGAGAAAAACAGACCGAAGGAAAAGAAAATACAAAAACTCAGGCAGAAAAACATGGTTAGGTTGGAGACTTCGGTGATGGAACGGCTTCCAAGAACCGATGAGACGGAAAAACCATATATAGTCATCAGAAGAATAATCCCTGCCATAAGGCTGCGCGTCGTCTGGGTATCCATGGCTTTGAGGGCCGGACACATGGTTCGCCGGGCAAATAAAAAAATTAGAGGAAGGCAAAGCATGTCCACAATCAGATAAAAATACAAGGATCCTCCGTCCAGCATAACGCCGATCTCACCGCCAGCCCAGGGTGTCAGGTTGCTGAAGAGGGCGCCCAGGGCCGTAAAAAAAGCTGCTCCTGTAAACCCCATGGCAAAGACCAGGATCTTTTTGGCTGGCTTCGCCCTGACCATAAAAAAATAAGCTATCAGACAGAGCACCATGGTGAAACACCGTGTGATATTGTGGGCTGTCATGATAGCCGTCTCGGTGTTCCCCGCCATTCGGTACTCGTTGCCGACCAAAAGCGCCGTTTCCCAAAAGGATAAAAGCACCAGAAAGCCCGCACCAACAATAATGGTCGTGCGCTTTGAAAAGCGCAGATCCTCCTGGTCAAAGGGAAAAAAGCAAAAGGCCGCCACCGGCGCCACCAGGGCCCAAAACCCCAGCCAATAGCGCAGACACATACAATGTTTTAAAAATTCACTCACAGCCCTTCTCCCTAACACTGTCAAACTGGTAGTTGTAGTAGCTCTCCCGAATTTCCCGGGCATTTTTACGGCTCAGGGGAATTTCCTCTCCACTTTTTAGCCAGCATACATTATTCTTAATCATCTTGATATAGCCCATATTGACGATAACGCCCCGCCGCAGCATAATCATATTGCCGCTGAGCTGCCCTGCAATATCCTTGAAGCGTTTTCTGATGCGAATTTCTCCCTTTTCGGTATAGATACTCAGATAATTGCCATCGGCCTCGATTTTGCAGATCAATTCCTCCTGGAGGCGAATTATGTCGTGGCCCTTCTTGATATCGATGACCTTTGATTTTCCCGCCTGAACCTGAAGGCAGCGTTTAAAGGCTCTCTCAATCTCATCGGCTCTGGCGGGCTTCAAGATATAATCCAAAGCCTTGACCTGGTAAGACTCCGCTGCGAACTCATTGGACACCGTTAAAAAGACGATGCCAGCCCTTGGATTTTTATCTCTAATCCCTTTCGCCAGAGCGATGCCGCTGTCGTCGCCAAAATAAATATCCACAAAGGCGATGTCCACCGACTGATCCGAAAATTTTTCCTGATACTCCTGGGCTGAAGCACAGCACTCGAGCTGCCAGTCCGCAAACAGCGTCTCAGCACACTGTCTGATCAAAACAGCCGCAGCTTCCCGGTCTTCTCTGTTGTCTTCACACAAAACAATAAGCAAGATTCCCTCCAATATTTGCGTTTCTGTCAGCTGCGGCGCAGCATTGCCAACGCCACACCTCTGACGCATTAAATTGCAAATCTATTAATTTATTATACCATTTTTTTGCAAATTTTACATCTTTTTCACTAATCTTCTTTGGTAAGCTAAATAATTGTTTAAGCAAAATACTGCGCCTTATCCAAAAATAAAGATCCACCCGCATAGCGGGTGGTTTTTCCGTTTCGGGCTTAGCCCTAAT
>JAUNGS010000078.1:0-635 GCA_030524435.1 Eubacterium sp.
CCCAGTTCTTTATCATGGTGGAGGATGCGCCCCATTTGGATGGCCAGTACGCGGCCTTTGGAGCCGTGGTTGAGGGCATGGACGTGGCCGACGATATCGTCGCTGCGGATCGTGACTACACCGACAAGCCCTACGAGGACCAGGTCATGGAGAGGGTTTATATCATCGAGGATTAATTTCTTCAGAAAGAAGGGTTTGTTATGACAAGATATTGTCCCCATTGCTACGTGGGCATTGACCCCGAGGATGCGGTCTGTAAAAATTGCGGCGAGGCTTTAAATCCAGAGCCGACGCCGCCAAGGTCTTCCGAGGCCGAGGACGCCAGCTTTGAGGCTGTCCCCGGGGATACGGCGGTGGGTGAGCTCACACCAGAATCCAAAGAGGGGCCGTCCCCTGAAGCTCCAGATGAAAATGCCGCCGGGGAAGGGGAGGGGACATACCGCCCTGCCAACGCCTTTGAGCGGGATACCCCGCCGGAAGCGCCACGGACAGCGGCTTCTGATCGCAGCCCTTCTGATCCGGACAAGGATACTTCGGTCATCAGCCTCGGCGAGTGGATGTGGTCTCTGCTTTTAACCTTCATTCCGCTGGTCAACATCATTCAAGAGACCGTACACGCCATACGTGCCCGTTCC
>JAUNGS010000078.1:645-5580 GCA_030524435.1 Eubacterium sp.
ATTGCGCTGATCATCTGGAGTATCAGCGATGAGACCAATCCCAGCAAGAAAAACTTTGCCAGAGCCCGGCTGATCTACGTGGGCATCGGCATCGTCTTCTGGATTGTGGTCATCGTCCTGTTCGTCATCGGCATCGCCACCTTTGCCTTCACCGGCACAGGCGCAGGCTATTACCCCTATTAATCAAAACCAACGCACCGTGGAACAGCTCCGCGGTGTTTTTGTGTGTCTGGCGTTTCTTAAAATTATTATGCCTTCGAGCTATGGTTTATTATCACAAACAAGTATTTGAAATTTTAAACAGAAATTTATATACTATTTAAAGTGCATTTAATATATCGAGGAGGTGGCTCTTTGAGAAAATCTATAGAAAGCAAGGCAGCGCGTGTCAGCACCAGGGACACGGTTATGATGACCGAAGGCAGCATTGTCAAAAAGCTGCTCTATTTTTCAATTCCTCTTATTTTAGGAAATCTGCTGCAGCAGACCTACAATGCGGTGGATTCCATCATCGTCGGCAACTTTGTGGGCAAGGAGGCCCTGGCCGCCGTGGGTGCCAGCACCTCCATGATTTATCTGCTCATCGCCTTCAGCCAGGGGGCTTCGGTGGGGGCTGGGGTGGTGGTCTCCCAGTACCTCGGCGCCAGGGACAAGAGGAATGTCCAAAATGCCGTGCACACGGCTGTGGTCATGGCGGTGATTTTGGGGTTAATTTTAAGTGTTGGCGGGTTTTTCCTAAGCGAGCCCCTGCTGATTTTGATGAACACACCGGCGGAGGTGCTGCCCGAGGGCGCCCTCTATCTGAAGCTTTATTCCTGCGGTCTGATTTTTAATGTGCTCTACAACATGGCGGCGGGAATTTTAAATGCAGCGGGAAATTCTAAAAAATCGCTGTATTATCTGGCGGCTGCCGCCATCACCAATATTGTTTTGGATATAGCGCTCATCGCCGGCCTTGGAATGGGCGTTGCCGGAGCGGCCATCGCCACGGATATCAGCCAGGTGGTTTCCTGTATTCTCGCCATGGCTTTTCTGTGCCGCGTGCCTGCAGATTACAGGGTTATTCCCAAGAAGATCCGTCTGGACAGCCGCATGGCGATGCGGGTTATCAAAATAGGTCTGCCCACGGGAATCCAGAACATGGTCATTTCCCTGTCCAATATTCTGGTTCAGGCCAGCGTCAACGGCTTTGGGGCCATCGCCATGGCAGGCTTTGGCGCTTATTTAAAGGTGGACGGCTTCAATATTCTGCCGGTGACCAGCATCAGCATGGCCATCACCACCTTTGTGGGGCAGAACTACGGCGCCGGGAAAATGGACCGGGTGAAAAAGGGCATGTGGGTGACGGTGGCTCTGGGATTTGTCTACACCGTGCTCATCGGCGTCCTGCTTCTGACCTTCTCCGAGCCTGTGATGCGGCTTTTCAGCCAGGATCCCGAGGTCATCGCCTACGGCCAGACGGCCATGCTCTATTTCTGTCCCTTCTACTGGATTTTAAGCATCCTCCACGGCCTGGCGGGGACCGTCAGAGGCACCGGCAAGAGCCTGCCGCCCATGATTATCCTGCTGATTGCCCTCTGCGCCTTCAGGGTGGTCTGGGTGCAGTTTGTGATGCCCCATTTTGCGGATATCGGCGGCGTCTTCCTTTTGTACCCCGTGTCCTGGGCCCTGGGGGCAGTGATGATGGTCCTCTATACCTGGAAGGGAAATTGGATGCGCACGGGCATGAAATTGTAAATAAAAAACAGGCTATCCCATCAAAAGCGCCTGGCTTCAGCAAATATGAAGTCAGGCGCTTTTTTAGAGATACCTGTTTTGAGACCTTTATTGCTCTGGGGTGTCGTCGGTTTTGTCGTTGAGAATGGCCATGAATTCCTCGCCGGTGATGGTTTCCTTTTCGTAGAGGAACTTGGCCAGCTGATCCAGCTTATCCCGGTTGTCCAAAAGGATTTGCTTGGCCTTCTGGTGCTGGGCCTTGATTAGGGCCACCACCTGGCGGTCAATTTCCCGCTGGGTGTTTTCAGAGCAGCTCAGGGAGGTGTCTCCGCCCAGGTACTGGTTGGTGACGGTTTCCATGGCTACCATGTCGAATTCCTCGGTCATGCCATAGCGGGTGATCATGGCCCGGGCCAGCTTGGTGGCCTGCTCGATGTCGTTGGAGGCCCCGGTGGTGATCTCGCCGAAGGCGACCTCCTCGGCGGCCCGGCCTGCGGTGTAGGTGGCGATTTTGTTAGTCAATTCCGCCTTGGTCAGCAGGTATTTTTCCCCCTGGTCCACCTGAAGGGTATAGCCCAGGGCTCCGGAGGTTCTGGGAATAATGGTGATTTTCTGTACCGGCGCCGAGGCGGTCTGCATGGCTGCCACCAGGGCGTGGCCGATTTCGTGGTAGGCCACGGTGCGTTTTTCCTTGTCCGAGAGGACGGCGCTTTTGCGCTGGTAGCCCGCGATGACCACCTCGATGCTTTCCTCGAGGTCCGCCTGACTGACGAGGCTGCGGTTGTCCCGCACGGCCCTGAGGGCGGCCTCGTTGATGATATTGGCCAGCTCCGCCCCCGAGGCGCCGGCGGCCATTCTGGCGATGGTGTGGTAGTCCACATCGTCCTGAACCTTGATCTTCTTGGCGTGAACCTTGAGGATTTCCTCACGGCCCTTGAGGTCCGGCAGCTCCACGGGAACCCGGCGGTCGAAGCGGCCGGGACGGGTTAGGGCCGGGTCCAAGGATTCCGGGCGGTTGGTGGCCGCCAGGATAATGACACCGTTGTTGCCCTCGAAGCCGTCCATTTCGGTGAGCAGCTGATTCAGGGTCTGCTCCCGCTCGTCGTTGCCGCCGATTCGGCCGTCGCGCTTCTGGCCGATGGCGTCGATTTCGTCGATGAAGATGATACAGGGGGCCTTTTCCTTGGCCTGCTTAAACAGATCTCGAACCTTGGAGGCGCCCATGCCCACAAACATCTCCACGAACTCGGAGCCGGACATGGAAAAGAAGGGAACATTGGCTTCTCCGGCTACGGCCTTGGCCAGCATGGTTTTACCGGTGCCGGGAGGGCCCACCAAAAGGACGCCCTTGGGCATGGAGGCGCCAATTTGGGTGTACTTTTTGGGATTGTGGAGGTAGTCCACGATTTCCGACAGATTTTCTTTGGCCTCGTCCTCGCCGGCCACATCCTTAAAGTGGATGCCCTCGGAGGAGGGCACGTAAACCCGGGCGTTGCTCTTGCCCAGGCCGAACATCATGGAGCCCTTGCCGCCGCCGGCCCGCTCTAACATCTTGCGGCTCATGTACTGTCCCAGGGCGATAAAGAGCACCAGGGGCAGGATGGTGGTCAGCAAGAAGCTGAGGATGGGGGACATCTGCTGATCGATGTCCTTGGCAAATTTAGCGCCGGAATTGTAAAGGCGCTCCGTCAGGGTGGGGTCGTTCATAACGCCGGTTTTGTAGATTTTGTTGTTGTCGTTCTTATCTGTAAAGATAATCTGGTTGTCTTCCACCTGAACCTGACCGATGCTTTTCTGATCGATCATGTACATGAAGGTGCCGTAATCTACCTCGGTGACCTGGCTCTGGGCGAGCATCGGGGCCACGATGAGATTCAAAAGAACCAGAACGAGAAGAACAATACCGTAATAATAAACCAGCGGCTTCTTCGGTGATTTAACTTCGTTCATATATACAACCTTTCTTAAAAGAGCTTATTTTGACACATTATAGACGTTTTGTGAAATATTTTCAAATAAAAGGCGAGGCCCTTAAACTTTCCTAAAGAAATGGCCCCTGAAGCCCTTTACAAAGACGCGGTCGCTTTATCGTTAAAAAGCAAAGCGCCAAAGAACCGGATGAAATTAAAGATTTGCATCGAGCAGCAGGAACTCAGTCAGATTTGCGCCCGGTGCTGGCAGATTTAACATAATATCGGCTATGAAACGATCAGCACGGCAATGGGCGGCTTCAAAAATCCTTGGAGGGTCACAGACGGCGTAAAATACAGAAAAAGGGCCCCAAAGCCTTGAAAAAGCCCTTGGAGGGCTCTGATTGATTAAATTCTCCATATAACTGCGCATAACTTACGTTATGCGCAGTTATTGATGGATGTGGGTTGGGGCCTCCCTGCAAAGCCTTCTCTGAATTTGATGGATGATACCTCTTCTGCGGAACCTTTCCCTCAATTTACCTTTCGGCCTTTTCATGCTACAATAGACACACTACAGATACACCAGTAACATTCTCAACGAGATTTTTATTTATAATAAGGAGTTAGCAGCATGGCACAGCAAGAAAACAGCCTCATCACAGAGCTCAAGGATTATTTGATCTCCGTGCGGGGCTACTCAAAAAATACGGTGGATTCCTACGCCAGCGATTTAATTCAGTTTTTTCGCTTTTTAAAGCTTCGGTTTAACCAAATTGATCCGGATACCCCCTTTGCCGAGATTCCCATCACCGACGTGGACAGTGCAGTTTTAAAGGAGGCCTCGCTGCCGGATATCTACGCCTTTATGGCCTACGCCACCGCCCAACGCCAGAACGTCGACAGCACCCGAAAACGCCGCACCGCAGCCATCAGAAGCCTTTACCATTACCTGACCCAGGTTCGGGGCGAAAAATTTGAGGATCCCACGGCCCACTTGGAGGTGCCCAAGATCAAGTCCAGGGATCCGGTCTATCTGACCCTGGACGAGGCCATGAGCCTTTTGAACGCCGTGGAGGGCCGCTTTTACGAAAGAGATCTGGCCATCATCACCTTGTTTTTAAATTGCGGGATCCGTCTCTCGGAGCTGACGGGCCTTAAAATGTCCGATATCCAGGACGAATCCCTCCACATTGTCGGCAAGGGCAACAAGGAGCGAACCATCTACTTAAACGACGCCTGCGTAGAGACCCTGAAGGCTTATTTAGAGGTGCGGCCCAAGGATACCGAAATTAAACAGGTGTTCATC
>JAUNGS010000079.1 GCA_030524435.1 Eubacterium sp.
CCTCCATCGCCGAGTGTCACACCGCCGGCATTAAAACGGTCATGATCACCGGCGACCACAAAAACACGGCGGTGGCCATCGCCAAGGATCTTCACATCTACGGCGAGGACAGCCTGGCCTTGTCCGGCGTTGAGCTCAACGCCATGTCCGACGCAGATTTGGAAGAAAAAATCGACCGCGTGGCGGTTTACGCCCGGGTGTCGCCGGAGCACAAGGTGCGCATCGTAGACGCCTGGCAGAAGCGGGGAGCTGTGGTGGCCATGACCGGCGACGGCGTCAACGACGCCCCGGCTCTAAAGAAGGCCGACATCGGCTGCGCCATGGGCATCACCGGCACCGACGTCTCCAAGGAGGCGGCGGAGATGATCCTCACCGACGACAATTTCTCCACCATCGTCTCGGCGGTGAAGGAGGGCCGCGGTATCTACGACAATATCAAGAAAGCAGTACACTTCCTGCTGTCCTGTAATATTGCAGAAATTCTCATCCTCTTTGTGGCAACCCTGGTGGGCTGGGTACAGCCCCTGCTGCCGGTGCATATTCTGTGGATCAACCTGATCACCGACAGTCTCCCGGCTTTGGCACTGGGCCTTGAAAAGGGCGACGACGACATCATGAAAAAGTCGCCTAGAAGCCCCAAGGAAAGCTTCTTTGCCCGGGGCTTGGGCGGCAGAATTGTGTTCCAGGGGATCGTGCTCTCCCTGCTGTCTCTGGGGGTATTCCACTATGGATATACCCACTTTGGCGTGGCCGAGGGCCGCACTATGGTCTTTGCGGTGCTGGGGCTTTCCCAGCTGACCCACGTCCTCAATGTGCGCTCCGAGGAAAAATCTGTTTTTGGAAAGCAGTTCTTCACCAACCGCTACCTCTGGGGAGCAATTTTAATCTCCATGGTGCTGCAGCTTTCGGTGATTCTGATTCCCGCAGCCCACAGCATCTTCTCCGTCACCTTCCTGGATCTCCAGGAATGGCTGATCATCATCGCCGCCTCCCTGGCGCCGCTTTTGATCGTGGAGATCACCAAGCTGATTGGCAGAGTGCTTCACCGCACAGAAAAATAACGAGAGTCTTTGACACTATCCCATCGTCGGCCGACGGTGGGATTTTTCTGTCTCAAAGAATTTTTGAAAAAACTTTGAAAAATTTAAAGGAGTTTTCAAAGTGAATCAGAATATAATAAACAAGTATACCGTTAAACTGTTTTTCTTTTTAAAAGGAAAATACTGCAGGCGGATATATGAAATTTAAAAAGGAAATGTGGTGAGGTTATGGCGCCCCGTTACAGCGAGGAAACCATTCAGCAGGTCATGGAGGCCAACGACATCGTCGACGTGGTTTCGGAGTACGTGACCCTAAAAAAGACGGGCAGCTCCCACAAGGGAAAATGCCCCTTTCACAATGAGAAAACGGCCTCCTTCAACGTGTCTGCGGACAAGCAGCTTTACCACTGCTTTGGCTGCGGCGTCGGGGGCAACGTCATCGGGTTCATCATGGCCATTGAAAAGCTGCCCTTTGTGGACGCCTTGAAATTTCTGGCCAGACGGGCCCATATTGTGCTGCCCGAAAGCGGCAATTCCGCCGAGGACAATGCCCGATACAGACACAGGGAGCGGCTTTATGAGCTGCACCGGGATCTGGCCAACTACTATTACCTTTGTCTGAAGAGAAATCCCGGCGCCCAGCACTACCTAGCCAGCCGGGGGATCAAAGCGGAAACCGTTAAGGCCTTTGGCCTGGGCCTGGCCCCCGATGGCTGGAACAATGCCCTGGGCTTTTTGAGCCAGAAGGGCTACACGGAGAAGGAAATGCTGGATTCCGGGCTCATTATGGTCAGCGAGCGCGGCCGAAAATATGACCGCTTCAGAAATCGAATCATGTTTCCCATCCAAAACGCCACCGGCCGCCTCATCGGCTTTGGGGGGCGGCGGATCTCAGAGGAGGACAAGGGACCCAAGTACCTCAACTCACCGGAGACGCCGGTGTTCTCCAAGGGGACGGAGCTCTTCAACATGAACCACGCCAAGGGCAGCATCGTGGGCAATCAGCTGCTCATCGTCGAGGGGTACATGGACGTCATCTCCCTGTACCAATACGGCATCAAAAATGCGGTGGCGGCTCTGGGCACGGCCTTTACCCAGTACCATGCGGCCCTTTTAAGCCGCTACGTGGGCGAGGTGGTTCTCTGCTTCGACGGCGACGCCGCCGGGGAGAGCGCAACCCAGAAGGCCATCGAGGTTCTAAAGACCTCACCCCTCAACGTCAAGATTTTGAGGCTGCCCGTGGAGGACGATCCCGACAGCTATATTCAAAAAAATGGCAGCGAGGCCTTCCTGGAGCGAGTGAAGCAGGCCATCACCGTGGTGGAATACGAGATGTCCCTGCTTAAAAAGCGTTTTGATTTGAACAACACCGACGACAGAATCAAGTACATCAACCAGGCCATCGGCGTCCTCAGACAGGTGGGGGACAACGTTCAGGTGGATCTCTACTCCAAGCGGCTGGCCCGGGAGACAGGGATCTCGCTGCGGGTCATTCAGCAGGAGGTCTACAGGAAAAGACCCCGGGAGCTTGGCGCCGAGGATGTGGCCGAGGCCTTAAGCTTTGGCGATAATATTGCCAAGGCCTACGAGGAGGCCCAGATTGCCGTTTTGCAGCAATGTGTGGCCAATCCGGCCTTTCTCAAGGAGGCAGAGCTCACCGAGGTGTACTTCAGTCCCGGCTTTTTCAGGGAGCTCTTTGCGGCCATCCAGGAGATGACCGCCGAGGGCAGGGCACTGACACCGGCGACCCTCATCAATCAGATGGCCCTGGATGAAAAAGAGATGACCGGCGCCGCCACAGCGGTGCTCATGGGAGAAAGGGCGGAAAATCCGGAGATGCTCCAGGAGAGCCTGAAAATCCTTCGGTATTTTTACGACAATCACCGGATGGAGGAGCTGAAGCGCAAAATCAGCGCCGCCACGGACGTCACAGAGGCGGCCAGACTCATGGACGAGCTGGTTTTATTAAAGAAGGAATTGAAAGTTAATTAGGAGGAAGATAACCTATGGAAAATAAAAAGGATAAAAGTATGGCCGAAGCGCTGATCGACGAGAGCACAGTAGACGACGCCGAGATGCTGGCTGAGCTGGAGGCCATGCCTGAGGTTCAGGGGCTGATCAAGCGCGGCAAGGAAAAGGGAAGCCTGAACAATGCGGACTTTGAGAGCGCCCTGGAAAAATGCGACCTCGATCCCGAGGAAATCGACGGCATTTACCTCATTCTTCAGAAGAAGGGCATCGAGCTGACCTTCAGCAATATGGAAATCGACGCCGACGATCTCGACATCGACGTGGCAGATTTGGAGGATCTGGACATCGATCTGGAGGAAGAGGTCATTCAGGATGTGGACCTGGGGGATACCGTCAGCGTCAACGACCCGGTGCGCCTGTACCTCAAGGAAATTGGCAAGGTGCCGCTGTTGACGGCGGAGGAGGAGATGGCCCTGGCCCAGCGCATGGAAAACGGCGACGAGTCAGCCAAAAAGGAGCTGGCCGAGGCTAACCTGCGCCTTGTGGTCAGCATCGCCAAGCGCTACGTGGGCCGCGGCATGTCCTTCCTGGATTTGATTCAGGAGGGGAACCTCGGTCTCATCAAGGCCGTTGAAAAATTCGACTACAAAAAAGGCTTTAAATTCAGTACCTACGCCACCTGGTGGATTCGTCAGGCCATCACCAGAGCCATTGCGGACCAGGCCAGAACCATCCGTATTCCCGTGCACATGGTTGAGACCATCAACAAGCTGATCAGAGTTTCCCGTCAGCTGCTCCAGGAGCTGGGCCGCGAACCCACCCCGGCGGAAATCGGCAAGGAAATGGGCTTCTCCGAGGAAAAGGTTCGGGAAATCCAGAAAATTGCCCAGGATCCGGTGTCCTTGGAAACCCCCATCGGCGAGGAGGAGGACAGCCATCTGGGCGACTTCATCCCCGACGATGACGCCCCGGCGCCGGCGGAGGCGGCCTCCTACGCCCTGCTCAAGGAGCAGCTCTTGGAGGTGCTCTCCACCCTCACCGACCGCGAGGAAAAGGTACTGCGCCTGCGCTTCGGCTTAGACGACGGCCGGGCCAGAACCCTGGAGGAGGTCGGCAAGGAATTCAACGTCACCAGGGAGCGTATCCGTCAGATTGAGGCCAAGGCCTTAAGAAAGCTGCGCCACCCCAGCCGCAGCAAGAAATTGAAGGATTATTTAACCTAAAATGCTGACACCAAGGCTAGAAGCCATTGCACAGCTGGTGCTGCCCGGGGAGGTTTTGGCAGACATCGGCACGGACCACGGCTACCTGCCGGTGGCCCTGGCAGCCTCTGGAAAAATCCCCAGGGCCATTGCCGCCGACGTCAATGCCAAGCCCCTGGAAAAGGCTAAAAACTGCATCGCCGAGGCTGGGCTCTCGGATAAAATAGAGACTAGGTTGGGCTCCGGTCTGTCGGTGCTGGCTCCCCGGGAGGCCGCCACCATCGTTGTGGCGGGGATGGGCGGCTGCCTAATAAAAGACCTTCTGGCGGCGGAGGCGGCTGTGGCCAGGTTGGCCAAGCGCCTGATACTCCAGCCCATGAACAACGGCGCCGTCCTCAGACGTTTTTTGGAGGAGAACGGCTACGCCATCATCGACGAGGTCATCGCCAAGGAGGAGCCCCGGGTCTACGAGATCATCGTGGCCAGCCAGGGGGAGATGAAAATCACTGATCCCCTGGATTACGACATCGGCTTTGAGGCCCGTAAAAGGAAACACCCGCTGCTTTTGGATTTAATCGAGCTGTAGCGTGTAAAGGAGCGGCGTAGTTTGGACAGCACCGCAGACAAGACGACGCCGGAGGCCCGGCGGCAGTATCAGATAAGCGCCGAAAAAATTGCGGCGCTGACGGAGGTAAAACATGCGTGTGAAAAGCAGTGAAATTATACAGGCCATCGAAAAAATAGCTCCCCGGCGGCTGGCGGAGTCCTGGGACAATGTGGGCCTTCAAATTGGCTCTTATAAGCGGGAGGTGGACAAGGTCCTCTTTACCCTGGACGTCACCGAGGAGGTCGTCCAGGAGGCCATAGACATCGGGGCCCAGATGATTGTGGCCCACCATCCCTTTATCTTCAACGGCCTCAAGGGCATCTGCACCGACGAGCTCAAGGGGCGGATGGTGGAGCTGTTAATTAAAAATGACATCTGTCTCTATGTGGCCCACACCAACCTCGACAAGGCCGAGCTGGGACTCAGCGATTACATCGGCAGGGCCCTGGGCATCGAGGAGATGCAGCCCCTGGACGCCTCGGACGCCGAGAAGCTGTACAAGATTGTGGTCTACGTGCCGGTGACCCACGAGGATGTGATTGTGGAGGTCATGGGCAGCTGCGGTGCAGGCTTCATCGGCAAGTACAGCCACTGCACCTACAGGACCCAGGGCCTGGGCACCTTCAAGCCCCTGGCCGGAACCCAGCCCTTTATCGGTGAGGAAAACCAGGTGACCACCGTGGAGGAAAGCCGGG
>JAUNGS010000015.1:0-24148 GCA_030524435.1 Eubacterium sp.
AGCTGATACCGGTTGTCACCCTGGTGGTCTACTACGGGCTAGAGCCCTGGGACGGCCCCAGGGATCTGAGGGATATGTTTATTGGTGCCGCCAGTCCTTTAAAAAAGCTGGCGGGAAACTACCCCATGAATCTTATCGAAGTGCGGGCCATCAAAGACGTAGAAGTCTACGACGATGACCTCATGGCATTGTTTGCCTTTGTGAAATATCAAAAAGACCGAAAAAGCCTAGAGCAGCTGATCGCTGCTCACAAGCAGTATTTCAGCAGTGTATCCAGAGAAATTTACGCCACCATCAGGAATGTCGTGGATATTTCTGATGTGGAGGTGTATGTAGAAAATCAAAGTGATGGAGGGAGGATTAATATGTGTGAAGCCTTACAAGAGATAAAAGAAGATGGCATCAGGATCGGAGAAAAACGAGGGATCGCCCTTGGGGAAAAGCGTGGTATTCAAATCGGAGAAAAGCGTGGCATCGCCCTTGGTGAAAAACGCGGAATCAAAATTGAAAGAGAAAAAGTAGCAAAAAAACTTCTTGGAAAAAATTATGCTATTCCGTTTATTGCTGAAATCACCAATTTAAGTTCTGCAGAAATCGAGGATATCAAGCGAACAATGTAAACGAAGGGGCAGGGCCACAGCTCTGCTCTTTTCGTATCGAAGTGCGGGCCATCAAAGACCTAGAAGCCTACGACAACGTTTCTCAGAAAATAAATGGCTGCGCACAAGATTTCCCCGCATCCAAACGAAAAAGTCTCTGTAAAATGTGTTATAATAACATTAATCAATAAATCAAGGTCAAAATAGTTGCGTCCATTGCATTTTATCGGGTGACACCATTGTCGCTTTTAATATCGAGGCCAATACAAGACGGAAGGCAGGAGATCTAATGAAACACATCGCCATTTACGAGCCCACCGACGGCAGCCAGAAGCCGGCGGAGCTGCTCCAAATTAAGCTGGTGGTCCAGTCCCTTCAAAAAATAGGGGTGGATATCAGCATCCACAACATCTGGGATGAGCCGAATCTCTACGCCGAGGTGCATCCCCTGGAGCGCGTCCTTTTAGGGGAGGGCGTGGAATCTCTGCCGGTGACCATCGTAGGCAGCGAGGTCTATAAGAAGGGCTGTTATCCCGATTATGCCGAGCTGCTTAAGTGGAGCGAATCCAGAGATTAAATATCAGAGCATCAACAAAAAAATCCAGCGCAGAAGCGATTTGCGCTGGATTTTTGTGTTTACGGGAAAGACTTACTCCATGGCCACCAGGTGGACGTTGTGAACGCCGTTCTGAAGCTTGAGATCGGTGATGAGCTCCTCCACGGCGCCGGACATATCCTTGCCGTCTAGGGTGAGGATCACCACCGCCGCATGGTTTAAGGGAATATCCTGGTGGATGGTGATAATGCTGGTGTGGTGCTCTCTGAGGACATTTAAAACCTTGGAGAGAATCCCCGGCTGATCATCCAAAATCATGGACAGGGTGAATTTTCGGCCGAAGTCCTCCGAGGGGCTGAAGATGTAGTCCTTGTACTTATAGTAGGTGCTGCGGCTGATGCCCACCCGCTTGACGGCCTCGCTGACAGATTTGCACTGGGAGGATTCCATGAGATTTCTGGCCTCGATGACCTGGCTGAAGTACTTGGGTAAAATCTTTTTGCTGACGATAAGATAATCGCGAATCATGGGTTCACCGCCTTAACTGTGCTGATCTGTGCAGACGCCGGTGTTGTCTGGTATCAGCTTTAAAAATTGCCATTGGGGGAGGGTCTCGGCCATCCACCGAGACATTTCTGCCTCGAAGCGATGATTTTTCTTATCACAGACGATGAGGATGGTGGGTCCGGCACCGCTGATGCAGCTGCCCAGGGCGCCAAAGCCCTCGGCGGTGCTGTGGACCTCGTCGTAATGGTCGATGAGGGGAATGCGGTAGGGCTGATGGAGCTTGTCCTTCATGCTTTCTTTAAGGATGTCCGGCAGGCCGTCGGCTAAGGCCAAATAGGTCATGGAGGCCCTGGAGACGTTGAAGGCGGCGTCCTTGTGGTAAATCTTTTTGGGAATGGCCCGGCGGGCCTCGATGGTGGGCAGGGTGAAGTCTGGAATGGCGGCGTAGAAGTCAAACTGAGGGGCGACGGGCTTCTTGATGTAGAAGTTTTCTTCTCGAGTGCCAATGGACACCACCAAGCCGCCGAACATGGCCGGCGCCACGTTGTCGGGATGGCCCTCCATTTCCACCGCCAAATCGAAGAGCTCCTGGCCCGTCAGGGGTGCGCCGCAGAGGACGTTGGCCCCCACCAGGCCGCCGACGATGCAGGTGGCGGAACTGCCCAGACCTCTGCTGACGGGAACGTTGACGTCGGAGTAGATATAAAGCCCCTTGGGTTTGTAGCCAACCTTGTTGAACACCTTGAGCATGGCCTTGTAAACCAGATTGGATTTGCCTTGGTATTTTTTAGCCACGCCGCGGATGGTCAGCTTGCCGGTGTCCCTTTCCTCGAAGCTGAAAATATTGTACAGCTCAAAGGCCATCCCAAAGGCGTCGAAGCCGGGACCGATATTGGCGCTGGTTGCTGGTACGCGTACGCGAATCATGATAACCTCCTAAATTTTTAAGAATGCCTTGACGCAGTCTGCCATCTCCTGGGGACTGCACTGGACGTCGTGCAGGTTTGCCTTCTTATCCAGATCTCTGAGGGGCTTTGGCACCTCGGTGCCTGTCTTTTCAGAGAGGGCGGTGAGGACGGCGTAGTCGTCCAGGCCTTCGGGGATTTCGCCAAAAATGCTCTGATAAACGCTGTGGCCAAACTTGTAGGGGCTGGCCGTGGACAGGATGATGGTGGGGGTGGTGTCCCCGGTTTTGGCCAGATAGTCGTCGTAGACACGGCTGGCCACGGCGGTGTGGGTGTCCATCAGGTAGTGATTTTCCACAAACATATCGTGGATGGCGACCTGGGTGGCCATCTCGTCGGCACAGCCGCCGTAGAATTTTTCGTAGGCCTTGTTTTTAGCCAGAGCCTCGGGCAGGGTGTAGGCGCCCTTGGTATTAAGGTCAGCCATGAGCCCGGCGATGCAGGCGGCGTTGCCGTCTGCCAGATCGTAGAGCAGACGCTCCAGATTGCTGGAGATCAGAATGTCCATGGAGGGGGAGATGGTCTTGTGGAAATCCCGATTTTTGTTGTAGGCGCCGTCCGCAAAGAAGTCGGTGAGGACGTTGTTGCTGTTGGAGGCGCAGATAAAGCGGTTCACCGGCAGGCCTAAAATATGGGCGTAGTAGCCGGCCAGGATGTTGCCAAAATTGCCGGTGGGCACCACGAAGTTGACCGGGTCTCCCAGATTGATCTCCTGATTTTTGACCAGGGCGAAATAACTGTAGAAGTAGTAGACCACCTGGGGCAGGAGACGGCCGATGTTGATGGAGTTGGCCGAGGAGAAGACGTAGCCCGCCGCATCTAATTCCTCAATAAGACCGTGATCGTTTAAGATCTGCTTGACGCCGTTCTGGGTGTCGTCAAAATTGCCGGCCACACCGATGACCCGGGTATTTTCCCCCTCCTGGGTGAGCATCTGCTTTTCCTGGATGGTGCTGACACCGTCCTTGGGGTAGTAGACGACGATGCTGATGCGGGGAACCTTGGCAAAGCCCTCTAAAGCGGCCTTGCCCGTGTCGCCGGAGGTGGCGGTGAGGATGACAATGTCCTTGTCGATGTCGATGTTCTTCATGGCGGTGGTCATGAGGTGGGGCAGGATGGTTAAAGCCATGTCCTTGAAGGCGCAGGTGGGGCCGTGGTAGAGCTCTAAGAAATAGCGGTCGGCTACCTTGCTGATGGCCACGGGCTCCTCACCCTCGAATTTGCCGCTGTAATAGGCGGCGTCGATGCAGGCTTTAATCTGTTCCGGGGAGAAATCGTCGAGAAATTTTTCAAAGACAGCAAAGGCGAGCTCGCCGTAGCGCATGTCCTTGAGAGACGCAAGATCTAAGCTGAGATCGTGAATAAAGGACGGCACGAAGAGACCGCCGTCCTTGGCAATCCCCTTGATAATGCCCTGGGATGCCGAAATATTTTTTTCTCCGCCGCGGGTGCTGACGTATTTTTCTTTCATCAATTTCCTCCGAATTTGTTATTGAATATCTTTTACATATATGATAGAATGTTTTCAGAATAAAAACAAGTGTTTTTTTATTGAATACATTTACAGAGGTGAAAAACAAGTGAATATTGGCTTACTGGGGTTCGGAACCATCGGTACGGGTGTTTACGAACTCATCAATCTCAATAAAGGCCGCTTCTCAAAAAATCTTGAGGAGCAGGCGGTCATCACAAAAATTCTCGACCGTGATCCCAACAAAAAAGTAGATCCCAGCGACACCGCTGCAAAAATCGTCACCAACGCCGACGACATCATTGAGGATCCAGACATTAAAATCGTCGTCGCCCTCCTCGGCGGCATGGATTTTGAGTACGGCCTCATCAAGCGGGCCCTGCAGAACAAAAAGCATGTGGTTACGGCCAACAAGGCGGTTATCTCCGAGTACTTCGAGGAGCTTTTGACCATTGCGGCGGAAAACGGCGTGATTCTCCGCTACGAGGCCAGCGTCGGCGGCGGTATTCCCATCATCGAATCCCTCAAGGAGGAATTAAAGATCAACCGCGTCAACGAGGTCAAGGGGATCCTCAACGGGACCACCAATTTTATTTTGTCCAAAATGACCGAGGAGGGCGCCGATTTCGACGATACCCTCAAGCTGGCCCAGAGCATTGGCTTTGCCGAGGCCGATCCCACGGCGGATATCGAGGGCTACGACGTCTCCAGAAAGCTGTCCATCCTCTCATCCTTGGCCTACGGCGGCATCGTCAAGGACGAGGATGTCAGAAAGCGCGGCCTGGCCGATGTGCGGGCCGTGGACATCGAGATGGCCGGAGATTTCGGTTACATCATCAAGTACCTTGGCCATTCCATTTTAAAGGAGAAGGATCAGGTGTACACCACCGTGGAGCCGGTGCTCTTCAAGGAAGCCTCCATCATGAGCAACGTCAATTCCGAGTTTAACATCGTGTCCATCGTCGGCGATATCATCGGCGAGCTGCAGTTCTACGGCAAGGGCGCCGGCAAGGATGCCACCGCCAATGCCGTGGTGGGCGACGTGCTCTATATCCTCAACTGCATTAAGGATGACAATTATCCCAAGCCCACACGCTTTGCAAAGCAGCTGGACAAATGCGGCGTTTCTGCCTTTGAAGGCCGGTACTACCTGCGGGTGGATATTCCCGACCACGAGGCCTTTGCCTACGTCATGGATGTGGTCTCTGAAGTCTGCGATGAAAAAAGCGTCATCGTCAGCGACGACAGGGTCTTTTTCATGACCGATGTCATGGCCGCCGATGTCTTTGACGCCATGGCAGATAAAATCAAGGAGAGATGCGCCTGCTTCTACGCGCGTATCTACGAATAAAATAGTATAGCTGGAAAGGATTGAAAAGGAATTGGAAGATTTAGTCGTGCAGAAATACGGCGGCACCAGCGTCGGTGACGTCGAAAAGATAAAGCGGGTAGCCAAGCGGATCGTCCAGAGGAAGGAAGCGGGCAACGCCATGGTGGTGGTGGTGTCCGCCATGGGCAAGACCACCGATGATCTGGTGGATCTGGCCATGGCCATCAATCCCAACCCGCCCAGCCGGGAAATGGACGTGCTTTTGGCCACCGGGGAACAGGTTTCAATCTCCCTTTTGGCCATGGCCATCCAGACCATGGGCTTTGACGTGGTTTCTTTGACCGGGGCCCAATGCGGCATCAAAACCTCGGACGTCCACAAAAAGGCGCGGATCAGCAACATCGACACCGCCAGGATCACCAGGGAGCTCGACGCCGGAAAAATCGTCATCGTCGCCGGCTTCCAGGGGGTCGATGAAAACCGCGATATCACAACCCTGGGCCGGGGAGGCTCCGATACCAGCGCCGTGGCCATTGCGGCGGCCCTGAAGGCAAAATGCTGCGAAATTTACACCGATGTGGACGGGGTCTACAACGCCGACCCCCGAATCGTGCCAAACGCCACAAAGATGGAGGAGGTTTCCTACCAGGAGGTTCTGGAAATGGCAAGCCTCGGCGCCGGGGTGCTGCACCCCAGATCCGTGGAGCTGGCGGAAAAATTCAAAATGCCCTTGATCGTTCGGTCAAGCTACAATAACAACGAAGGTACAACCATTAAGGAGGATGTTAAAATGGAAAAAGTTTTGGTTAGAGGGATTGCCCTGGATGAAAATATTGCAAAGATCTCAGTCTTTGAAGTGCCCGATCAGCCCGGCATCGCCTTCAAGCTGTTCTCGGCCCTGGCGTCAGCCAATATTCACGTGGATATGATCGTACAGAACGTCAACCGCACCGCGGTCAACGATATTTCCTTCACCGTCAACGCCGACGAGCTCCAGGAAGCCGTCGAGGTTTCCCAGAAATTCGCCTTTGAGGTCGAAGCCCAGAAGGTAGAATTCGACAAAGGCGTCGCCAAGCTCTCCGTCGTCGGCACCGGCATCGTAGCCAACGCCGAAATCGCCTCAAAATTCTTCGAAGCCCTCTACGAGCTAGGCATCAATATTCAGACCATCAGCACCTCAGAAATCAAAATCTCCTGCCTAATCGACAAAGAACGCGCCAAAGAAGCCATGGTAGATATACATAAACGGTTTGATATGTAAGCAGCGAGCAAGTGCGAGCTGCGCTCTAAACAAAAAGAAAACCAAAAAAACAATGCCCAAAAAGGCGGCAGCCGCCGCCCAGGGGCATTGTTTTTTTGGTTTTCTACCATGCGGCCCAAGGCCGCCTAATGGCAAGCGGCAATACCTCTCAAAAAACTTTTGCCCTCAAAAGGCGGCAGCCGCCGCCCAGGGGCATTGTTTTTTTGGTTTTCTACCATGCGGCCCAAGGCCGCCCAACGGCAAGTGGCAATCCAAACAAAATATAAAATAGATTTGCCCAAAAAGGCGGCAGCCGCCGCCCAGGGGCATTGTTTTTTTGGTTTTCTACAATGCGGCTGAAAGCCGCCTAATGCTGCACCTCCGCAAAAAAATAACCCCTCAAGCCAGCAGCCACCGCTCTTGAGGGGTTATTTTATACAATTTTGCAATTAGTCCATAATTTCCATCAGTCTGCCGCAGCACATGGGGATTAATTCGCCCTTTTTAACAGACTGGATTTTGTTACAGGTCAGGCAGTAAACCTGGCAGTCGAAGGGAGCGCGCATTTCCGGATCGGCGTTGGCTTCAGCGTCGGTGAGGCCGTCGATGTGGAAACGGGCAGTTTTATCTTCAGAGGGCATGTAGGTGCCGATGGGGGCTAACTTTTTGTCGCCGCCGACACAATTGCCCATTTTAATCCACAGGGCTTCTAATTCAGAAGCTTCTACATCGTTTTCAGGTGTGAATTCAACAATCGCTTTGTCAAAACTGAGTTTCATTGTAAGATCTCCTTTTCTACAAGAACATTTTATAATTTATGGATAAATTATAGCATAATTTTGCCCGATTGTCCATAAAAAGGATTTATTCCATTTAAAGAATAGCCATAAACTAAAAGCTTTGAAATATGCCCCGAAATCCATTATAATATAAGAAAAATGACAGGAGGCAAAGGCCGTGGAAGCAATTCAAAAATTTGCCCAGCTGCTTGACGGGCGGGAGTATAAACAGGAAATGACAGAGGCGGAGAAGGCCCAGGCCAAGGCGGCGGGGGTAGTCGTCGTCTTTGGCTGCTCCGATGATCGGACGGTTTTTCACGGAGCAATCGAGGCCGAGGTGGCCACGGTGGATGGCGGCGTCATCTATTTAACAGAGGAAGGGCTCTTTGAGGAATGTCCCTGTGACTGTATCCATGCGAGACGGGCCAAGGCAAAGGCCAGTAGAATTCTGGTGAAATGGTGCAAGGGGCCCTACGTTTGGTCCTACGAGACAGATATTCCCCACGCTGCCTTTGAGGTTATCGACAATCAGCCAGCAGAAAATCTTAAATTCTGTCAGGGGCTGGTCTTTAGCCTTGAGCACTTAAAGGATTGACGATGTAAATACCTTTGATTTTACTGTATGTAAAAATCCCCGTTAGCTAAACTAACGGGGATTTTTGACGTACATCATTGATTATTTTTGTGACTGACAAAAGAGGTCGTAGGCTTCCATCAGCACGCTGACGGCCTCCTCGACGGCGCCCTGCTTCTCGATGTAGGTGACGAGATCGTCCACCGAGCCCTCGTCGGGGAAGGTTTTGTCCTCCGAGACATCTCGGGCGAGATCGCCGATATAGGAAGTGTCGTTGATATAGTTGGCGCATAGCCAGTCTTTAAAAAGTATTTTATCCATTGTACTGCCCCTCCCTTACACCTGTTATTATAACATAATAAAGCTGAAAAGGAAATCATCGGGCACTAAAATCTTGCAATTAAGCTTTTTGTTCCAGTTTTCTTACAGATCTGCGGTGCAGGATAAAGATGGCTGCCACCAGCAGCAGGATACCGCCGCCAAGGGTCAAGAAAATATTGCCGTAGCTGAAGCCGGCGATGAGGTAGCCGACGAAGCAGCAGGCCGCCACCAGCAGGGCGTAGGGCATCTGGGTGCCGACGTGGTTCAAATGATCGCAGCCTGCACCGGTGGAGGACAGGATGGTCGTGTCGGAGATGGGCGAGCAGTGATCGCCAAAGACAGAGCCAGCCAGGGTCGCCGACAGGGTGACGGTCATGAGCTCAGGCGCGGTGGCCTCGCAGATAAAGACGACGATGGGAATAAAGATCCCGAAGGTTCCCCAGGCGGTGCCGATGGAGAAGGACAGGCCGGCGGAAACCAGGAAGACGATGGCGGGAATGGCGCCCATGGGCAGCTGGCTCGACTGAACCAGGTTGCCGACGTAGACACCGGTGCCCAGGTAATCCTGGCAGAGGGCGCCGATGGTCCAGGCCAAGGTCAGGATGATGTAGGCGGGAACCATGCTCTTGACGCCTTCGCCGATGCCGCCCATGAAATCCTTGAAGCTGACGAGCTTTCTGGGGATGAACAGCAGGAAGGTGACAACCAGGGCCCAGAAGCCGCCCAGCACCAGCGCCGCCGAGGCGTCGCAGTTACCGAAGGCTTCGCCGAGGGTTAAGCCCTCGCCAGCCCAGTAGCCGCCGTTCCACAGCATGGACAGGATGGAGAAAATAATCAAGGAGCCGATGGGGATGATGAGATCCCAGACGGTACCCTTGGAGGAAACCGCCTGCTCCATGTCGGGATTGTCATCGACGGAGCCGAGGTCTCCGGTGGTTTTAGCCTTGTATTCCTCCTTGGCCATGGGGCCGAAATCCAAATTGGTGGAGGATACGACCAGCACCATGATGATGGACAGGATGGCGTACAGATTGTAGGGAATGGTGGCAAAGAAGGCCTGGAGCTCATTGCTGAAGGAGCCGGTTTCGTAGAGGGTTGACCCCACGGCGGCGGCCCAGCTTGAGATCGGGGCGATGATACAGATCGGCGCAGCGGTGGCGTCGATGATGTAGGCCAGCTTTGCCCTGGACACGTTGTACTTGTCGGTGACCGGCTTCATAACGGTACCGACGGTTAAGCAGTTGAAGTAGTCGTCGATGAAGATCAGCATGCCCAGGAGGCTGGTGGCCAGCTGAGCGCTGCGCTTCGATTTTAATTTGGTGGATGCCCAGTTGCCGTAGGCTCTGGAGCCCCCGGCCTGGGTGACGACGTAGACCAGGGCCCCCAAAAGACCCAGGAAAAGAATGATATTAAATTTTCCGGGGGAACCGACGGTTTCAGCGGTGACCCCAAAGGCAATGCTGCCCATTTCAATGATACCGCCGCCTGTGTTGAGGGCATAGATCAGTCCGCCGGATAAAATACCGATCAGGAGTGATGAGATGACCTCTTTGGTACACAGCGCCAGAACGATCGCGATGATCGGTGGCAGCAGCGATAAAAAACCAACATTGATGGTTTCCATAAATCTCCTCCTTATTTTTAAATAGGTTTAAAAATATAATATTTGTATATTTTAACATAAAACGGGTATGAATTAAAGAAAATTTAAAGAAATCATCCCTGGACAGCGGGGATTGTCCGGCGGGCTTAAGAATAGCCTTTAAAAAATGAAAAATTTAAAATGTGAGAAATTTTGGCCAGGATTTTGACATTTGAGGGGAGTTATTGTAAGATAGGTAGGCTTAGAAGGTTGAAAACACAAGATGCCGGGCCTGCGCCGCGCCCAGAGCCTGATTCTGGCTCAAAAATGCGAAAGAAGCCCGGAAGCTGTTTAAAAATACGAATGAGGAAAATCATGGATTACAACAGAAAATACTTTGAAGAAAAAATCCTTCCCCTGGTGACAAAGCCCATCACCTATCAGGGAAATGAGGTCAACGCCGTCCACAAGGAGATAACCCCCGAGACCATCCGTTTTGCCTTTGCCTTTCCGGATACCTATGAGGTGGGCATGTCCCATATGGGGATGAAGATTTTGTACAGCCTCCTCAACGCCCAGGAAAATATCTGGTGCGAGCGGGTTTTTGCACCCTGGATCGACATGGAGGAAAAAATGCGGGAAAACCAGATTCCCTTGTTTGCCCTGGAATCCGGCGATCCCATCGCGGCTTTTGATTTTGTGGGCTTTACCCTGCAGTACGAGATGAGCTACACGAATCTCGTGAATATGCTGGATCTGGGCGGGATTCCCCTGTTGTCAAAGGACAGACAGGCGGGGGACCCCTTTGTGGTGGCCGGCGGCCCCTGCGCCTACAATCCTGAGCCCCTGGCGGACTTTGTGGATATCTTCGTTTTAGGTGAGGCCGAGGAGGTCATCCTGGAGATGATGGCGGTTTACCGCAGCTGGCAGGCCTCGGGGGCAGACCGCGAGACCTGCCTTAAGGCCATGGCTCAGCTCGAAGGGGTCTACGTCCCCGCCTTTTACGAGCCCGCCTACAACGAGGACGGAACGCTGAAGGCCTTTGTGCCCACCGTGGCGGAGGCCCCAAAAAAAGTGAGAAAGCGCTTTATCGCCGACCTGGACAAGGCCTTTTTCCCCGATGCCTTTGTGGTGCCCTACACCGAAACCGTCCACGACCGGGTGTCCTACGAGATTTTCAGAGGCTGCGGCCGGGGCTGCCGCTTCTGTCAGGCGGGGATGATCTACCGTCCCATCAGAGAAAAGGCCCTGCCGACCATTGAAGAAAAAATTGCTAAACTTTTGGAGACCACGGGCTACGATGAGATATCCCTGGCCTCCCTGAGCTCCGGCGATTACAGCAAAATTGAAGCCCTCATCGGGGATCTGGTGGACAGCTATGAAAAAGAACGCATCGGCGTGTCTCTGCCGTCTCTGCGCATCGACTCCTTGAGCATCGAGATGCTGGAGCAGATTCAAAAGATCAGAAAGACCGGGATCACCCTGGCGCCGGAGGCAGGCACCCAGAGAATGCGGGATGTCATCAACAAGGGCGTCACCGAGGAAAATCTTTTGAGCACCGTGTCCACGGCCTTTGAGCGGGGCTGGGGACATATCAAGCTCTACTTTGTCATCGGTCTGCCCACGGAAACCGAGGCGGACATCAAGGGCATCGCCGAGCTGGGGCAGAAGGTTGTCGACGCCTATCTGGCTGTGCCCAAAGAGCAGCGAAATAAATCCGTCAAGGTCGTGCTGAGCACCTCCTGCTTTGTGCCCAAGCCCTTTACGCCCTTCCAGTGGATGGGCCAGAATACCGGCGAGGCCTTTATTGCAAAGCAGAAGCAGCTCAAGGCCGAGATCAAGGACAGAAGAATCTCCTACAATTGGCACGACGGCTCCCTGAGCTATCTGGAGGCGGTGTTTGCCCGGGGAGACAGACGTCTGGGACGGGTGCTCTTGGAGGCCCACAAGGTGGGGTGCCGCTTTGACGGCTGGAATGAGCACTTTGACCCCGAAAAATGGGCCCAGGTCTTCGAGGCCGCCGGCGTCGATCCGGATTTTTACGCCCTGAGGCAGCGGCCCTTCGACGAGGTGCTGCCCTGGGACTTCATCGACATCGGCGTCACCAAGGAATTTTTACAAAAAGAATGGCAAAAAGCCATGGAGGCTGCCCTGACCCCCTATTGCAAAGCGGGCTGCAGCAGCTGCGGCATCATGCAGTTCAGTAAAGGATGGAAATGCCATGAACACTATACGGTTTAAATTTAAACGGGATGAAAGGCTGCGTTTTATCTCCCACTTGGATCAGCAGCGCCTGTTCCAGCGGGCCTTCAGAAGGGCAGGGCTGCCCATGGCCCACTCCAACGGCTTCAATCCCCACCCCAGGCTTTCCTTTGCCCTGGCCATGTCCGTGGGGCTGACCAGCGACGCCGAGTACGGCGAGGTGATCCTCACCGAGGCTGTGGATTTAAAGGACTTTGTGAAACAATTAAACGGCGCCCTGCCCCAGGGTCTGTCGGTGACGGAGGCCTGGGAGGAGCGGGGGAAGGCACCCTCCCTCAGCGCATCCTTGACGGACAGTGTATTTGCCGTGAAGGCGGAGCTTGCCAGAGAAATGTCGGATGGCGAATTGACGGCGATCCTTCAGGCCTACCTTGCCCAGGATGAGATCATCCTTAACAAGCGCAATAAAAAGGGCAAGCTGGTGGCAAAAAATATTCGTCCCTTTATCAAAAATATCGAGGTTGTCTCGGCGGCGTGCCAGGCGGAGCTGAATTTGTCCTTGGCCTACATCGATCAGCAGTCGGTGAAGCCGGAGCTGGTGCTTCAGACCGTCAACGATACCCAGGGGGAGATCTTCGTCATCGATCCCACCCTGAGACTGCACAGAAGGGCGCTGAATCTGGAACAATTTTAGATTTATATACCCCGGCGATCATGGCGCACAAGGCCTCTGGCGGAGGCAGCCTGCCCATGGGGCCGGGGTTTTTTGTCGTGTATTTTTAACTTCAAAAATTCGCAAAACCACTTATATTTACAGAAAGAATACAAAAACAATACAAAAAAACCGTTTACATTACGGCGGAAGGTGGTATAATATAATCAATCAAAGAACAGAAGATCATTCTTTAAAGGTCCTAGAAAATCAGCAGTTTCATTCAGTAAGGTGAAGTAAATTTCGTAAATCAGAATCCAAATGATTTGCATGAAAAGACAGAAGCATTACCTCCGATAAAGCGTTAATGTAATAAGTTAATCATCGGAAAAGTTAAAATGTGGAAGTATACCACCCCCAATGAGAGAAACGTTTTAGCTTGAAAGATGTGTAGAACCCGTTCAGTTAGCAATATAGCCTAAAGCAGGGGTTGTCTTTATTAATAGCATATAGAGTCTTTAATAAACAGGCGCTGTGAGTAGGTGATATTACAAATGCATATTGCTAAAAGAATTGTTGTGAGAAATACAGTGAGTAGAGAAGTGAAACAATAGAAGCTGCGATATTCAAACCGTGAAAGAAAAATCTGTCCTTTGGTAAAAGATTCGAAAGGAGTGAGTCCAAAAGACATGCTAACAGAATCTGAAAATTAGGGCCAATTTTACAGAAACGCCGAAACGAAGTAAAATTGGTCCTAAATCTTTTTTTGCAGGTTGTGCGCCGTCAGGCGTTTTTTTATTGGGTCAGAAATAAACAGGCTTTGCATAAAAAGCCTTTAAGCTTTATGTGCTATGATAAGATCACCAAATTGAACGGAGAAGTCCATGATTGATATCGATACATTCGAGGTTATCCTCGACGAGATCGCCAACACCCTGCCGCCGGTATTCTACGAAAATCTCAACGGCGGTATCCTGCTTTTGCCTGAAGTAAAAATCCATCCCAGGGCTAAAAACAAGGATCTGTATATTTTAGGACAATACTGCACCCATCCGGTTTTGGGGCGTTATATTGTGATCTATTACGGCTCCTTTGAGCGGGTTCACGGCCATTTAGAGCTGGAGGCTCTGCGCAGGGAGATGGAGAAGACCCTGAAGCATGAATTCAGGCATCACATGGAGGGCCAGGCTGGCATCCGCGATTTGGAGCTTTTGGATCAGCAGGAGCTGGAGGATTACGAGGGGCGAGGGCAGTAAAAAGGCAGCGCGTCTATGCAACACATAGACAGGCTGCCTTTTTTAATTGAGACAGGGCCAGTCAAAGGCCTCTAAAATTTTGTGCACCCCATAAACAGGGCATCTGCGCGGTGCAGATTATTTGTAGTATTTGTCTAAAATCATCAAAATCTCGCTGATCTTTTCCTCTTTTTCAGCCTCGGTGCCCTGCTCAAAGGCGTGGGAAACACAGTGGTGCAGGTGCTGCTCCAAAACCTGGAGGTTGACCTTTTTCAGCAGGGCCTGGACCGACAGCACCTGCTTTGAGACGTCGATGCAGTAGCGTCCGTCCTCGATCATCTTTATGATGCCATCGATTTGTCCCCGGGCGGTTTTTAAGAGATTGAGCTCCTTGGAGCGATCGATTTTATCCATAACCTATTTCATGGCGGCCGGGTAGCCCGCTTCGGTGACGGCAGCCACCAGGCTGTCGTCGGCCACATCGCCGGAGAGCTCGACTGTGGCTTCGGCATTTTCCAGAGACACCTGGACGTCTGCGACGCCGTCGACGGCCTTCAGGGCGTCCTCCACGCGCTTAACACAGTGCTTGCAGCTCATATCGCTGACGCTTAACGTTTTTTTCATGAGATTACCTTCTTTCTTTGGGGTTTGTAATTTATGATCATCCACCCGGGGGTCACTTTCCTGGGCGGAGAGGTCAACAGGGAGAAGCTTCGGCTTAAAGCCCTTTAAGGACAGGGCGTTGAGGACGACGGAGATGGAGCTGCAGCTCATGGCCGCCGCCGCGATCATCGGGTTGAGCTTTAGGCCCAGGGGCAAAAAGAGCAGCCCCGCCGCCACCGGAATGCCGATGGTGTTGTAGATGAAGGCCCAGAACAGATTCTGCTTGATGTTCCGGATGGTGGCCTTGCTGAGCTGGAGGGCCGCTGCAATCTGCAGCAGGTCGTTTTGAATCAGAATGACGTCCGCCGACTCGATGGCCACGTCGGTGCCGCTGCCGATGGCGATGCCGATATCGCTCTGGGCCAGGGCCGGGGCATCGTTGATGCCGTCGCCGACCATGATGACCCGCTTGCCCTCGCCCTGGAGCTTTTTAATGAGGGCAGCTTTCTGGGCGGGGAGGACATTGGCGATGACCTCGTTGACCTGAACGGCCTTGCCGATGGCCCGGGCGGTGCGCTCGTTGTCGCCGGTGAGCATGTAGGTTTTAAGGCCCATGGCCTTGAGCTGGGCGATGGCTGCGGCGGAGTTTTCCTTGAGGGTGTCGGCTACGCCGATGATTCCCAGAAGCCTTTGGTCATCTGCCGCTAAAAGGGGCGTTTGGCCGGCGTCCGAGAGGCGGTTGTAGTCCTCGGAGATGGCGGTTGTGGCGATGCCCCGTTCTTCCATGAGCTTGAGGTTGCCAATGAAAAGATTTTTCCCATGAATTTGTCCCTCGACACCGAGCCCCGGCAGGGCCTTAAAGTCCTCCACGGGCAGAAGCTCCAGGCTTCTTTCCTTGGCGCCCTTGGAGACGGCCTCGCTCAGGGGATGCTCCGAGCGGGCCTCGATGGAGGCGGCCAGCTTAAGCAGTTCATTTTCAGTGATATTGCCGTAGGTTAAAATGTCGGTGACCGCAGGCTGGCCCACGGTGATGGTGCCGGTTTTGTCGAAGACGACGGCGTCGGCCTTGCCCAGGGCTTCTAAGGCCGGGCCGCTTTTAAACAGGATGCCCTGCTCGGCGCCCTTGCCGGTGCCCACCATGATGGCCGTGGGGGTTGCCAGGCCCAGGGCACAGGGGCAGGAGATCACCAGAACGGAGATACCCATGGACAGGGCAAAGGAGAAGCCCTTGCCCAGAGCCAGCCAGACGATGAAGGTCAGCAGGGCGATGCCCATGACCGTCGGCACGAAATAGCGGCTGATCTGGTCGGCAACCTTGGCGATGGGGGCCTTGGAGGACTGAGCCTCCTCCACCAGGTGAATGATCTTGCTCAAGGTGGTGTCGTCGCCAATTTTGGTGGCCCGGAACTTAAAGGCCCCGGTTTTGTTGATGCTGCCGCAGATGACGGCGGCGCCGACGGCTTTTTCAACGGGAATGCTCTCGCCGGTGAGCAGAGATTCGTCGACGCTGGAATGGCCCTCGACGATCTCGCCGTCGACGGGAATGCGGTCCCCGGGCTTGATGATGACGATGTCTCCGATGGTCACGCTTTCCACGGGAACGGTGACCTCGCGGCCATCCCGCTCAACCAGGGCCTGATCCGGCGCCAGGGCCACCAGCTTTTCGATGGCCTGGGAGGTTTTGCCCTTGGCCCGGGCCTCCATGAACTTGCCCAGGGTGATCAAAGTCAGGATGACGGCGGTGCCTTCAAAATAGACGTCGTGGGAGAAGGCGTGGACGATATCCATGTTGCCGTAGGAGTAGCCCCAGGACAGCTGGAAGAGCACGTAGACGCCGTAGAGAAAGGAGGCGCTGGTGCCCACAGCCACCAGGGAATCCATGTTGGGAATGCCCTTGGACAGGGCCTTGAAGCCCTCTTTGTAGAAGTGGGCCCCCATGTAGACCACCGGCAGGGTTAAAAACATCTGGGTCAGGGTGTTGACCAGGTGGTTTTGGGCGCCCGAGAGCACCGAGGGGATGGGCAGCCCCACCATGGGCCCCATGGACAGATAAAATAGAGGCAGGGTAAAAATCAGGGAGATAATGAGCCGCTGCCTTAAGGCCAGCATCTGTTTGAGGGCCGGGTTTTCCCGGACCTTGGGCTTGGCGCCGGCCGCTTTTTTGCCTTCGCCGAGGGGCTCGGCGCCGTAGCCTATTTTGACGATGGCTTCTGTAATGGCTTCGGGGGAGGCCGCCTGGGGGTCGTGGTCGACGCTCAGGTGCTCCGTGGTGTAATTGACGACGGCATCCGTAACGCCGGGCAGCTTCTTGACGGTGCGTTCAATGGCAGCGGCGCAGGCAGTACAGGACATGCCGTCGATTTTAAAATTAGTTTTCATAGTCACCTCCTGGGTTGACAATAAAATGGCTTTTATGCACCCCTCGTGGGGAGGGGTATACCATAAGCATATAGGATTTTTAGGGCTTTGTCAACCGCTGTTTTTTGCTGTCGTGGTTCTTTAAAGCTGCGGGGCCGCCCGGCGCCGCAGGAAATGTGAATTTGCGGCGGTGCGGCCGTCTTGGGGGAGGCGTCCGGCCCCTTTTATTTAATGATAGAAATATTTTATAAGGGAATCTAAAGGTTTGTATACATGTCGAATGAAAAGGGGGAGTGAAAACGAATACTAATTTTAAATTGCTCTTACATTGTTGTATGGATAGTGCTATAATGTGCTTTAAGCTTATGAAGGGTTACGCCGCTAAAGCGCGTATCGAAACCTGGAGGTTAATCCAAAGTAAAGGAGGTCATTTTGAAATGATGAATACCGTTATACGACAAATCGTTGATTTGGACAAACGGGCGGTTAAAATCAAAGAAGGTGCAGCCGCACGGGCTGAGCAAATCGTATCGGATACGAAGAATGAGATGAAGGACAAAGCGTCGCAAATTCTTCAAGAGGCAAGAGATCAGAGCAAAAGCAATTACGATGTCGAGATTCAAAGGGCCAATGAAGAAAAAGAGCGTATTCTGGCGTCAGCTCAGGATACGGTGATGTCGGTACGCGGGAAGTACGAGGAAAACAAGGTCGCTAATGCGAGGAAGGTTTTAGATGAGCTCTTCAGATCCATCTAAACCAAAAATCTAAAGAAAAGTTGTGAATCAGATGGCGAATAGTAATCACGCGTGTGTCAACGCAAAATTATCGGCGATGAAGTCAAGAATGCTGAAGCCCCAGGATTACGAGACACTGATCAAAGCGGCAGACCTTCAGGAGGTGTACGCCTACCTAAGCGGCCACACCTACTACAAGGATTTGCTGAAGTCGGTGGATGCCGAGCATCTTCACAGAGCGGAGATAGAGATTCCTCTGAAGCAGATGAAAATTTTTGAAATTGAGAAATTGATGCATTACCTGACGGGTGACGAGAAGGCCTTTGTCAAAAATTTTCTTGTGCGTGCAGATATAGAATGTCTACGGGTTCTGATCCGCGGCCTTGCCCGGGGAGAGGATTTGGAGATGCTGGCAGGCTTCATAGTCTATTCCAAGCAGTATACAACCATCGACGTCGATCGCTTGGTCAAGGTGAAGGACTGGGACAGCTTTAAGAAGGTTCTCATTGGAACGGACTATTATCGCCTGTTGGAAATTTACAAAGAAAACAACATCGAAGAGGATCTGTTTCCCATCGAAAAGAGCTTGGAGCGCTACTACTACGACAGGATGCGCCGCCTTTTGGATAAGTTAGATAAAAACCGGTATAAGCATTTGATTGCGACGGTGAGACGGGCCATCGACCTGGTGAATCTGGTCTGGCTCTACCGCGGAAAGAAATTTTATCACTTATCCCGGGAGGAGCTTCTGGCCTACGCACTTCGGGGCGGTTTAAAGGTTAAGGAAGGGGACATCGCAAAGCTGGCGGAGTCCAAGGACTACGAGGCTTTGATGACGCGGCTGAAATCCTTCGAGGATTACAGCTTCCTGTTCAACCACACCAAAACCCTGGATCTTCACATGGAAAGACGACGGGAGCGCTACCTGTATTATTCCTATTTAAAGCTCTTCACCAATGCGAGATCCAGCCTCGGCAAGGTGGTTTCCTTTATCAGACTTATCGAGTATGAAATTGAGGATATCACCACCATCATCGAGAGCAAGCGCTACCGCATGTCTGTGGAGGAAACAGAAAATTATTTAATCAGATCTTTAGAATAAGATGTGGAAGGAAGTAGAAAATGGCTATTGAAAATGTGCTGATGATGAACGTCGTAGGCAAAATTGACTACGTCGATCACTTCGCCAAGGATATTTTCCTTTTCAACGACGTACAGATCGTCGATGCCATGAACGAAATCGACACGGGCCGTTTTACACTGCCGGTGTGCGAGGAGAATCTCAGAGAACTGCTGGGCTTTGCACAGCTGGTTCCCGGGGAAAGCATGGTGGACGAAAAGCTGTTCATCCAGAAGCTGGAAAAGCTCAACGAGCTCTATGACAACCAGCTGACCCTGGATTTTAGCGGACTGTCCCAAAAGGATTTAGACCTCGGCGAGGTTTTGAGAAAGGCCGACCGCTACAAGGATTACCTCAATGCAGAGTTTGAAAATCTCGGCATGGCAGAGGAACGCCTGAAGGCAGTCAACACGAGCCTGGAGGCCTATGGCTATATTAAGGATGTGGACGTGCCCATGGAGGAACTCAATGGGATGGAGTATTTCTCCTACACCATTGGCTCGGTTTCCAAGGACAACGCCGCCCGTTTGAAACGTATTTACAACACGGTAACCTCCATCGTATTCCACGTAGGGGACACCAAAAACGAAGAGGTCTTTATGATCCTCTCGCCGAAGGACCTTGAGGTGGAAACCAACAGAATTCTCAAGGCCCTGGGCTTTAAGGAAACGCCGGGCTACGACGCGGCCTACACCCAGACGCCGGCAGAAATCATCGCGGCTCTGGAGGCTGAAAAGAGAGAGCTGGAGGAAGCCATTGAGCGCAATGGGGAGCTGCTCAAAAAGCACCGGAAGGAAAATCAGAAGGAAGCCAACGAGGTGTTCAGCATTTTAACCCTCTACGCAAACCTGAACATCATCAAGAAATACATGGCGTTCAGCGAAAGCAACTTCTATTTTTCTGGCTGGGTTTCCAAGCGCGACCGTGCGAAGCTCGAAAAAATTGCTGCCAATTATCCGGATATGATTGTTATGTTCTCAGAACCGGACGCTGCCAACAAAGCGCCGACCAAGATGAAAAACAACTGGGTTTTCAAGCCCTTTGAGTCCTTGGTAAAAATGTACGGGGTGCCAGCGTATAACGAATTAGATCCCACCCCCTTTCTGAGTATCACGTATTTATTCTGCTTTGGTTTTATGTTTGGGGATGTAGGACAGGGGTTGGTCCTGCTGTTGGCCGGCATCATACTGGGCAGAAGGGGAGTTCAGCTGGGGCATGTGCTGACGCGCATGGCGTGCAGCTCAGTGATTTTTGGATTTATTTACGGCAGTGTCTTCGGCAACGAGACACTTTTGCCCGCCCTTTGGGTCAAGCCCTTTGACAACATCAATACGATGCTCGTCACGGCGGTGGTGCTCGGCGTGATCATGCTTTTGGTGGCCTACGTGTACAGCATCATCAATAAGCTGCGCCAGCACGATATCAAAGAGGGTGTTTTCGGGAAAAATGGGATTGCAGGCTTTGCCTTATATCTGAGCATTCTTCTCTGCGCCCTGTCCGCCGCGGGAATTATTCCCGGCATGAAGGCGGCGGTTTTGCCCCTGGCGGTACTCTGCGTGGTGCTGGTGGTTCTTGTTTTGCTCAGGGAGCCCATCGTCAACGCCATGCACAAGCGCGCGCTCTACGATACCTCGGCGGGGGACTACTATGTTGAAAGCGGCTTTGAGCTTTTTGAAATGCTTTTGGCCATGTTCAGCAACACCCTGTCCTTTGTCCGTGTCGGCGCCTTTGCGCTGACCCATGTGGGTCTCTTTATGGCCTTTGAAACCCTGTCAGAAATGGTTGGCGGCGGTTTCGGCGGTATTCTGGTACTGGTGCTGGGAAATCTTCTGGTCATCGTTCTGGAAGGTCTCATCGATTTTATCCAGTGTCTGAGACTTCAGTTTTATGAATTGTTCAGTAAATATTACAAGGGTGACGGCGAGGAATTCGTGTCTGTGACCTCAGAATTAAATCAAACAATTTAAAAAATAAAAAGTTTTCCGGAATTATAGGAAAAAGGAGTATGAAATGAGTATTTTAACAATTATCACAATTTTAGCAGGACTTTTGGTTTTGGCAACAATCGCTGCCGGAGTTTACTTCGTATACAAGGATACCGCTTCTGAAAAGAAGGGCTTAAAGAAATTTCTGAGATTCAACCTGGCGGGCTTCATTCCGACCATGGCTGCGGCCCTGATCATGTTTGCCCCCTCCGCCGTCGCTGCGGCCACCGATCCGGCTGCCATGTCTGACGCAGGTCTGGGCTACATCGGTGCGGCTTTATCTACTGGTTTAGCCTGTGTCGGCGCCGGCTACGCCGTTGGTGTCGTTGGCTCCGCTGCCCTGGGCGCTGTCTCTGAAAATGAAAAAATCCTTGGTAAGACCCTGATCTACGTCGGTCTGGCTGAAGGGGTCGCCATCTACGGTCTGATTATCTCCATCATGATCATCAGCAGCCTCTAATTGGTAGCTCGCGATGAAATCTTATGTTATCAGTGAAAACCGTGACTCGTATCTGGGGATGAAACTCGCTGGTATCGAAGGCGCCTATGTCAGGGATCAGGAGGATATTGAGCGAACCTTCAAGGAGGTTCGGAAAAACAAGGATATTGGCATTATCTTTCTGACAGAGAAGGCGTATTTTATGATCGAGGACCTGGTCCTCGAAACCAAGCGGAAGAATCAATTTCCGCTGGTAACGGTCATACCGGATCGCTATGGCTATCAGAGAGCACAGGGGATCATCACCCGATACATTAAAGAATCCGTTGGATTGTAAGGAAGTGAATTATGATATCAGTTGAAGAAAAGCTCGGTGTTTTCAGACAATATCTTTTGGGAAAGCAGCGGGAATGGGGCAAAAAGACCATCAACGCAGCCAAGGATACCAGTCGGGAACTAGTGGAAAGCTCAGAGGAAAAAATCGCTGAGGAAAAGCGCAGCGTTGAAGAGCGCAGCTACCACGTGATCTACCGAGACAAGAACAAGATTATCGCCCAGGGAAAAAATAAGGCCAAGGCGGACCTTCTGGAGGAACGCAGCCGAATCCTGGAGGATTTTAAAGAAACGATATTGAAGGAAGCGGAAAGCTACGTGGGAACCGATATCTACCACGGCTATCTGGATAGCTGCCTGGCAAAGGTTCCCGCCATTCTGGGGGATAAAAAGGAGATTATTCTCTACACCAGGGAAGGGGACCGCGACTATGTACAAAAGAAAAGCGCAGAGCTTCTGTCGGATTACAGCTGCGACTTTGAGGCGCTGCCGGCAGAGCACATCGGCGGTCTCATGGTTCGAGACAAGGATCACCGCATCAACTGTGATTTCAGCGTTGAAAACCTCATCGCCGACAACTACAAGCTGATCGGCATGCGCTTAAACGAAGTTATGGAAAAGCAGGTGGGTTAATTGAGTAATGAAGTAAAGAATGCAGTAAATCAAGGCGTTATTTCCGGTATCAATGGCCCGGTTGTCACAGGCGTCGGCATGACCGCCTTCCAGATGCGGGAGATGGTCATGGTCGGCAACAAGAAGCTGATCGGCGAGGTCATCGTCTTAGACGGCGATGTGGGCACGATTCAGGTTTACGAGGAAACCGAGGGGCTGATGCCCGGCGAGCCTATTTTAGCGACGGGGATGCCCCTAAGCGTCAAGCTGGGCCCCGGGATGCTCAAGAATATGTTCGACGGTATCCAGAGACCCCTGGAAAAAATCAAGGAGCTGTCTCCGGTCTTTATCCCCGAGGGGATCGGCCTGATGTCCATCGACACGGAAAAGCTCTGGGAGGTTAAAATGCAGGTGGCCGTGGGTGACGTGGTCGCCCCGGGCCAGATCTACGGGACCGTCCAGGAAACCCTGATGATCGAGCACCGCCTGATGGTGCCCCCGACGGTTTCCGGTACGGTGGTGGAGGTCAAGGCCGACGGCAGCTACAACATCGAGACGGTGCTGGTGGTTGTCGAGGACAGCAGAAAGCGCCGCCACGAACTGAAGATGTATCAGGAATGGCCGGTGCGTACCCCCAGACCCAGCAGCTTCAGAAGAGAGCCGGAAAAGCCTCTGGTCACCGGCCAGAGAATCATCGACTTTTTCTTCCCCATCGCCAAGGGCGGTACCGCGGCGATTCCCGGCGGCTTCGGTACAGGGAAGACCACAACCCAGCACCAGCTGGCCAAATGGTCTGACGCCGACATCATCATCTACATCGGCTGCGGCGAGCGTGGCAACGAGATGACCGAGGTTATCGAGGACTTCCCGGGCCTCATCGACCCCAAGTCCGGCAAATCCATCATGGAGAGAACGGTTATGATCGCCAACACCTCCAACATGCCCGTTGCGGCTCGTGAGGCCAGCATCTACACCGGCATCACCATGGCGGAATACTTCAGGGATATGGGCTACGACGTGGCCATGATGGCCGACTCCACCTCCCGCTGGGCCGAGGCTCTGCGTGAAATCTCCGGCCGTCTGGAGGAAATGCCCGCTGAGGAAGGCTACCCGGCCTATCTGTCCTCCCGTATTGCCGAATTCTACGAGCGTGCCGGCTCGGTGGATACCCTCTGCGGCAAGCAGGGCTCCATCTCCATCGTCGGCGCCGTATCGCCGGCCGGCGGCGACTTCTCGGAGCCCGTCACCGAAAATACGAAGCGCTTCGTCAACACCTTCCTGGCCCTGGACAAGAACCTGGCCTACGCCAGACACTATCCGGCCATCAACTGGATGGAAAGCTACTCCGGCTACGTCAAGCTCCTCACCGACTGGTACGAGGACAACGTCGCCGAGGACGCCATCGTCCTGAGAAACAAGATGCTGGATCTTTTATTCCAGGAAAACAAGCTCCAGGAAATGGTTATGCTCATCGGGGAGGACGCCCTGCCCGACGATCAGCGCTGGGTCCTCAACGTCTCCAAGCTGATCCGCGTCGGCTTCCTCCAGCAGAACACCTTTGACGACACCGACACCTACGTGCCCCTGGAAAAGCAGTACAAAATGCTTAAAATCATGGAATACCTCTACGACAAGGGCGTGCTGTGCCTGAAGGAGGGCATTCCGACCTCGGTGCTGTACAACGAAAAGATTTTCGACGACATCATCAAGATGAAATACAATATTCCCAACGATGATTTCAGCGGCATCGATGCGATCAAAGAAGCCATCGACGTTTACTACGATGACCTCGAAAAGAAATATCAGGATTAAGGAGGGCAGGAATGCGCAGAGAATATTTAAAAATTGACAATATCAACGGGCCCCTCATCGAGATCTCTGAGGTTGAAGGCGTGTTCTACGGCGAGGTCGTGGATATCCAGGAACGCTCCACGGGCATCGTGAAGAAGGG
>JAUNGS010000015.1:24158-32206 GCA_030524435.1 Eubacterium sp.
CACGGCGGGTTTGGCGGCGGAAAACAGCGTCACCAAGTTCACCGGGGAATCCTTCAACATTCCCATGTCCATGGATCTTCTGGGCCGTGTCTTCAACGGCATCGGCGAGCCCATCGACAGCGGCTCCGATATCTTCAGCACCGTTGAGGAAAATATCAACGGCGCCCCCATCAATCCCATGAGCCGGGAATATCCCCGTAACTTTATTCAGACCGGGATTTCCTCCATCGACGTTCTGATGACCCTGATCCGCGGCCAGAAGCTGCCGATCTTCTCGGGCAACGGCCTGTCCCACAACGAGCTGGCCGCCCAGATCGTCCGTCAGGCCAAGCTCAGCGGCGACGGCGACGAGGATTTCGCCATCGTCTTTGCGGCCATCGGGGTTAAGCACGACGATGAAAAGTTCTTCCGCAAGACCTTCGAGGAGGCCAACGTCATGGACCGCGTCGTCATGTTTGTCAACTACGCCGACGATCCGGTGGCCGAGAGAAATACGACGCCCCGCTGCGCCCTGACGGTGGCCGAATACCTGGCCTTTAAAAAGGACATGAACATCCTGGTCGTCATGAGCGACATCACCGCCTACTGCGAGGCCCTGCGTGAAATTTCCTCGGCCCGTGAGGAGGTGCCCAGCCGTAAGGGCTACCCGGGCTACATGTACTCGGATTTGGCCTCTCTGTACGAACGGGCTGGCATGCTCAAGGACAGCAAGGGCTCCATCACCTTCCTGCCGATTTTGACCATGCCCAACGACGACATCACCCATCCGATCCCTGACCTCACCGGCTTCATCACCGAGGGTCAGATCGTACTGGGCCGTGACCTCTTCCAGAGGAGTATTTATCCGCCCATCAATATCCTGCCCTCCCTGTCCCGTCTGATGAAGGACGGCATCGGTGAAGGCTATACCCGTGAGGACCACCAGGACCTGGCCAATCAGCTCTTTGCAGCCTACTCCAGGGTCCAGGAGGTCAGAGACCTCTCCCAGATCATGGGTGAGGACGACCTCAGCGAGACGGATAAAAAATACATGGAATTTGGCCGGGCCTTTGAAGCAGAATTCTTGAGCCAGGGCTTCGACGAAAACCGCAGCATCTACGAGAGTCTAGATCTGGGCTGGAAGCTTTTGACCATCCTGCCCGTCACCGAGCTGGATCGTCTGAGTCCGAAGCTGATCGAAAAATATCTGCCCAAGAACGCGTAGGTGATCTGCCATGGCCATTAAAGTAACGCCCACCAAGGCGAATTTGATCAAATCGAAGTCGAGCCTGGCCTTTTCCACCAAGGGCTACAATCTTCTGGACAAGAAGCGGACGGTTCTGATTCAGGAAATCATGAAGCTGGTGAAGCAGTCCGAGGAGATCGAAGCCAAGATCACAGAAATTTTCAAGGAGGCCTACACGGCCCTCCAGCAGGCCAGCATCAGCATGGGCCTGAATCACCTTGAGGAGTACGCCCTCTCCATTCCCAGGGAGGAGCCCTTTGACACCAGAACCAGGAGCGTCATGGGGGTGGACATTCCGGAGATCGTTGACAACAGCGATCCCAACAAGAATTTCAGTCTGCCCTTTGGCTTCTCGGCCAACAATCCGGCCCTGGACGTCGCCATCGAAAAGTTCCACGAGGCGAAGCTTTTGTCCTACCAGTTGGCGGAGGTCGAAGGGACAGCCTTTAAGCTGTCTCTGGAAATTAAAAAGACCCAGAAAAGCGCCAACGCCCTGGACAAAATTCAGATTCCGAGACTCCAGGAACAGATCAAGTACATCGAAGAGAGCATCGAGGAAAAGGACAGGGAAGAGAACTTCAGAATCAAGAAGGTCAAGAAACACAATCAGAATTAAAGATAAAAAAATACAGGCTTCCGACCCAGTGTCGGAGACCTGTATTTTTTATGCCCGAATTTTAGCCCTGGCGGGTATCCGGGGATTTTTTAAGGAAGGACCACTTGGTTTCGGCGGTGATGACCCCCAGGAAGATGACGATGCAGCCCACAAGCATGACAGCGGTGAACCTGTCCCCCAGAAGAATGATGGAGAACAGACTGCCGAAGACGGATTCTAGGCTCATGAGGATGGCCGCATGGGTGGAGCTGGTGTACTTCTGGCAGACGGTTTGAAGCAGGAAGGCCAGGAAGGTGCTGAAGAGCCCGAGGTAGACCGTGTTCATCCAGCCCGCGGGGGAGATACTGACGGTGAGCTCGCCGGAGACGGCCACGTAGATTAAAGACAGCAGGGCCGTGAAGCCCAGCTGGATAATCGTCAGGGCGATGGGATCGTGATCCTTTGAGAAGACACCCACTGAGACGATGTGGCAGGCAAAGAGGAAGGCGCAGAGCAGGGTTAAGGTGTCCCCGGAGCCAAAGGCAAAGCCCGTGGAGAAATCGGTGGTCAGCAGGGTGATGCCCAGAAGCATGATGAAAGCCGCGGCGAAATTGTAGCGGTCAGGGCGCTGCTTTTTGACGGCCCAGAAAATGAAGGGCACCATCACCACGTTGGTGGCGGTGAGGAAGGCCTGCTTGCCGGCCTGGATGTACTGCAGGCCGATGGTCTGGGCGGCAAAGGCAGAAAAAAGAAAGAAGCCGATGATGCAGCCGGCCTTCAGGGTTGCCTTGTCGATATTTTTAAAATGCTTGAAAAATACGATGGCGGATACCAGAAAGGCGACGGTGAAGCGGATGGCCATGACCATCATGGGGGTGGTGGCGGCGATGGCGTTTTTGGAGGCCACAAAGCCGGTACCCCAGACGATGGCCACCAAAAGCAGGCCGAGATCGGCGAGAAAGCTGAGTTTTTTAATTTTGTCCATGGAAAACCTCTCAATTTAAAATGCCCTATTATTATACCAGAGAATGGCGGAAAATCAAAAGGTGTATAGAATATTTATTCATAAAAATATGATATTTTGCATAAAGTTTCGGTGGCATCGATGCTCAATCAGTTTTGACAGAATCCAGAAAAGAATAAAAGTTCGATATTGTTGACAATAAAGAATAAATGTTCTAAAATAAAGATAAACAAATGTTTAAAGGAGCAGCCCATGGATGTTTTAGATAAACTCAGAATTTTGACGGATGCAGCCAAGTACGATGTGGCCTGTACCTCCAGCGGCGCCGACCGCCGGGGGAAAAAGGGAGCCCTGGGCAATGCGGTGGCCTCGGGCATCTGCCACAGCTTTGCCGCCGACGGCCGGTGTATTTCCCTGCTCAAGGTGCTTTTGACCAACGTCTGCGTCTACGACTGCAGCTATTGCGTCAACCGCAAATCCGAGGATCGGGAACGGGCCGCCTTTACCCCCCGGGAGCTGGCGGACCTCACCATCGGCTTTTACAGAAGAAATTACATCGAGGGGCTATTCTTAAGCTCGGCGGTCATCAAAAATCCCGACTACACCTGTGAGCAGATGATTGCGGTTCTAGAGCTTCTGCGGGGGGAGGAGTACCGCTTCAACGGCTATATCCACGTCAAGGCCATTCCCGGTGCCGACGAGCGGCTCATCACCCGCCTGGGCTATCTGGCGGACCGCATGAGCGTCAACATCGAGCTGCCCTCGGAGGCCGGTCTTAAAAAGCTGGCGCCGGATAAAACCAAGTTGTCCATTCTAAAGCCCATGAAGATGATCTCCGGCAAAATCTCCGAGAGCAGCCACGACATCGTGCGCTATCGCCACGCCCCCAAGTTTTCCCCGGCGGGCCAGAGCACCCAGATGATCATCGGCGCCACCCCGGACACCGACTACAAAATTTTAAATCTCAGCGAGCAGCTCTATAAAAAATACCAGCTCAAGCGGGTGTTCTTCTCAGCCTATATTCCCATGGTGGAAAACAGCCTTCTGCCCTCCCGGGACACCAAGCCCCCCTTACTCAGGGAGCATCGGCTCTACCAGGCCGACTGGCTTTTAAGGTTCTACGGCTTTGGGGCCTCGGAGCTTTTGGACGAGGCCCACCCCAATTTTAACCCGCTGGTGGATCCCAAATGCAGCTGGGCCCTGGCCCACATGGACTATTTTCCGGTGGAAATCAATAGGGCCCCAAAAGAAATGCTGCTGCGGGTGCCGGGCATCGGGGTCAAAAGCGCCATCAAAATTCTCAAGGCCCGGCGCTTCGAAAGCCTTAACTTTGACACCTTAAAAAAGCTGGGGGTGGTGTTAAAGCGGGCCCAGTATTTTATCCTCTGTAATGGCCGGGGCTTAGACGGCTTAAGGGTGCGCCAGGATCAAATGCTCAGGGCCTTAATTTCTGAGCAGGGCGAGCGCCACGTTCTGGCCCAGAAATACACCCAGCTGTCCTTTTTCGACTACGACCAGTCCCCGGCCTTGCACAAGGAGGTGCTCAAATGTCTGACCGCGCCTGTATAATTTACCGTTACGACGGCAGCTTTGCCGGCTTTTTGACCTGTGTCTACGAGAGCTTTTACAGAAAGGAGGTGCCCGCAGATATCGTCGACGTTCACTTTGAGCAGTTTTTCCTCTATCCCGTCACAGATATCGAAAGCAGCGATGAAAAGGCTAAAAAGCTGTACACCTCACTGCAAAGAAAGCTTTCGGAGCAAACGGCAGAGTACATTTACCACGGCTTTCTCTGCGCCCGCTATCAAAAAGAAATACTGCTCTACAATTTTATTCGAAAGCTCTACCGCAGGGGCGCCTCCTTTGCAGACTGCCTGGCAGATCCCGATGCCAGAGCGGTTTATGAGGCCACAAAGCAGCTCTACAATGAGGCCCACAGCTTTAAGGAGTTTGCCCGCTTCACCGAAACCGACGGCGCCCTGGTGGCGGTCATCGCCCCCAAGAATCGGGTGCTCCCCCTTTTGGCCAATCACTTTGCCGACCGCTACAATGCCGAGACCTTTATGATCTACGACGAAACCCATAAGGAGGGCCTGGTGTATCAGGGGGGCCGTTTTGAAATTTTACCCATTGCAGACTTAAAGCTGCCGCCAATGGCCCAGGAGGAGGCCCATTACAGGCAATTGTGGCAGACCTTCTTCGACGCCATTGCCATCGAGGCCAGAAAAAATCCGAAGCTGCAGCAGAGCTTTATGCCAAAGCGGTACTGGAAGCATTTGCCGGAGATGCAGGATAAGGCGCTTTCTGAGGGGGAAGGACGGCGTTATCTTGGAAACTAGTAAGGCTGTGTACGCTTGTTGCCCCTGGCCCTTTGTGCTATACTGAGGACACTTAAATAAGAAAAAGACACAAAGCATTGCGCCGCCGTTGTAAACACAATCAAGCGCTTAAAAATAGGTGGAGGGCAAAAATGGAAGTACAGGGCAGAATGCAAAGCTATATGAAAAAGGCCATTGCCGAGGCAAAGAAGGCTGCGGCGGTGGGGGAGGTGCCTGTGGGGGCTGTGGTTGTCCGGGGCAATGAGATTATCGCAGCAGGTCACAATATGAAGGAAACCCTCCAGGATCCCACGGCCCACGCAGAGATCATCGCCCTGCGGGAGGCCGCCCGTATCCTGGGCAGCTGGCGGCTGTCGGACTGTGAGCTCTACGTCACGGCGGAACCCTGTCCCATGTGCATGGGGGCGGTGCTCCAGTGCAGGCTTAAGGCGCTGGTTTACGGCACCTGGGAATCGCGGTACGGCGCCGTCGAGACCACGGCCTTCCTCAAGGCCCATCCCATGCTGTCCAACGCAACCGAGATCTACGGCGGTATCTGTGAAGGGGAATGCCAGGCGATGTTAGCCGCTTTTTTTGCGGATGCCCGCAAAAAAAAGGGACAATAGCGATAAAAAATTGTAGATTGTATACATTTTTTAAAGATGAAACGGTTTCAGGTCGAAAATACGGTTGACAAAGGTTCCGTAAATGGATATAATCATTCCAACATCTAAATTGAGAACAGCGATGACCAAGAGAAAGATACCGCAAAACCTTATTTCAGAGAGCTGATGGTGGGTGTAATTTCAGCAATAGGGTGGTATGTAATACTCACTTGCGAGCTGCCGATCTGAACGCAGAAGCTTCTGGGCAGCTGTCAGTAGGTGAGGCCGTTATCCCCCAGAGGGCAGTCAGCGTTAAATGACTAGGGTTAAAATTGACCTGAAGAGGAAATAGCCGCGAGGCTGTTTTGAATGAGAGTGGTACCACGGATTGGTAGCGTATATTTTTCCGTCTCTCATGTATACATTATTATCGTATGCATGAGGACGGTTTTTTAATATAAAAAACTTATTTTAACAACAATAATCTTAGGAGGATTTAAAAAATGGCAACATTGTATTATGATCAGGATTGTAACTTAGGCTTGTTGGATGGCAAGAAGGTCGCCGTTATTGGTTACGGCAGCCAGGGCCATGCCCATGCTTTAAATATGAAGGAATCCGGCGTTGACGTGCGCGTAGGTTTATACGAAGGCAGCAAGTCCTGGGCCAAGGCTGAAGAAGCAGGCTTAACCGTAAAAACCGTTGCTGAAGCGACCAAGGAATCAGACATCATCATGGTGCTGCTCCCCGATGAAAAGCAGGCTCAGATTTACGAAACAGAAATCAAGGACAACCTGGAAGACGGCAACTACTTAGCCTTTGCCCACGGCTTCAACATCCACTTCAAACAGATCGTTCCCCCGGCTGGCGTCAACGTCTTCATGATCGCCCCCAAGGCTCCGGGTCACACAGTAAGAAGCCAGTTCGTCGCCGGTGAAGGTGTGCCGATGCTCATCGCCGTTGAACAGGACCCCTCTGGCAACACCCACGATATCGGCTTAGCTTACGCCAAGGCCATCGGCGGCTCCAGATCTGGTGTGCTTGAAACAACCTTCCGTGAAGAAACAGAAACCGACCTCTTCGGCGAACAGGCTGTTCTCTGCGGCGGCGTTACTTCCCTGATGAAGGCTGGCTTTGAAACTCTGGTTGAAGCAGGCTACGAACCGGAAAGCGCTTACTTTGAATGTATCCACGAAATGAAGCTCATCGTCGACCTGATCTTCAAGGGCGGCTTCTCCATGATGCGCTACTCCATCTCTGATACCGCTGAATACGGCGACTACATCACTCAGCCCAAGGTTATCAACGATGAAAGCAAGAAGGCCATGCGTCAGATCCTCACAGACATTCAGAATGGTACCTTCGCTAAGAACTGGTTATTAGAAAATAAATGCGGCAGACCTTACTTCAACGCCACCAGACGGATGGAATCCGAACACCAGCTGGAAAAGGTTGGTGCAGAATTAAGAAAGATGATGACCTGGGCATAAGCCTGGTTACAGCTTAATTTGATGAGATAAGGCAGAAGGTTCGCGAACAGCGCCTTTTGCCTTTTTCATACATACTGGAAAGCACAGGAAGCGAGACCCTTGGCTGATCAAGCTCTACATTTGGCCACAGAAGCCCCTGCGGCTGAATGTAGGGATTGATGGCCTTGGCGTAAGACCTCAGGCGGTGCTTTGCACCTTATGGTGAGATGCGGGTATATCAAAGAAAGGGGAAAGGCGATGGCCGATAAAATTATCATTTTCGATTCTACCCTTCGCGACGGCGCACAGGCGGAAGGGATATCCTTTTCGGTTGAGGACAAATTCAGGGTCGTGGAGACTTTGGACAAGCTGGGCGTCGATATCATTGAGGCGGGCAATCCCGGCTCCAACCCCAAGGATATTGAGTTTTTCGAGCGGGCTAAGGCGATGCAGCTGAACCACGCAAAAATCTGTGCCTTTGGCAGCACAAGGCGCAGCGGCATCAGGGCCGAGGATGACGCCAATCTCCAGGCCATTATCCAGGCCGAGACACCAGCGGTGTCTATTTTTGGCAAGGCCTCGACCTTCCACATCACGGAGATCATCAAGACGACCTTAGAGGAAAATCTGGCGATGATCGAGGACACCATGGCCTTTTTAAAGAGCCACGGCAAGTACATCACCTTTGACGCCGAGCACTTTTTCGACGGCTATAAGCTGGATCCAGATTACGCCCTGGAGGTGCTGCGGGCGGCAGAGCGGGGCGGCGCAGACTGCGTTGCCCTCTGCGATACCAACGGCGGCGCCCTGCCCGGAGAAATCAGCGAGATCGTGGCCCAGGTTAAAAAGTCGGTGAGCATTACCGTGGGCAT
>JAUNGS010000015.1:32216-39826 GCA_030524435.1 Eubacterium sp.
TGGGGTGGCTGATTCGCTGGTGGCGGTGGAGGCCGGGGCGAGACAGGTTCAGGGAACCTTCCTGGGCTATGGGGAACGCTGCGGCAACGCCAACCTCTCGGCGATTATTCCCAACCTTCAGCTGAAGATGGGGTATCACTGCCTGTCCGAGGAGGCCATGGCCATGCTGACCAGCGCCTCCATCAGAATCGCAGAGATCTCAAATTACGTGCTGTCGGGGCGGGAGCCCTTCGTCGGAAAAAGCGCCTTTGCCCACAAGGGCGGCATGCACATCGACGCGGTGCTCAAGGCGCCGTCGTCCTTCGAGCACGTCAGGCCTGAATCTGTGGGGAACCAGCGCCGCATTCTCATGTCCGAGGTTGCAGGGCGGAGCACCATTATTCAGCTGGTCAAGGAAATCGATCCGAGCCTCACGAAAAAATCCGATGAGACCACCCGGGTCATGGACAGAATCAAGGAGCTGGAATACCAGGGCTACCAATTTGAGGGGGCCGAGAGCAGCATCAAGCTGCTGATCCGCAAGGAGCTGGGCAGGTACCATCCCTTTTTCAAAATTGAGGATTTCAAAACCATCGGCGAGAAGCCTGTGGAGGGGAGAGCCCTCAGCGCATCGGCGGTGGTCAAGGTGGACGTGGAGGGCCAGTCGGCCATCAGCGCCGCCGAGGGCGACGGTCCGGTCAATGCCCTGGACAAGGCCTTGAGAAAGGCCCTGGAGGTCTTCTATCCCAAAATTAAAGAGGTGCGTCTGACGGACTTCAAGGTCCGTGTCATCGACAAGGGCGCCACGGCCTCCAAGGTTCGGGTGCTCATCGAGAGCACCGACGGCGAGGATATCTGGAGTAACGTCGGGGTATCCACCGACGTCATCGAGGCCAGCCTCATCGCATTAATCGACTCCATCGAGTACAAGCTCCTCAACGATATGGAGCGCCAGTTTAAAGAGTTCAAGTTCATTTAACGATACCAGGGGATCAAGGTCATAAAATCCGATGCAAGCTTGCTTGCGTGAGGATTTTGACTTTGAGACCCGCCAAAATATGAGCAGGGAGCCGTTTTCTGTAGGAAAACGAGCGGAGTGCGAATATTTTGAAGATTGCGGGAGCGCTTAGCGCGGAGCAATCTGGTATTATCAAATAATATCAGTTTTATTTAAAAAGAAGGAGAGTGATCACATTGGGTATGACAATGACTCAAAAGATTTTGGCGGCCCACGCGGGTCTGGATTCAGTAAAGCCGGGCGATCTGATCATGGCTGATCTGGACTTGGTTCTGGGGAACGACATTACCTCCCCGGTGGCCATCAACGTATTCAAAAACATCAACAAGGACAAGGTTTTCGACAAGGATAAGGTTGCCCTGGTGCCCGACCACTTTGCCCCCAACAAGGATATCAAGGCGGCGGAGCAGTGTAAGCAGGTGCGCTGCTTTGCCTGCGAGCAGGATGTGACCAACTATTTTGAAATCGGCGAGATGGGCGTTGAGCATGCCCTGCTGCCGGAAAAGGGCCTGGTTGTGGCCGGGAACGTCGTCATCGGCGCCGACTCCCACACCTGTACCTACGGCGCCCTGGGTGCCTTCTCCACCGGTGTCGGCTCCACCGACATGGCCGTGGGTATGGCCACCGGCAAGGCCTGGTTCAAGGTGCCCTCAGCCCTGCGCTTTAATTTGACAGGGAAATTTAAGCCCGGGGTTTCCGGCAAGGATTTAATCCTCCACATCATCGGCATGATCGGCGTGGACGGCGCCTTGTACAAATCCATGGAATTCACCGGCGAGGGTGTTTCCAGCCTGACCATGGACGACCGCTTCACCATCGCCAACATGGCCATCGAAGCCGGCGGAAAAAACGGGATCTTCCCGGTGGACGATCAGACCATCGCCTACATGAAGGAACACTCCACCAAGACCTACAAGGTATTTGAGGCCGATGCCGACGCCGAATACGATGCGACCTACGAAATCAATCTGGATGAAATCAAATCCACCGTGGCCTTCCCGCATCTGCCGGAAAACACCAAGACCATCGATGAAATCACAGAGCCCATTAAGATCGACCAGGTGGTCATCGGCTCCTGCACCAACGGCCGTTTCTCCGACTTTGCCAAGGCGGCGGAAATCATGCGGGGCAAGAAGGTTGCCAAGGGCGTCCGCGTGCTGATCATCCCGGCGACCCAGAAAATTTACCTGCAGTGTATGGAAGCGGGCTATCTGAAGGACTTCATCGAAGCCGGCGCCACCGTCAGCACCCCGACCTGCGGCCCCTGCCTGGGCGGTCACATGGGGATTCTGGCGGCCGGTGAACGCTGCGTATCCACCACCAATAGAAACTTCGTCGGACGTATGGGTCACGTGGACTCCGAGGTCTACCTGGCCAGTCCGGAGGTCGCTGCGGCCTCCGCTGTTTTGGGACGCATTGCCGGACCGGATGAATTATAAGGAGGAAAGCCAATGAAAGCAAAAGGAAAAGTATTTAGATATGGAGACAACGTCGATACGGATGTTATCATCCCGGCCCGCTATCTGAACACCAGCGATCCTCTGGAGCTGGCCCAGCACTGCATGGAGGACATCGACAAGGAATTTGTCAATCGCGTTGAAGAGGGCGATATCATCGTCGCCGACGACAACTTTGGCTGCGGCTCCTCCAGAGAGCACGCCCCCATCGCCATCAAGGCCTCCGGCGTGTCCTGCGTCATCGCCAACAGCTTTGCCCGCATCTTCTACAGAAACGCCATCAACATCGGCCTGCCGATTCTGGAATGTCCGGAGGCCGTGGCTGCCATCGAAGCCGGCGACGAGGTCGAGGTGGATTTTGACAGCGGCGTCATCACCGACGTGACCAAGGGCCAGTCCTTCCAGGGCCAGGCCTTCCCGGAATTCATGCAGGAGCTCATTGAAGCCGGCGGATTGGTCAACTACATCAATAAAACATTAGCTTAAGACGAGGAGAAGCCATGAATTATAAAATTGCAGTGATTAAAGGGGATGGGATCGGTCCCGAGATTGTCGAAGCCAGCATGAAGGTTCTGGACGAAATCGGCAAGAAATACGGTCATCAGTTTGATTACAGCCAGGTGCTGGCCGGCGGCGCCGCCATCGACGCCACGGGCTCACCGCTGCCCCAGGAAACCGTGGACATTTGCAAGGCCAGCGACGCCGTGCTTCTGGGCGCTTTAGGCGGCCCCAAGTGGGACGATCTGCCGGGGGACAAGCGCCCCGAGGCAGGGCTTCTGGGCATCAGAAAGGCCCTGGGTCTCTTTGCAAACCTGAGACCGGCCATGCTTTTTGAGGAGCTCAGAGACGCTTCCCCGCTGAAATCTGAAATCATCGGCGACGGCTTAGACGTGCTGGTGGTTCGCGAGCTCACCGGCGACGTTTACTTCGGCGAAAAGAAACGTGACGGCGACTTCGGTGCCTCCGACCTCATGAATTACACCCTCCCCGAGGTGGAACGCATCGCCCGGGTGGCCTTTGAAAGCGCAAAAAAACGCGGCGGCAAGGTCACCAGCGTCGACAAGGCCAACGTGCTGGAAACCTCCCGCTTCTGGCGCTCGGTGGTTCTGGAAATTGCCAAGGAATATCCGGAGGTAGAATTAAATCACCTGTACGTGGACAACGCCGCCATGCAGCTGGTCATCAATCCCCGTCAGTTTGACGTTATCTTAACCGGGAACCTCTTCGGCGATATCCTCTCCGACGAAGCCAGCATGCTCACCGGCTCCATCGGCATGCTGCCCTCCGCCAGCCTGGGCGAAGGCAAGTTCGGCATGTACGAGCCCATCCACGGCTCCGCCCCGGATATCGCAGGCCAGGACAAGGCCAACCCCATCGCCACGGTGCTTTCCGTGGCTATGATGCTGCGCTATTCCCTCGGTCTGGAGGAAGAAGCCAAAAACATCGAGGATGCCGTTAAAAAGACCCTGGCCCAAGGCTACCGTACCGGCGATATCGCCGAGGAAGGCAGCGAAATTGTGGGCTGTGTGGCCATGGGCGAAAAGATCATCGCCAACCTGTAAATTTAAATTGTAAAAATTCTGGAAGTGCCGCCTGAAAGAGGGCGGTACTTCGGCATATAAGCGCCTGATTAAGACGCAGAATACTCTGATATCGAGAAGGAGAAAGCTATGCGTAGTGACGTTGTAACCAAGGGAACAAATTGCGCGCCGAACCGCTCGCTGTTTTATGCGCTGGGTTTGACGGAGGAAGAGCTGTCCCGGCCGCTGGTGGCTGTGGTCAATTCCAAAAATGAAATTGTTCCCGGACATATGAATCTAGATAAAATTACGGAAGCCGTCAAGGCAGGGGTGCGGGCCGCCGGCGGTACCCCCATCGAATTCCCGGCCATCGCCGTCTGTGACGGGATCGCCATGGGCCACCAGGGCATGAAGTACTCCCTGGTCACCCGGGAGCTCATCGCCGACTCCACCGAGGCCATGGCCATCGCCCACGCTTTTGACGCCATGGTCATGGTGCCCAATTGCGATAAAAACGTGCCGGGCCTTCTGATGGCGGCGGCCCGGGTCAATATCCCCACGGTCTTCGTCAGCGGCGGCCCCATGATGGCGGGCCACGTCGAGGGTCAGAAGACCAGCCTCTCCACCATGTTTGAGGCCGTTGGGGCCTACAACGCCGGCAAGATGTCGGCGGAAACCCTGTACGAATACGAGTGCGGCACCTGTCCCACCTGCGGCTCCTGTTCCGGTATGTATACCGCCAACAGCATGAACTGCCTGACCGAGGTGCTGGGCATGGGCCTCCGGGGCAACGGCACCATCCCCGCCGTCTACTCCGAGCGTATCCGCCTGGCCAAGCACGCCGGCATGCAGGTCATGAAGGTTCTTGAAAAGAATATTTGTCCCAGGGATATCATGACCGAGGACGCCTTCAGAAACGCCCTGACCATGGACATGGCCCTGGGCTGCAGCACCAACTCCATGCTCCACCTGCCGGCCATCGCCCACGAGTGCGGCGTGGACTTAAATCCTGAAATCGTCAATGAGATCAGCGCCAAGACCCCCAACCTCTGTCACCTGGCACCGGCGGGGAGAACCTACATCGAGGATCTCAATGCCGCCGGCGGTATCTACGCCGTCATGAAGGAAATCGACAAGCTGGGTCTTTTGAAGACGGATCTGATCACCGTCACCTGCGAAACCGTGGCGGAAAACATCAAGGACGCTAAAAACCTGAATCCCGAGGTCATTCGCCCCGTGGACAATCCCTACAGCAAAACCGGCGGCATCGCCGTGCTCAAGGGCAGCCTGGCGCCGGATACCTGCGTGGTCAAGCAGTCGGCGGTTCTGCCGGAAATGCTGGTTCACGAAGGACCGGCCAAGGTTTTTGAAAGTGAAGAGGATGCCCAGGCGGCCATCAATGCCGGTAAGATCGTCGCCGGTGATGTGGTGGTTATCCGCTACGAGGGCCCCAAGGGCGGCCCGGGCATGAGAGAAATGCTCAGACCGACCTCGGCCATCATGGGCATGGGGCTGGGCAGCTCCGTGGCCTTAATCACCGACGGCCGCTTCAGCGGAGCCACCCGCGGCGCCTGCATCGGCCACGTGTCTCCCGAGGCGGCAGCCGGCGGTCCCATCGCCTTTGTCAGGGACGGCGACATCATCAGCATCGACATCCCGAACAGAAGCATTGAGCTCAAGGTTTCCGAGGAAGAGCTGGCAAAACGCAAAGAAAACTGGACGCCCAAGACACCGGAGATCACCACGGGCTATTTGGCGCGCTACGCCAAGCTCGTCAGCTCCGCCAATAAGGGCGCGGTTTTGTCCTAGATGACACCGGCAGAAATACAAGGAAGGGGAGTGAATTGATGGAAAAAATTGAAAGATTACTGGGGTCGGAGATCACGGTACGCTGTCTGGAGGAGCAGGGCGTCAAGCACGTCTTTTCCTTTCCCGGCGGGGTTGTGATTCCGCTTTTCGACGCCTTTTACAGATTAGATCACAATATCAAGCAGATTGAGCCCTGCCACGAGCAGAATGGGGTTCACGCTGCCGACGGCTATGCCAGAGCCAGCGGCGAGGTCGGGGTGGCCATCACCACCTCGGGCCCCGGCGCCACCAACGCCATCACCGGCATCGCCAACGCCTATTTGGACTCGGTGCCCCTGGTGGTCTTCACCGGCCAGGTGGCCCAGTCGCTCTTGGGGAAGGATTCCTTCCAGGAGGTGGATATCCTCAGCGTGACCATGCAGATCACCAAGCACAATTTCCAGGTCACCGACGTCACCATGCTGGCCCCCACCATCCGCGAGGCCTTTAGAATCGCGGCCTCGGGTCGTCCCGGCCCGGTGGTGGTGGATATCCCCAAGGATATCTTCATGACGGAGACCGACTACGTGCCCATGGAAATCAAGGAGCACGTCGCCAAGTACCCCAGGGCCAACCGCGACGCCCTGGTGAGGGCTTCGGAATACATCAACAACGCCAAGCGGCCGATCATCTACGCCGGCGGCGGGGTTTTGAAATCCGGCGCCAGCAGAGAGCTCATCGCCTTTGCCGAAAAGGCGGGGATCCCCGTGGCCAATTCCCTGATGGGCCTGGGCAGCATCCCCAGGGACAATCCCTTATCTCTGGGCTTTGTGGGGATGCACGGCTCCCACGAGTGCAACCTGGCGGTAATCAACTGCGATACCCTGATTGCCATCGGGGCCCGCTTCAGCGACCGTGTCACCGGCAACATCAACTCCTTCATGCGGGACAAGAAGATCATCCACATCGACGTCGACCCCACGGAGTTTGAAAAGAACGTGCCCACCAACGTACATATCCAGGCCAACATCAAGGATGTGCTGCCCATGTTGTCTAAGCTCATCGAGAAGAAAACCTATCCCGAATGGTACGCTCAGATCGCCCAGTGGCCGCTGCCGGAGAGACCCAAGGACGAGTACAATCCCAAGAATATTCTGGAGCACATCAATGGGGTCTTCGAGGACGCCTACGTCGTCACCGAGGTCGGACAGCACCAGATGTGGGTGGGTCAGTACTGGAAATTTAAATTTCCGGGACAATACGTCACCTCCGGCGGTCTGGGCACCATGGGCTTTGGCCTGGGGGCCGCCATCGGCGTTCAGCTGGCCAAGCCGGAGAAGGATGTCATCCTGGTGGCCGGCGACGGCAGCTTCAGAATGAATTGTCAGGAGCTCATCACCGCCAAGCGCTATAACCTGCCCCTGAAGATCTTCCTGTTTGACAACCAGACCCTGGGGATGGTGCGCCAGTGGCAGAAGCTTTTCCACGACAAGCGCTACGCCGAGACGGATTTAAACCAGGGCACCACCGATTACCTGAAGCTGGCGGCGGCCAGCGGCATTCCGGGCTACGAGGTCAACACCCTGGCGGATCTGGATGCGGCCCTTGCAGAAATCAAGGACATGAAGGAGCCGGTGCTGGTACACTGCAATATCTCCAACGAGGAAGGGGTATACCCCATGGTGCCGGCGGGCAAGCCCATCGACGAGATTTATTACGAATAAGATAAAAAAACGCCTTAGTTCAAGAAAAATCCCCTTTGTAATCCATCGGATTTCAAAGGGGATTTTTAATTTTTTTATAGACTTTAGTCAGTTGAGTGCGAGAGAGTTTCTCGAATAGAGAAAT
>JAUNGS010000080.1:0-405 GCA_030524435.1 Eubacterium sp.
AAGAGTGTTGCTGATATTGAACAAACAATAGACGATATTGACAAAGAACTCAAACAATATGAAGGTACTCTCAAAGTTGGAAAAAGCTTTTCGGATGAAGCAAAAGAGGCAAGAGAAGAATTCTATGGTCGCTTTATGTCTTTAATGAATGAGAAAAAGAAGCAAATAGATATAGAAAGCGAAAATGAATACGAGGATATTTTAACAAAGCAAGGTAGAGTTGTTTCTGGTAGTGAAGAAACAGTATTCTATGTTTCAAAATTGTTGGCTTTTGTTGAAATAACAGGTCATGATTGTCCAATTATAATGGATTCTTTTAGAGCTGAAGATCTTTCTACAGATAAAGAAAAACGTGTGTTAGAATTGTTTGGCGAATTAAAAAATCAATGTATTTTAACAACCACG
>JAUNGS010000080.1:415-5286 GCA_030524435.1 Eubacterium sp.
AACAGAAGAAATAGGAAAATATGATGACATGAAGAATGTTAACGTAGTAGATTATTCTTCTCATAGGATAAATAAAATTCTGAATCAGTATGATTTAGAAGAATTTAAAAAGTTACTTCAAAATATGTATATAGAAATATAGAACGTTAAAAAATCTACAAGTTAATATTTCGAGTAATCATCTCTAAGTGAGATAGAAAAAGGAAGTAACTTTCGTAGTCTCGATTTAAATCATAACCACCCGTCAAACGGGTAGTCATGATTTGGAAATCTTATTTACTTCTTTAGGGAGCTCGCCTAAATAGAAGGCTGTTTTTGCTGCCTTTATTTGGACTATTCCCCGATAATCTTAATTAAGGCATGCTTGTCCCGCTTGCCGTCGAATTCAAAGTAGAAGATCTGCTCCCAGGTGCCGAAGTCCAGGCGGCCGTTGGTGATGGCGCAGGTGACTTCCCGGCCCATGATGGTGCGCTTGAGGTGGGCGTCGGCGTTGTCCTCAAAGCCGTTGTGGTGATACTGGCTGTAGGGCTTTTCCGGCGCCAGCTTCTCCAGCCAGACCTCGTAGTCGTGGTGGAGACCGCTTTCGTCGTCGTTGATAAAGACGCTGGCGGTGATGTTCATGGCATTGACCAGCACCAGGCCTTCCTTAATACCGCTGTCGTCGATGGCAGCCTGGACGTCTCGGGTGATGTTGACTAAGCCGCGGCGGCTGGGCAGATGGAAATGGAGTTCTTTTCGGTAGGATTTCATGATTGCTTTCCTTTCTGAGCTTGTTATAGATTATTCAAAAAAATGCTCGTAAATGCGTCTCTGGTAGACCACAGAGCCGATGACCTGAACCTTATCCCGGTGAAGGTCGTAGATTTCCACGGGGAAGGCAGGATTGTGGGGCTGGAGAATCAGCTGGTAGTTTTTAAAGATAACCTTGCGGATCACCAGATCGGCGTCGTTGATGTGGAGGGCGGTGAGGTCACCGGATTTTAAAAAGGTGTTGAGCTTGATAACCACGTGATCGCCGGCCCTTAAGGTAGGGGCCATGCTCTCGTCGGGAATCTCTAAAGCGAAGGCCGAGCCCCATTGGGTCAGCAGCTTTCCCGGGAGGGAGAGGCTGTGCTCCGTTTTTTCGTTGGAGAAGATAGGCTTGTCGTAACGGATGCTTTTAAACACCGAGAGGGTGATGGCGCCGCCGTTGATAAGGCTGGGATCGTCGATGATCTCCGTGGCATACATAGACGCCTCTCTGCCCATGAGCCACTCGGGATTGACATCGAAATAGGACGCCATGGCGCGGACCGTGGTGATCTTGGGAACCATCTCGCCCCGGGTGTAGCGGGAGATGCTTGGCGGGGAGAGGTTGAATTTTTTGGACATGGAATAGGTGGTTTCGCCGAAGTTGGACATCAGCATTTTCAGGCGTTTGCCGAAAACCGCCTTGTCGACATTTAGTTTTGTACTCATAGTTAGCCTCCAGATAGGTTTATTTTATCTAAAACTCATGCAAAACACAATATTAATTCCATAAAAAACGCCATATTATTACGCAAGTATTATATTTTTTCCAAAAAGAAGGGTTTCAGCGCTGCCGGGGAGGAGGCTTAAGCCCGGGGGCAAAAAAGCTAAAACAGGATTGTCTTTTTGAAGCAGATGGCGTATAATAAAGCTACAAATCGTTTTCAAATTTATGAGTATTGGAGATGATAATTCCAGTGATTAAAGCAGAGATTTTATCCCTAGTCTGTCGGCTGCACTACCATGTGTTGAGATTAACCTGCCATCATTAGGCAGAGAAAAGGCGCGGTGCTCCGCGTCTTTTTTATGCCTTTTTTAAAGGCGGATTGTGACAGAATAAGCTAATATTGCGTAAGGAGGAAGGCAGCTATGCAGAAGGATTTTGCGGCCGCTGGGAAAAAGGTTTCCCAAAAAGTGATGCACACCATCCCCGCTTTTTGCCCTGCGGGGTCGAAAATTTTGATTTTGGGGACCATCCCCTCGCCCAAGTCCCGGGAGTTTGGCTTTTACTACGGTCATCCCCAGAATCGCTTTTGGCGGGTAGTGGCAGATGTTTTGGGACAGGAGAAACCCGCAGATAATCAGGAGAAAAAGGACTTCATTTTAAAAAATCACATCGGCCTCTGGGATGTGCTGGCTTCCTGTGACATCGCCGGGGCCAGCGACAGCAGTATTAAAAATCCCGTGGCCAACGACTTTACGGAAATTTTGGCCCGGGGAGAAATTGTACAGATTTTCACCACCGGCCGCAAGGCCACGGAACTCTACAATAAATACTGTCTGCCGGTGACTGGCGTAAAAACGACGATGCTGCCCTCCACCAGCCCGGCAAACTGCAGGCTGAAATACGAGGATTTAAAGCAGGCCTACACCGCCATCCTAAAGCCCCTGGGACTTTAAATGTATTTTACAGAGTACACGCCGCATCCTTGAGAAAGTGCTTTTTTGTGTTATGATATTCAAAAAACGAGGAGTGAGAAACTATGGCGATAGAAAAGGTTCGCGCCCACTTTGCAAAAACCGGGCGGGAAGATCAAATCAGAGAGGTTGAAGCCTCCACGGCGACGGTGGAGCTGGCGGCCCAGGCCATCGGGGTGGCGCCGGCGCGCATCGCCAAAACCCTGTCCTTCAGAGATGGGGAGGCGGGCTGTATCCTGGTGGTGACTGCTGGTGATATGAAAATTGACAATAAGAAGTTCAAGGGAGCCTTCGGCCTCAAGGCCAAGATGCTCTCGCCCCAGGAGGTTTTGGACTACACCGGCCACGCCGTGGGCGGGGTCTGTCCTTTCGGCATCGACAACCCGGCGGTCAGGGTCTTTTTGGACGAATCCCTGAAGCGCTTTGACACGGTGTTCCCGGCGGCAGGCAGCGCCAACTCCATGATCGAGCTGAGCTGCGGCGCCCTTTTTGAGGATTCCGGCGCCCAGGGCTGGGTGGATGTCTGTAAGGCTGTGGGATAAATGAACGTTAACAAAAAAAGCTTTTTGTGCTATAATGAATAGAGTGTAAAAAATACTTTTATTGCAAGAAAGAAGGAGAATATATTATGTCAGTTGAAGAAGAAAACTGCACCCACGACTGCGACACCTGTGGTGCAGACTGCGGCGACAGAGCCGGCGGCAAACCGGATTTTTCTGTGAAAGCCCATCCCTGGAGTCAGGTTAAAAAGGTTATCGGCGTTGTCAGCGGCAAGGGCGGCGTCGGCAAGTCCATGGTCACCGCATCCTTGGCGGTGCTTTTAAGACGCCGCGGCCTGTCCACCGGCGTTTTAGATGCCGATATCACCGGCCCCTCCATCCCCAAGGCCTTCGGGATCACCGAAAAGGCCCAGGGCACCGACAAGGGGATTCTGCCCGTTAAAACGAAAACCGGCATCGACATCATGTCCATGAACCTGCTTTTGGAAAATGACACCGATCCGGTAGTCTGGCGTGGTCCCGTCATCGCCGGCGCCGTCAAGCAGTTCTGGAGCGACGTCATCTGGGAGTACGAGGACTATCTCTTTGTGGATATGCCTCCGGGAACCGGCGACGTGCCCTTAACGGTTTTCCAGTCCCTGCCCTTAAACGGCATCATCATCGTCACCTCACCCCAGGAGCTGGTCACCATGATCGTCGACAAGGCCGTCAACATGGCTAAAATGATGAACGTGCCCATCCTCGGTGTGGTCGAAAATATGAGCTATCTGGAATGTCCGGACTGCGGCAAAAAAATCAACGTCTTTGGCGAAAGCCATATCGACGAGGTGGCTGCGGCCAACGGTATCCCGGTGCTGGCCAAGGTGCCCATCAATCCGGAATTTGCAGCCCTAATCGATGCGGGCCGGGTTGAGGATATCCAGGGAGACTGGCTCAACGGCGCCGCCGATGCGGTTCAGGCGCTCTAAAGGATTTAAAGCCTCGGTGAGGCTTTACAAAGCCCCGGCGATAAAGGCAAAGCCTGAAGCCGGGGCGCTTTTCGTATTGGGGGAATTTTCAGGATTTCGTGCTATACTAAATCCATAACCATCAAAGGGGAGCATTTATGAGAAAATTTATAGAATTTCAGGATGTCCACAAGCAGTATCACATGGGGGAGGTCGTAATCAATGCGGCCAATGGGATATCCTTCGGCATCGATAAGGGGGAATTTGCCATCGTCGTGGGGCCCAGCGGCGCCGGAAAGACCACGGTGCTCAATATTCTGGGGGGTATGTCCGGCTGCGACGAGGGCAAGGTCTACGTGGGCGACAAGGAAATCGCCGCTATGGACGCCCGGGAGCTGGCCACCTATCGCCGCTACGACACGGGCTTCGTCTTTCAGTTTTACAATTTAATCCAAAACCTGACGGCGGTGGAGAACGTGGAGCTGGCCACCCAGATCTGCAACAATCCCATGGAGGCCGCAAAGGCTCTTAAGGCCGTGGGGCTGGGGGATCGCCTGGACAATTTTCCATCCCAGCTCTCCGGCGGGGAGCAGCAGCGGGTGGCCATTGCCAGAGCCCTGGCCAAAAGGCCCAAGCTTTTGCTCTGTGACGAGCCCACCGGCGCCCTGGATTACAACACCGGCAAAAATATTTTAAAGCTCCTCCAGGACACCTGCCGCAGGGAGGGGATGACCGTGGTCTTGATCACCCACAACCAGGCCATCACCCCCATGGCCGACCGGGTCATCGCCATGAAAAACGGCAGGGTCGAGGAGATGTACCTCAACGGGTCTCCCGTGCCTGTGGAGGACATCGAGTGGTAGATCAACAAAAAAACTGATGCTGTTTTTGGCATCAGTTTTTTTATGGCTATTTAGCTGTTTTCCAAATTTTTGGCCCGCCGGTACGCCAGGGGAGAAAGGGCAAACTGCTTTTTGAATACGGCGGCAAATTTGCC
>JAUNGS010000081.1 GCA_030524435.1 Eubacterium sp.
CGGTTGCAAATGTAGAAAAGCCCGGCTTTTGCCGGGACTTTGTCTACATCCTGAGACTCTGATTTAAAAATCAGAGTCTTTTATTTATATGAATATGAAAAAAGTATGGGCAAAGGGTGCGGCAGTTGTTAAAGGCGTGTATTGGTAATAGGAACTGCCGCGAAGGTAAGAAAATCACCTGCCGCCGACGGGTAATAATGGAGAATAGGTACGCTGCCGGCGGAGCTGTGCGCATGTGCGGGCGATGGAGAAGAAATCCCAGATGAAGGATTTCGCGCCCTGCGCAGATTTTGGTGCCAGACAGATCGAAGGCAGAGGTGTGATATCGGCCGACGGCTGTCTGTGTTCAATAGGAGCAGAAAAATTCTGATCACTATTTTATGGTTATAGTATAGCATTTCATGGAATAGAAAGCCCTTGAGATTTAGTAAAAAATTAGAAAGAACGGTAAAAAATAAAAGCCCTTAAGCGGCGGGCTTAGAGCTTTTGAAATTCGTAATCGGCAAAGGTTTGGCGAATCTGGGGCTTGTCCTTCCTGGAAATGGGGATACAATCGCCGTTTTCCATGAGAAAGTCGTTCTCCTTCATCTGCTTGACGTAGTTCATGTTGATGATGCAGTTGCGGTAGCAGTGCAAAAATTGCGGGTAGATCAGCAGAAGCTTGGAGAAGTCGCTGAAACGCATATAGGATTTCACGGTTCGCACATTGGTGTGGATGTGAATGTAGTGATTGTGATAATCGGTGTAGATGATATTATCCAGTGGAATATCAATGTACAGCCGGCTCTCCTTGACCTGAATCGTCTGCTTTTTCAGCTCGATTCTTTTCAGGCAGAGATCCATGGTTTCCTCGATTTGCTCCAGCGTACAGGGCTTCAAAAGATAGTCGAAGGCCCGAACACGGTAGCTCTCGATGGCGTAATCCGAAGAGACGGTCCAAAAAACAACCAGAGCATCAGGATGTTTCTCCCTGAGGGAACGCGCTGCAAAAAGGCCCTTATCGACACCGTCGATAAAAATATCCAAAAAGAAAATTTTAAATTCCTTCAGGCCATCGCAGGCGAGGAGCTCTTCCTCGGTGAAAAAATGGACTATATCGAAGGAAAGCTGATGGGTTTTTGCGTATTTTTGAAGCATATCTGAAAGGAATTCGACATCAGTAGTATTATCTTCAAGAATGGCAATTTTCAACAGTACTCACTCCTTACCTATATATTGTACGTCAGAAACAATAAGCATTCTAACATATCGCCTGGGAAGATGATAGTTAGCAGGAATGGTTATCTTAGTAAAAACAAATTCATTACAGTAAAATTGAAAATGCGCTTTTTTTACAAATTCTGAGACAATTTTGTGCTGGGTCGTACATCTTAAAAATAGCTTAATGCGTTTTTATAGCTTTGGTTTATTCTGAGAACTCCTGATCGAAGAAGGCGAAGAGATCGTCCACGAAGGCGGCGGCAAAGCGCGGGCGGAGGGCCCTGATCTCCTGGGGAGACTTAAAACCGAAGCCATAGCTGACGCCGATGAAGGCGACGCCGGCCTCCTTGGCGCCCTCGGCGTCAAAGTGACTGTCGCCGATCATGACGGCGTCCGAGGGGGCGGTGTCCAGCTTTTTTAAGACGAGGCGGATGATATCGGCCTTGGTTAAAGACTCCGCCGCATCGATGCCGCAGACGGCCTCGAAATCATCGTAGATACCGGCCTTTTTCAGGGTGAGCTCGGTGATGTCCTGGCGCTTCAGGGTGGCGACCCCCAGGTGGCAGCCCAGCTCCTTGAGGCTCATGAGCAGCTCGGGAATACCCTCGTAGGGCGTGGCCTCGGCGGCCCCCTGGTGACCCTGGTAGTAGCGGTGGTGCTTGACGGCCTCCAGGGCGGTATCTCTGTCGATGGGGTAGTGGCTCAGGTAGGAGGAAAGGCTGGGCGGACCGACGAAGTCCGGCAGTCTGTCGTCGGGAAGGGGGGTGAAGCCCATCTGCTTTTCGGTGTAGCGGATGGCCTTGAAGATTCCCTCGGAGGTGTCCAGCAGGGTGCCGTCGAGGTCGAAGATAATGGTTTTGTATTTTTTCATGGCTGTCTCACTTTCTCTTTTGCATAAAAGAAAATCTGAAAAGAACGTGCAGATGGTGTCGCGTCGTTTTCAGATTTGATTTTGAAATTTTTATTATACGGTTTGTATGCTATAATGAGTATAGTCTGCGGAATCGTAGCTGAGCTTTAACAGCGTCCGGGCTTCCTTGAGGATTTCCTTTTCTGACAGGGGCAGACGGATATCGCGGATCTCCAGGATTTCCAGCGGACTATCCTTAACGGTTTTAGTTAAAATATAACCACCATAGATTTTTGGTGTGATTTTTACTTCAAAGCTTCCGTTTGATAAGATGGTGTTCTCGCCGTCTTTGACGATATTCTCAAACATTGGCGCACGTCCTTTCGTCGTTATTGTGATTGCATTCAATTGATATTATATCAAATGGATGGAAAAAGGAAAGTGCTGCCGGGGAAAAATTAAAAAATTTCAGGATGATATAAGCTATGTACGATCGCAAAAAATTGAAGGATATCCCCCAAAACCCCGGAATTTACATGATGAAGAATGCCGCCGGCGACATTATCTACGTGGGCAAGGCCATCAATCTGAGAAACCGTGTGCGCCAGTATTTCCAGAGTTCAAAAAACCTGACGCCCAAGACCGTCACCCTGGTCTCCCACATCTGTGACATTGAAACCATCGTGGTGGACAGTGAGCTGGAGGCCCTGATTCTGGAAAACAATCTGATTAAGGAACACAGGCCCAAATACAATATCCGCCTCAAGGACGACAAGAGCTACCCCTACATCAAGGTGACCCTGGAGGAGGACTATCCCAAGGTGCTCATGGTCAGGGAGCACAAAAAGGACGGCGGCAAGTACTTTGGCCCCTTCACCAGCGCCTTTGCCGTAAAAAAAACCATCGAGGCCATCGGCAAGCTTTATCCCCTGAGGCGGTGCAATCGCAGGGTTGCCTACGGAGAAAAAAACGGCAGGCCCTGTCTCAACTACCACATCGGACAGTGCTGCGCGCCCTGCCAGGGCAAGGTGACGGCGGAGGACTACCGGGTCTATGTGGACGAGGTTCTGGCCATCTTAAACGGCCAGGACAAGGCCCTGGTGGGGCAGCTTGAACAGAAGATGAAGGCGGCAGCGGCCCAGATGGATTTTGAGCTGGCGGCCAAGATCAGAGATCAGATCTTCGGGATTCAGCACATTGTCGAAAAGCAGAAGATCATCACTGGCAGCCAGCAGGACCAGGATATCATCAATTTTGCAAGGGACGGCGAGCTGGCCTGCGTTCAGGTGTTCAACGTCAGGGAGGGAAAAATGCTGGGCCGGGATCACCTGTTTATGGACGGGGTCCTCGAGGCCTTGGACGAGGAGATCATCACCACCTTTGTCAAGCAGTACTACGCCTCCAAGCCCTTTATTCCCAAGGAGATTATTTTGGGGGTGCCCCTTCTGGCCGAGGAGGTCTCGGGCATCGAGGCCTGGCTGAAGAGCCTGCGGGGCGCCAAGGTCATCCTGACCCTGCCCCAGAAGGGCAGAAAGAGCAAAATGGTGGACATGGTGGCGGAAAATGCCCAGCTGACCCTGAAGCAATACCTTCTGGAAAAACGCCAGAAGGAGGAAAAGAAAAAGAGCCGCCTGGACGCCCTCAAGGATCTGCTTCAGCTGGACAGGCTGCCTGAAAAAATTGAGGCCTACGACATCTCCAATATAAGCGGCACCGACAACGTCGGCGGCATGGTGGTGTTTACCGGCGGCAAGCCCGACAAAAAGGCCTACCGGCGCTTTAAAATCAAAGCTGTGGACGGCCAGAACGACTACGCCAGCATGCAGGAGATGATTTTCAGGCGCATCGAGCGGGGGATTGCCGAGCAAAAGGAGGGCAAGGAGACAGGCAGTTTTCTGCCCTTTCCCCAGGTCTTCTGCATCGACGGGGGACAGACCCACGTGGACGCCGTCCGCAGCATCGTGAGCATGTACCCCCAGCTTGACATCGCCGTCTGCGGCATGGTCAAAGACGATCACCACAGAATCCGGGGCCTGGTTTACCGGGGAGAGGAATATCCCCTCAAGCGCTCTACGCCGCTGTGTACCTTTTTAAGCGATATCTCCGAGGAGGTCCACCGCTACGCCCTGGGCTACCACCAAACCCTCAGGAAAAAGGGGATGCTGGCCTCCAGGCTGGAGGAAATCCCCGGCATCGGCAAGAAGCGGCGGGAGATATTGATGCGGCATTTTGGCAGCCTGGCCAATATTGAGAAAGCGCGTCTCGAAGAGATTCAGGCACTTCCTGGGATGACCGAGGGGTCGGCCCGGGCGGTTGCCGATTATTTTGATAAAGCTAAAAACAAGGAGAGTGAAAGCAATGAACAGCAGTAAGGAAAAAATCGGTACGATCGGGGTCGATCAATTTTGCGAGGATCTCAATCTCAAGAAGATTAATTGCAATGTGGAGTCCTTTGACCTCTACGACAACGGCATCAACCGGCCGGGGCTGCAGCTCCACGGCTATTACGCCTACTTCGACGCCAAGCGCATCCAGATCATGGGCAAGGTCGAGATTTCCTACCTCATGAGCCTGGACGAGGGCCTCAGGCAAAAGCGCATCGACAACTTCTTCTCCCACGATTTCCCCTGCGCCATCGTCTGCTGGGGCTTAGAGGAGGTGGAGATGTTTAAGGAGGCGGCCCAGAAGTACAACCGTCTGCTGCTCCAGAGCGAGGAGCGCACCAGCAGCTTCTTCTACCATCTCATCGACTACATCGACCAGAAGACGGCGCCCTCCATCAGCATGCACGGGGTTTTGGTGGAGGTCCACGGGGTTGGGGTTTTAATCACCGGCGCCAGCGGCATCGGCAAAAGCGAGACG
>JAUNGS010000016.1 GCA_030524435.1 Eubacterium sp.
TATCTCGGAAAAGGACTGCGTGGGCTGTCGCAGATGCCAGCGGGAGTGCGCCAACGAGGGCTTAGAATTTAACCCTGAAACCAAAAAGATGCACGTCAACGAAAACAACTGCGTGGGTTGCGGCCGCTGTCTGGGGGCCTGCAACTTCGATGCCATCAAGTTCTCCAACGACGCCGCCGTCAGCGAGCTCAACTGCCGTATGGCAGAATACACCAAAGCCGTCCTGGACGGCAGACCCCACTTCCACATCTCCCTGGTGGTGGATGTCTCCCCGAACTGCGACTGTCACGGCGAAAACGACATGCCCATCCTGCCTAACATCGGCATGTTTGCCTCCTTCGATCCCCTGGCCCTGGATCAGGCCTGTGTGGATGCCTGCATGAAAACCACACCCCTGCCGGGCAGCCAGCTGGCCAGAAATATGGCCAAGGCCGATTTTGTGGATCACCACGATCACTTCACCAACTCCACCCCGGAATCCGAGTGGAAGACCTGTCTGGCCCACGCCGAAAAAATCGGCCTGGGGACCCGGGAATACGAGCTCATCGAGGTTTAAAGGCAGCGGTTTTGAAAAACAGCAAAAAACTATTTTTTAACTTGAAATATTTTTGAAATCTGATAAAATAGTAACCATATCAGTAATAAATAGGTAAGAATAGTAATAAAGATGCAGGAAATTTTCAGTAATGCTGATCATGGGAAATGAGGTGCGAACCCTCACTGATGCGCAGCTGTGGAATCCGGAGGGCCGGATCAAGTCAGAAACCAGTTTCCTGCAGACAGTTGGTCTGTTTTACGCACATTAAGGCAGCCATAAAATATAAGCTTTACAGCATACTAAGGCTTCTGTCACCGCGACGCGCAATTTTTGCGTCCGATGCAGAGGCCTTTTTTGCGTTTATTTCCGGGATACCGGATGACATAGATTAAATTTTTATGAAGGAGAGACGTATATGTTACAACACAATGTGAAAACGCGCTTGCTGAGCTTTGTGCTGATGATCGCCATGCTGTTCTCCATGGTCGGCGCCCTGCCGTCGATGGTGGCTCAGGCGGCGGAAGACACAGCCTACGTTGAGGTGAAGCTTGGTGACACCGTGCTTACCCTTGAGAAGCAGACAGATGAGGACGGTTTTGATGCGGTTTACAAGGCCGTCGTGCCGGCAGGGACCACAGAGCTGGAGGATTTATCGATCACGGAGGCAAACCCGGATCCCAACGCCAGCCCCCAGGCCTTTGATGTCGATATTTCAGATAAAGACGGCAATCGGGTGTGGTTTTTAAGCAATGTTCAGATGGGGAAAGATAACTATCTCCAGCTGACGGTCAGCTTTGACGACTACGAAACCGAGATGCTCTACAAGCTGTACTTTGAAGCCGAGGACAGCGGAGAAGAACCCGCAGAGCCCGAAGATAAGCCCTACGTTGAAGTGAAGCTGGGCGACACCGTGCTTACCCTTGAGAAGCAGACAGATGAGGACGGTTTTGATGCTGTCTACAAGGCCGTCGTGCCGGCGGGGACCACGGAGCTGGAGGATTTATCGATCACGGAGGCAAACCCGGATCCCAACGCCAGCCCCCAGGCCTTTGATGTCGATATTTCAGATAAAGACGGCAATCGGGTGTGGTTTTTAAGCAATGTTCAGATGGGGAAAGATAACTATCTCCAGCTGACGGTCAGCTTTGACGACTACGAAACCGAGATGACTTACAAGCTGTACTTTGAAGCCGAGGACAGCGGGGAAGAACCCACGGAGCCTGAAGGCTATATTGGCACTAAAACCGAAGCCAAGGTCTACGACGATTTTGAAAATGATATCTGGCTCCAGTTCCAGCACAAATCTCTGCAGGTGGGCGAGACCCTAGAGCTCTACCCCAGAAGAACCCCCCAGATTATTTCAAACAGTGTCGCCAATGATGTTCAGCGTCCTAACTTCCACTTTGAAGTCATCCGGGGCAAGAACGTCATCGGTCTGAGCACTGATGAAAGCACCGATAAGACAGTGATCGAAGCCAAGGCCCAGGGCACGGCTGTCGTCAAAGTAACCTACGATGCACTGACCTACAATGGTCAGACCTGGGGGGCCATCTCCGACGTCAACACCGGCTATGCGGTGATCACCGTGGGTGAAGATGGCGCTGCCACCATCGACAGCAGCCTGGAAGATTGGCGTCACTACGACACCATCTATTACAATGAAGGCGAAACCACGCCCTACACCTTTACTGTCAATACGGAAAATGCCGAAAGCGTCAAGGTCACCTGCAACGGTATTGAGGTCCAGGGAGACAACGGCAGCTACACGGCAAATCTCGAAAACAGAAGCAATATCATCGGTATCGTGGCCACCGATAAAGATGGCAAAACCACCTCATTATACCGCATGGTAGACGCCCGATTTATGGAAGTGGTTGTGGCCAACAAAACCAACGAAGACCAGCCGCTGCAAGCGGGAGATACCGCCAATATCAGCTTTAAGGGCATCACCATGCCGGTTTACAAGCTGGCGACCATTTATAATCCACAATTTGGCAGCAATGCGACGGCAGTGGTCTATAAAAACGATACCCTTGGCAGCTTTAAAGGCAAGTGCAGCCAGTGGGATTTAGCCACCAACAACGATTTCGATGTCACCTTTAGTGAAAGCGGCAATTACACCTTTACCAGCGACGGTGAAAACGGAAAGGGTATCTGGTGTGCCTGGTGGGGCGACGCCCTGGGCAGCGATCTGCTCAAGGGAGAACCGGGAGAGCCTAACCTCAATGCTCCCACCTATAGCGATTATTTCTCCACCATGCCCAGCTTTACCGTCAGCGTAGGTGCAGGCGCAGCAGTTCCCGCTGAAAAAATTGAGCTGAACACCACCGACGATTACACCGAGGTCGGCGATACCCTGCAGCTGACGGCGACCGTAACCCCGGCGGATGCCACCGACACCGTGGTGTGGAGCAGCAGTGACGAGAGCATTGCCACCGTGGATGAAAATGGCCTTGTCACCGGCGTCGATGTCGGCGAGGTTACCATCACCGCCACCGCTGGAGAAGTCAGCGCCAGCTGCCATGTACAGATCAACATGCCTTCGTCTGTCGTTTCTGTCCGCAATGCCATCAGGCGCCTGCCGGCGGCGGAGGACATTACCCTGGACTACGAATACGACGTTGAAGCGGCCAGAGAAAAATACAACGATTTAGAAGAAGCGTATAAGGTTTATGTCGGCGAAGAATATGTGAGCAAGCTCGAAGCCGCAGAACAGAAAATTGCAGACCTCAAGGCGGTTCAGTCTGTTGAGGAAGCGATCGCTGCCTTAAAGGCTCCCGAGGAATTAACCTTGGAGGGTAAGGATGCCGTTCAGGCAGCCCAGGCAGCCTACGACGCTTTAACAGACAGCCAGAAAGCCCTGGTTTCCGAGGAAGCCAAGGCGGCTTTGGATGCGGCCCAGGCGAAGATTGCCGAGCTGGAAGACCAGGCCCAGAAGCCGGATCCGGAACCGACCCCGGATCCGACACCCACCCCGACCCCGGACGATAACACCGGAGACGGCAATAACACCACAGGAAACACCACCACCGACGGTAATAGCACTACAGGTACCACCAACAACAATCAGACCACCGGCACGACAACCCAGACAAGCAGCGCCTCGGGCAATGCCAACACGGGTATTGTGGCCGACGCCAACGTGCTCTTGGGCGCAGCGGCTCTGATGGCTGTGGCAGCGCTGGGAGCTGTGGCAGTGTTTAGACGCAGAAAACAGGACTAAGTCAGCCTGATTATTCTCCAATTTCTCAAAAATAAAGGGCGCCAGCCCCTGCCCTTCCGGCTTCGGGAGGGCAGTAACGGGTGTCCTGCACCCGGGCAAGTTCTATTGCCCTTCGCCTTTCTTTCAGGCCGTTCTCCAGTCAGTGCGGGGGACGGCCAATTTTCTTTTCTTAAAGAATTTAAGCAAGGGGCAGAAAAATTTTAAAAGGGCAGGGCAGAGATGGCTTGGCACGGGAACAGGGCCCTTGGCCTTTTCGGAAAATCAAATGAAACACAAAAAATACCCGCCGCTTCCCCGGCTTAAATTGAAGTTTTGGGCTAAAGGTGATATAATTCAAGGAGAGAAAAAGGGGAAGCGCAATGAACGTAAAGGTTGACTTAAACTTAAAACAGACACAAAAATTAGTGATGACCATGGCCATGAAGCAGGCCATAGAGATTCTGCAGCTGACATCTATAGAGCTCAACGATATGATCGACAAGGAGCTTCTTGAGAACCCAATTCTGGAATTTAACGACAGCTCCGTGGAGTCCATGGAGGTCGTGCGTGAGGAGCGGGACAAAACCGAGGAAAGCAAGGATCAGATTGACTGGGACGACTACTTCCAGCACATGCAGTCCAACGAGTACAGAAACGCCCCCGCCACCGCCTACGATCCCGATGAGGACTTTAATTTTGAAAAATTTTCTTATTACGAAACAACCCTCAACGAGTATTTGAACCTGCAGTTTCACATCCACGCCTCAAAATTCTCTGAGCTGGAAAATCTGGTGGGGGAATACCTCATCGACTGCATTGACGACAACGGCTATTTATTCATCGACGAGGCCTACGTCTGCGATACCCTGGGGGTGGATCCCGAAATTTTAGAAAAAATGATCGCCGTCATCCAGGACTTCGACCCCGCTGGCGTCGGCGCCAGGGACATCAAGGAATGTCTTTTGATTCAGCTGCGCCAGGAGGGCTGCGAGGTGCCGGGCTACGAGGCTTTGATCACCGATCATTTAACGGATCTGGCGGAAAACCAATTTAGAAAAATCAGCCAGGAGACGGGGATTTTGGCGGAGACAGCGGCGGCTTTCAAGGAGCGCATCAAAACCCTGGAGCCCAAGCCGGGACGCAAGTTTACCAAGGGCAGCGAGGTAAAATACGTGGTGCCCGACGGCAGCATCGAATGGGTCGACGGGGAGCTGGTGGTTAGCATCAAGGACATCTCCGCCCCCAGGCTCAAGATCAACAGCTTCTACCAGGATATGCTGGCCACGGGCAGAGAAAACGACGATACAAAGAAATACATCGAGAAAAAGCTGGATTCGGCCATGTTCTTAATCCGCAGCATCGAGCAGCGCCGGGAGACCATCCGTCGGGTCATTACCGCCATCGCCCATTACCAGGAGGATTTCTTCAAAGAGGGGGTGGAGGATTTAAAGCCCCTGACCCTGCGGGAGATCGCCGACATGATCGACGTCCACGAGTCCACCGTCAGCCGTGCCATCCGCGGCAAGTACGTCCAGACCCCCAAGGGAACCTTTGCCCTTAAATTTTTCTTTAAGCGGGGCTTCTCCCAGGGCGCCGGCGACGTGTCCTCCGAGGCCATCAAGCACCATATCCAGATGCTCATCGGCAAGGAGGACAAGCAAAAGCCCTTAAGCGACCAGAAAATCGCCGAGCTTCTCAAGGGCCAGGGGTTGGATGTGGCCCGAAGAACCATCGCCAAATACCGGGAGGCCATGAATATCCTGCCCTCCTCCAAGAGAAAGGCCTTCCGATGATTTAAGGCCTGCCTTGATCTCTTTGGGGTGTAGTGCGAATAAAATTTAAAATGAAAAATACGACCGGCTGTGCTGAGCAAAAGTATGGCCGGTTTCGCCCTTTTTTGGGGTGAAATTCCCCAATAAAAAATAAAATTTTTTTAGCTTGAAATGTCCAGGTGGATGGTTTATAATGAGCTTGTCCCAGCGGGAACGAAAATGAACATCCAGTTTCATCTGAGCTGCGTGGGAGGTGATACTTTGGCAGGTGAGAATATAAAAATCAGCAAAGAACTGGTGGATATGCAGCGGCTGGTGGTACCGGAAATCAGCAGTCTCATCGAGATGCGCTACAATATTTTTTCGACCATCAAGAGCGAAGAGCCCATCGGCCGGAGAAACCTCGCTTTTGTCTTAGACATGAGCGAGCGTCAGATCCGCAACGAGATCGATTTTCTCCAGAGTCAAAAGCTTGTCAAGGTTGAGCGTCAGGGTGTGGTTCTGACGGAGCTGGGCCGGGAGATCATCATTCAGCTGAAGCGCATGCTTTACGCCTACAACGGTCTGGAGCAGCTTGAAAAGCAGCTGGAGGAAAAGCTCCATTTAAAAAAGGCCATTGTGTCTCCGGGAGATATGGACATGAATTACCAGGTGCTGAAATTCATGGGTGTCTCCGGGGCGCAGTACATTCTCTCGGTGCTCAAGTACAAGGATGTCCTGGCCCTCACCGGCGGCGCCAGCACGGCGGCGGTGGCGGAGCAAATGAAGGAATCCTTTTATCCCGACGTCTACGTGATCCCAGCCAGAGGCGGCATTGGCAAAAGCCACGCCACCCAGGCCAACAACGTGGTGGCAGAGATGGGGCTCAGGCTGCACGCCAACTATGAGCTTCTGCATTTGCCGGACAACATTGATAACAGGCTTCTTGAGGCCCTCAAGGATTACCCTGAAATCAAACGGGTATTCAACAAGATGGACGACATCAACGTCTTTGTCTTCGGCATCGGCCGGGCAGACGTGCTGGCGGATTGGAGAAATCTTCAGGAAAGCCGGAAGCAGGGGCTGCTTAAGCAGGGTGCCGTGGGCGAGGCCTTCGGCCACTACTTTGACATCAACGGCAAGGTGGTTTCACCCTCCAGCAGCATTGGTATCAGCATAGAAAATTACAACCGGATTCCCCACGTCATTGCGGTGTCTGGGGGCGCGGCCAAGGCCGACGCCATCATCGCAGTCAGCCGGGTGAAGCCGAATATGGTGTTAATAACGGATGAAAGCGCTGCAAAAGAGATCATCCGGAAATTATAAATAAGTATTTTATTTTAAGGAGGCAGATAAAATGTCTGTAAAAGTTGCAATTAATGGTTTTGGTAGAATTGGTCGTCTGGCATTCAGACAGATGTTTGGTGCTGAAGGTTATGAAGTAGTAGCAATCAACGACTTAACAAGCCCTAAAATGTTAGCACACTTATTAAAATATGACTCTGCTCAGGGCAAGTACGCTTTAGCTGACAAGGTAGAAGCCAAGGAAGATTCCATCGTTGTCGATGGCAAGGAAATCAAAATCTACGCTGAAGCTGATCCGGCTAAATTACCCTGGGGTGAAATCGGCGTTGACGTTGTCTTAGAATGTACTGGTTTCTTCGCTTCCAAGGCTAAGGCTTCCGCTCACGTTGAAGCTGGCGCTAAGAAGGTTGTTATCTCCGCTCCGGCCGGCAATGACCTGCCCACCGTTGTATTCGGCGTTAACGAAGATGTACTGACAGCTGACGACACTGTTATCTCCGCTGCTTCCTGTACTACAAACTGCTTAGCTCCCATGGCTGACGCCCTGAACAAGTTAGCTAAGATCAAGAAGGGTTACATGACCACCGTTCACGCTTACACCGGCGACCAGATGACCTTAGACGGTCCCCAGAGAAAGGGTGACTTAAGAAGAGCGCGTGCTGCCGCTGTCAACATCGTTCCGAACTCCACCGGTGCTGCTAAGGCTATCGGTCTGGTTATCCCTGAATTAAACGGCGTTTTAGACGGCTGCGCTCAGCGTGTTCCGGTTCCCACAGGTTCCTTAACTCAGCTGGTTGCTGTTGTTGAAGCTTCTGTTACCGCTGATCAGGTTAACGCTGCTATGAAGGATGCTGCCAACGATTCCTTCGGTTACACTGAAGAAGAACTGGTATCCTCCGATATCATCGGCATCACCTACGGTTCCTTATTCGACGCTACTCAGACCAGCGTTATGGATATGGGCGACGGTACTTCCCTGGTTAAGGTTGTTTCCTGGTACGACAATGAAAACTCCTACACCAGCCAGATGGTAAGAACCATCAAATACTTCGCAGAACTGACAAAATAATTAAGCCTAAGTATTTTGTACTTAGCGAATTTTATTGACTACATTAATAACGAGCACTAAATCTGCCCCTACCGGTAGATTTTAAAAGGGGGGGTCATTCGTGACCCCCTTTTTTACGCGGAATCCGGGGAAGTGTTCCGGCGGGCCGCGGATTTTTCGAAAAGACTTTTCTGAAAAATCGATAAAACTAGAGATGAGGTTGAAAAACACATGAAAAAAACAGTAAAAGATATTGATTTAAAGGGCAAAAAGGTTCTGATGCGCGCGGACTTCAACGTGCCGCTGAATGACGAAGGTGTCATCACCGACGATACCCGTATCCAGGCCGCTCTGCCGACAATTCGCTACATCCTGGACCAGGGTGCTTCCCTGATCCTGATGTCTCATCTGGGACGTCCGAAAAACGAGCCCGACCCGAAATACTCCCTGCTGCCCGTAGCCAAGCGCTTATCTGAAGTTTTGGGCACTGAAGTTGTATTCAACGATGACGGCGAGGTTGTGGGTCAGGTGACCAAGGACGCCGCCGCTGCCCTGAAGCCGGGTCAGATCCTGCTGCTGCAGAACACCCGCTTCCGTCCCGAAGAAAAGAAAAACGATGCGGGCTTTGCCAAGGAGCTGGCCAGCCTGGGTGACGTATTCGTAGAAGACGCCTTTGGCTCCAGCCACCGCGCCCACGCCTCCACCGCTGGCGTTGCAGACTACCTGCCGGCGGTTTCCGGCTTCTTAATTCAGAAGGAACTGGATTTCATCGGCGGCGCTTTGGAAAATCCCCAGAGACCCTTCGTTGCCATTCTGGGCGGCGCCAAGGTATCCGATAAAATCGGCGTCATCAACAACCTGTTGGAAAAGGTTGACTCCTTAATCGTCGGCGGCGGCATGGCCTACACCTTCTTAAAGGCCCAGGGCTACGAAATCGGTACTTCCTTATTGGAAGAAGACAAGATCGATTTAGCCAAGGAGCTGCTGGCCAAGGCTGAAAGCAAGGGCGTTAAGCTGCTGCTGCCCGTAGATGTTGTGGTTGCACCGGAATTCAAGGCCGACGCACCGGCCACCACCGTGGCCATCGACGCCATTCCCGCGGATCAGATGGGCCTCGACATCGGTGAAAAGACCCGCGAGCTCTTTGCCGACACCATCAAATCCGCCAAGACTGTCATCTGGAACGGACCCATGGGCGTCTTTGAATTCCCGGCCTTCGCCAAGGGAACCGTTGCTGTGGCTCAGGCCATGGCTGATTCCGACGCCATCACCATCATCGGCGGCGGCGACTCTGCGGCTGCAGTTAAACAGCTGGGCTTTGAAAGCGGCATGAGCCACATTTCCACCGGCGGCGGCGCTTCCCTGGAATTCATGGAAGGCAAGGTTCTGCCGGGCATCGACGTGCTGGAAGACAAGTAAGCACAGACGCTGCATAGATTAAAATCTGCAAGACATCTCTGGAATCGTCATAAAATTCAATGAAAGAATTAGGAGAAAAATAATGTCAAGAAGACCTATTATTGCCGGAAACTGGAAAATGAACAAGGACATCAACGCTGCCGCAGAACTCATCAATGAATTAAAGCCCCTGGTTGAAGGTGCGGAAGCAGAGGTCGTGTTCTGCCCGCCCTACGTAGACCTGGTGAAGGCCGTTGAGCTGACCGAAGGCACCAACATCGGCATCGGCGCCCAGAACATGCACTACGAAGAAAGCGGCGCCTTCACCGGTGAGGTTGCCGGTGAAATGCTCACCGCCATCGGCGTCAAGTACGTGGTCATCGGCCACTCCGAACGCCGTGAATACTACAACGAAACAGACGAAGCCGTCAACAAAAAGGCCATCAAGGCCCTGGCTTTGGGCATCACCCCCATCGTCTGCTGCGGTGAAACCTTAGAAGAACGGGAAAATGGCTCCGCCGAAGCCAAGGTTGTGGGCCAGATCAAGGCGGGCTGCAAGGACATCGACGATATCTCCAAGGTCGTCATCGCCTACGAACCCATCTGGGCCATCGGCACTGGCAAAACGGCCTCCAAGGAAGAAGCCGACGAAGCCTGCGGCTGGGTGCGCGCCACCATTGCGGAAATGTACGGCGCCGAAGCGGCGGAAGCCGTTCGCGTTCAGTACGGCGGCAGTGTTAAGCCGGCCAACGTCGCTGAGCTCATGGCCATGCCCAACATCGACGGTGCTCTGGTTGGCGGTGCCAGCCTGACCGCTGATTTCGCAAATATCGTTAAGTACTAAGCTGCTGCACCCTGTCTGGGGTGTACAGATACGGGAGCGTGGGGAATAGTCCCGCTCCCGTTTGTTTTTGAGCCTTTTTGCCGCCACGGCGAGGGCTCGGCACCGAAGCCTTGAAAATTTGGCGGCGGTGCAGAAAGGAAAATCCACATGAGAGGAAATTTAACAACCTTGATCATTTTGGACGGTTACGGCTATACCACAAAGATGGAGGGCAACGCCGTTGCCCTGGCGCCGTCTCCGAACCTGGATGCTTTTTATGAAAATAATCCCCACACCCACATCACGGCCAGCGGCCTGGGGGTTGGTCTGCCCGAGGGACAGATGGGCAACTCCGAGGTTGGCCACCTGAATCTGGGGGCTGGCCGCATCGTCTACCAGGAGCTGACGAGAATCACCAAGTCCATCGAGGACGGCGACTTCTTCACCAACGAAGCCCTGCTCAAGGGCGTGAAGAATGCCAAGGACAACAATTCTGCCTTCCACGTCATGGGCCTCGTCTCCGACGGCGGTGTCCACAGCCACATCAACCACCTCTTTGGTGTGCTGGAGCTGGCCAAGCGCGAAGGTCTGGATAAGGTCTATGTCCACTGCTTCATGGACGGCCGTGACACGGCGCCCACCAGCGGCTTAGGCTTTATCAAGGAACTGGAAGCCAAGATGGCAGAGCTGGGCGTCGGCGAGATCGCCAGCGTCAGCGGCCGCTACTACGCCATGGACCGAGACAATCGCTGGGAAAGGGTTCAGAAGGCCTACGACGCCGTGGCCCTGGGCAAGGGTGAAGTTGCCGATTCCGCTGAGGCTGCCATGGAAGCCAGCTACGCCGCCGACGTCACCGACGAATTTGTGGTGCCCACCGTCATCAAGGGCGCCGAAGGCAGAGGCGTACAGGCCAACGACACCATCCTGTTCTTCAACTTCCGTCCGGACCGCGCCAGAGAATTAAGCCGCGCCTTCATCGAAAAGGATTTTGACGGCTTCGACCGCGAACGGGGCTACATCCCGGTGTGCTACATCACCATGACCCAGTACGACGCCAGCTTTGAAGGCATTGAAATCGCCTTTAAGCCGGAAACCGTCACCAATACCCTAGGGGAATACCTGAGTGCCAACGGCGTGCCCCAGCTGAGAATTGCCGAGACGGAAAAATACGCCCACGTCACCTATTTCTTCAACGGCGGCATCGAAAAGCAGTACCCGGGTGAAGACCGTATTCTGGTGCCCTCTCCCCATGTGGCTACCTACGACCTGAAGCCGGAAATGAGCGCCTACGAGGTCACCGACAAGGTGCTTGAGGCCATTGCTTCGGATAAGTACAAGGTCATCATCTTAAACTACGCCAACACCGACATGGTTGGCCACACCGGCGTTTTGGAGGCTGCCGAAAAGGCCGTGACCACCGTGGACGAATGCTCCAAGAAGGTTATCGACGCCGTTTTGGCCAAGGGCGGCAACGTGATCCTCACTGCCGACCACGGCAACGCTGAAAAGATGATCGACTACGACACCAAGAAGCCCTGGACGGCCCACACCACCAACCCGGTGGAATGCGTCATCGCCGGGGTAGGGGATGTTGAGCTCAGAGACGGCGGCCGTCTGGCGGACATTGCGCCGACGATTCTGGATCTGATCGACATGCCGGTGCCCAAGGAAATGACAGGAACCTCCCTGATCAAAAAATAAATATCGTTTACAGCAAAAAAATGCCCTTGAATTTTTTTTCAAGGGCATTTTATCATTGAAAAAAATCCGGCCTTATGATAATATAACACGTGCGATTAATACGGAGGTGAAAAGATGAAAACATTTATGGTCGTTTTAATGATTATCGCAAGCTTTGCTTTGATCATCAGCATTCTCCTGTCACCGGCAAAAACTGCAGGTATGGGCGGAAGCATTGACGGCGGCGCAGAAAGTCTTTTTGGCAAGAAAAAAGCCAGAGGCATCTACGCACTGCTGGAAAAAATCACCACAGGTTCTGCAATTATTTTTATGTTATCAGCTTTCATTTACTCACTTTTGGGTTAATGCGAAAAAACAAAATTCTTCACGAAGGGGGAAAATCAAACAATGGAATTATGGATTGCTCCGATTATCGGGGTTGTCGCCCTGTTGGTTGCGTTTTTCTATACAGCTCGTGTCAATAAGGTATCTGTTGGCACAGATCGTATGAAGGAAATCGCTTCCTACATCCATGAAGGCGCCATGGCGTTCCTGACCAGGGAATACAAGATGATGGCGATCTTCATCGTAGTTGTTTTAGTTATTTTATGTGTAACACCTGGCTTAGGCTTCCAGACAGCGATCTGCTTCCTGGTTGGTGCCTTATTCTCTATCTTAGCCGGATTCTTCGGCATGAATGTGGCTACTAAGGCTAACGTGAGAACTGCCAGCGCTGCCAAGGATTCAGGCATGAACAAGGCCCTGAGCACAGCCTTCTCCGGCGGTGCCGTTATGGGTATGTGTGTTGTAGGTCTTGGCCTCATCGGTGTCAGCGTATTGTACATTATTTTTAAAGACACAGCCATCGTCACAGGCTTCGGTCTGGGTGCCTCTTCCATGGCGCTCTTCGGCCGTGTAGGCGGCGGTATCTACACCAAGGCTGCCGACGTCGGCGCCGACCTGGTAGGTAAGGTTGAAGCCGGTATCCCGGAAGATGACCCCAGAAACCCCGCTGTTATCGCCGACAACGTCGGTGACAACGTCGGTGACGTTGCTGGTATGGGTTCTGACTTATTCGAATCCTACGTTGGTGCAATTATCTCAGCTTTAACCCTGGGCATGACCATCAAGTCTGGCGCAGAGGTCGGCAACTGGGGCGGCGTTTACAGCTTCACCGGCGAAAGCACACCGCTGTTATTTGCCCTGTACCTGGCTGCCATCGGTATTGTTGCCGCCATCATCGGTACTTTCTTTGTCCGCGGCAAGGAAGGCGGAAACCCGCAGAAGGCTCTGAACATGGGTACCTACGTATCCGGCGTCATCGTCATCGTTGCCTCCTACTTCCTGTCCCAGAACATGCTCGGCACCTGGATGCCCTTCGTATCTATCATTTCTGGTCTGATCGTAGGGATCATCATCGGTCAGCTGACTGAATACTACACATCTGAAAAATACAAGGCTGTCAAGCACATTGCCCAGCAGTCTGAAACTGGCTCTGCGACCACCGTCATCGCTGGTCTGGCCGTCGGTATGAAATCCACCGCTCTGCCGCTGATCGCCATCGGCGTTGCCATCTTCCTGGCTTACTCTGCTGCTGGTCTCTTCGGTATCGCGCTGGCCGCTGTGGGCATGCTGTCCACCTGCGGTATGACCATCGCCGTTGACGCCTACGGCCCCATCGCCGACAACGCCGGCGGTATTGCCGAAATGTCTGAGCTGCCTGAAGAAGTCCGCAACATCACCGACCAGCTGGATGCCGTCGGCAACACCACTGCTGCCATCGGTAAGGGCTTCGCCATCGGTTCTGCTGCCCTGACTGCCCTGGGTCTCTTCGCTTCCTACGCTGAAGCCGTTGGCCTGGAAATGATCAGTCTGCTGGATCCCATGGTTATCATCGGTCTGCTCCTGGGTGCTATGCTGCCCTTCTTATTCTCTGCCATGACCATGGAAGCTGTCGGCGACGCAGCCAACGACATGATCGAAGAAGTTCGTCGTCAGTTCAGAGAAGATGCCGGCATCATGGCTGGCACCAGCAAGCCGGACTACGCACGCTGCGTAGATATCTCCACCGGTGCTGCCTTAAAGAAAATGCTGCCTCCGGGACTCTTAGCCATCGTGGCTCCCCTGATCATCGGTCTCCTTTTAGGTGCCGAAGCTCTGGGTGGTCTGCTGGCAGGCGCCCTGTCCTCCGGTGTACTCATGGCCATCATGATGTCCAACGCCGGTGGTGCCTGGGATAACGCCAAGAAATACATCGAATCCGGTGTACACGGCGGCAAGGGCTCTGACGCCCACAAGGCTGCAGTTGTCGGCGACACCGTCGGCGACCCCTTTAAGGATACTTCTGGTCCTTCCATCAACATCTTAATCAAGCTGATGACCATCGTATCCCTGGTATTTGCACCTTTATTCATGAGCTTATAATTTAAACGAGCAAATCTAATAAAGACTCTGGCGCTTTTGCCAGGGTCTTTTTTTGCGCAAAAAAAGACCTGTACAGAGATTTTTATCTGTACAGGTCTTTGGGTGTTCTTAGGTGGATTTTAGGGCCAAATCCGCTCCACAGGCTCATTAATCCTTAGGATCATGGCAGACAGGGGGGCGATGTCGATGGAGCCGATGGTGAAGGATTCGTTTTTAAGAAGGTCCGTGGCGGTTTTTCCCGCCAGGGAGGGATGCTCAAAGGTATAGGTCTTCTGCGAATGTCTGTTAAACAGGCAGAGGCAGGAGATTTTTTTGTATTCTCTGATATAGGCAAAGACATCGTCCTGGGACTTCAGAGGGTACCAAAGGCCCCGGGCGAAGGCCAGGTGGTCGGCCCTCAGGGCTGTGATTTTTTTGTACCAGGCCAGAAGCTCATGATCCTCATTGCCCCAGGGATAGGCACCGCGGTTGTAGGGATCCTCGTAGCCCTCGAGGCCAGCCTCGTCGCCGTAGTAGATGCAGGGAACCCCGGGGAAGGTCATCTGGATCAGGCTTAAGAGCTTCAGCCGTTTGACAGCCAGAGACCTTTTATCCTCGGTCAGGCGGAAGTTTTCCTTTTCCGCTTCGGTGTGAAGCTCCGGCGCTTCCCCCAGAACCGTCAGGATGCGCCTGCGGTCGTGGGAGCCGATGAGGTTCATGCTGCCCCGAAAGGCATCCCTGGGATAATTTTCGTAGAGGGACATCATCATCTGGGCGGTTTCCTGGGAATTTTTATTGCCCAGGAAATAGTCGATGAAGGCCTGTCTGAAGGGGTAGTTCATGACGGCGTCCAGCTCGTCGCCCCAGAAGTATTCCCTAAGCTTGTCGTAGGCAATCTTCCTGGAGGCGTCCTCCCAGACCTCACCGATGAGCACCGTGTCCTCCCGCTCCTTAAGAAGAGCGGCTTTGATGCCGGCGATGAAGGGATCCGGCAGCTCGTCGGCCACGTCCAGCCGCCAGCCCGAGGCCCCGGCGGCAATCCAATGGCGGATGACGGAATCTGCATCGCCGTAGATAAAGTTCTGATAGTCCGGGTTCATCTCCTCCACATTGGGCATGGATTTCACCCCCCACCAGCACTCGTAGTCGTCGGGATAATGCTCAAAGCGGTACCAGGGATAGTAGGGGGATTCGGGTGATTGGGCTGCCCCCAGGCTGTCAAAGGTGCCGTATTTGTTGAAGTAGACGCTGTCGTCGCCGGTGTGGCTGAATACGCCGTCTAAAATAACGGAAATCCCGCGTTTTTTAGCTTCCTGACATAATTCCTTAAAGAGGGCTTCATCGCCAAATTCCGGGGAAATACGGCGATAATCGGCGGTGTCGTATTTGTGGTTGCTGCCCGAGAGGAAGATGGGATTGAGATAGAGGATGGAGATCCTTAAAGATTTCAAATAATCCAGCTTCTCGATGATCCCCGCCAAATTGCCGCCGAAAAAGTCCCAGTACTGGATTTCGCCCTTATCGTTTCTGAAATAGTGGGGGCTGTCGCTCCAATTGCCGTGCATCAGAGAGTTTTTAGGGTAGCTGGGGCTAAAGTTCGGATGACTGCCCCTGAAAAAGCGGTCGGGGAAGATCTGGTACATGATGCCGTCGGTGTACCACCGGGGCAGCTTCCTGGTTTCTTTGTACAGGGTGATCTGGTAGGAAGGCGGGTAAGCCTCGTAGATCTGGCCGTCGCCGCCAAAGCCGTCGCTGTGGGTGCCGTAGCGGTAGGTGCGGCCCTGGTAATCGAAGGAGAAATCGTACCACAGAATCCCCGGTGTCTCGGGCAGGGTCAGGGTGCAGGTGTGCATTCCCGGATCTCCGGCGGGGAGCATGGGATAAAACTGCTCCTGGCCATCAAAAAAGGTCCGCAGTCGGATGTTTTCGGTGTTGGTGCTGTGGACCCGGATGGTAACAGCAGAGCCCGCCGGAATGGCTCCGAAGGGCTCTTTGAATCTCAGGTCCCAGGAATTATATCTAAAATTCATGGTTTTACTTTCCTGTTATTTTTTTGTAGTGATCTAAGTAAGTTTCGGCGGAACGCTTCCAGTCAAAATTGGACTTGAGGGCGTTGTGCACCAGTTTTTCCCACTGCTTGGGATAGTCGTAGTAGAGGCCGACGGCGCTCTGGAGGGTGTAGAGCAGCTCGTGGGCGTTGTAGTTGGCAAAGCTGAAGCCGTTGCCCTGACCGGTTTCGCCGTTGAAATACTGAACCGTATCCTTGAGGCCGCCGGTTTCGCGGACCACGGGCACTGCGCCGTAGCGCATGGCGATCATCTGGGAGAGACCGCAGGGTTCAAACTTGGAGGGCATCAGGAAGAGGTCGCTGGCGGCGTAGATCTTCCGGGACAGATCCTCGTTGAAGTCGATGATGGTGCACACCTTGTCGGGGTAGGCATAGCCAATTTCTCTGAGGGCGTTTTCGTAGTGGCCGTCACCGGTGCCCAAAATCACCAGCTGGAGGTCCATCTGGAGAATTTCGTGGATGACGCCCAGAACCAAATCGATGCCCTTCTGGTCCACCAGCCGGGTGATCATGGAGACCATGGGCACCCGCTTGTCCACGGGCAGGCCCAGGTAATCCTGGAGGGCCGTTTTGTTGGCACTCTTTTTCTTCAGGGAGGTGGAGAAGTTGGCGAAGAGGGCGGGGTCGGTGTTGGGGTTGTAGACCTCGGGGTCGATGCCGTTTAAGATCCCCACCACCTTGTAGCCGATATCCCGCATGACGCCGTCGAGGCCCTCGCCGTAGTAGGGCATCATGAGCTCATTGGCGTAGGTGGGGCTGACGGTGGTGACGAGGTCGCTGGTGTACAGGGCGCCCTTCATGAGGTTGACGCCGGAGTAGAACTCCATGGCCGCCGGGAAGTAGTCCAAATTCAGCATGCCCTTGAGGTCGTTGAAGCCGTAGTGCCCCTGGTATTTCATGTTGTGGATGGTGAACACCGTCTTGGTGTTCAGGTAGTGCCATTGGTACTGTTCCTTGAGCAGGAAGGGAATCAAGGCCGTCTGCCAGTCATTGCAGTGGAGGATATCGGGGTAGAAGTCGATGTGGGGAATACATTCCAGCACCGCCCGGCAGAAGTAGATAAAGCGCTCGGCATCGTCGTAGTAGCCGTAGAGGCCGGGGCGCTTAAAGAAGTGCTCGTTGTCTACGAAATAGTAGGTGACGCCGTCCAGCTCATAGCTCTGGATGCCGACGTAGTGCTCCGTAAAGCCGACCTTGACGTAGAACACGTCCACGGCCTTGAACTGGGAGGTGTACTTCTCGGGAATGTACTCGTACTTTGGAATGATGACCCGGACGTCGCAGCTTTCCTTGGGGAAGGCCTTGGGCAAAGAGCCGATGACGTCCCCGAGCCCCCCGCTTTTGGCAAAGGGGAAGGACTCGGAGGCAGCCATGAGAATTTTCATTTTTTCCATTAGAGAACCGTGCCTTTCTTCAGGATAATGGGGCTGTCCTTTTTGCCCACCAGGGTGACGTTGTCGCTGATTTTGACGTCCTTGTCGAAGATGACGTATTTCAGCTTGACATTGCGGCCGATATCCGCCTTCTGCATGATGATGCTGTTGGAAATTTCGGTGCCCCCGCCCACGACGGTGTCCCGGAAGACGACGCTGTTGTAGATCTCACCGTGGATGATACAGCCGCTGCCGACGATGGAGTTGCGGACCACGGCGGGATCCTCGTAGAGGGTGGGGTGATTGTCCTTGATTTTGGTGTGGATGGGGTTTTCCTCGTTGAGGAAGACCTCCTGCATGACCTCAAATTCCAAAAGATCCATGTTGGCCTCGTAGAATTTGGCCAGGTTGTGGACGCGGTTGATGTAGCCGGTGTGGGGCGCCCCCAGCACCTTTAGGGTGTCCAGGTTGTTTTTGATCATGTCCATGAGGTCCCACTCGCCGGTGCGCTCGCCCAAATCCATGAGCTCCAATAGAATGGACTTTTTAATGATCATCATATCTGCGTAGAAGTAGTCGGTGCGTCTTTCGTTGGCGTAGGAAATGCCTGTCACCCGGTATTTGTCAAAGTCCAGAAAAACGTCGTTGTTTTCAAAGGTGTAGCTGGGGCGCATTTTCTTAAAGATCATGGTGATGTCGCTGTTGTTGCTCTGGTGGATCTTAAAGGGAGCGGCGAAATTGAAGGAGGTGATCAAATTCGGTGAAGAGATGATAACCTGCTCCTCGCTGCTGTGCTCCAAAAAAGCGCGGTTGTTGTAGAGATCCCGCAGATTGATCTTGACCAGGTTGCCGAAGCGGACGCTGGTGCTGCCGGCCAGAATCGAGAGATCCTGGGTCTTTCGGCTTAAAGACCACTCCTTGCCGGTGCCCAGGTGGTCGATGAGGGAGCTGTACTTGTGGGAGCCCACCACGCCCACGTGGGAGATACCGGAATTGACCATGTTGGAGAGGGCAAAGTCGATGAGACGGTAGCGGCCGCCGAAGGGGAGGGTGCTGATGCTGCGATGCTGCAGCAATTCATTTAAATCAGAGTTTTCTCCGTCGATATTTAGGATGATGCCGATGGTTCTTTTCATTTGAATCTTACCTCCCCTTAAGCGTTGAGTACGTGAATTTCAGCCGGGTTGTCGCTTTCTGCGGCGACGAAGCGGGTGTCCGCCGAAACCCTGGCCCTGGAGCCGACGATGCAGTTTTCCAGGTGGGCGCCGTCCTCGATGACTGCGCCGGTGTGAACGATGGAATTTTTCAGCACCGTGTGCTTGCCGATGGTGATATCGTGGGAAATAATAGAGTTTTCCACGGTGCCGAAGATAACGCAGCCGTCACAGATCAGACTGTGTTTGACGGTGGCGTTCTGGCCGATGAACTGCGGGTGCCTGCTGGTGTTGTTGGAGAAAATGCGGAAGTTTCTGTCGCTCAAGTCGAAGTCGCAGGCCGGGTTCAGCAAATCCATGTTGGCATCGTAGTAGCTCTGGATGGTTCCCACATCCCGCCAGTAGCCCGAGAAGGGGTAGGCGAAGATCCGGCGTCCCTCGTCGTAGAGCATGGGGATGACGTTGTGGCCGAAATCATTTTCGGACTCCGGATTTTCGGCATCCTCGATGAGGGCCTTCCTCAGGACATCCCAGGTAAAGACGTAGATCCCCATGGAGGCCTTGTTGCTCTTGGGTTCTGCGGGCTTTTCCTGGAATTCCAGGATGCGCAGATCGTCGTTGGTGTCCACGACGCCGAAGCGGTGGGCGTCCTCCCAGGGTACGTCCATGACGGCGATGGTTAAGTCTGCGTTTTTCTCCTTGTGGTAGTTGATCATGTTGGAGTAGTCCATCTTGTAGATGTGGTCCCCCGAGAGCACCAGCACGTACTCGGGGTCGAAGGTGTCGATGAAGTCGATGTTCTGGTAGATGGCGTCGGCGGTGCCGTTGTACCAGCGGCCGCCCTTCTGGCCCATGTAGGGCGGAAGGATGCGGACGCCGGCCCCAAATTTGTCCAGGGACCAGGCGCTCCCGTCGCTGATGTAATTGTTGAGGATATAAGGGCGGTACTGGGTCAAAACCCCCACCACGTCGATATCCGAATTCATACAGTTACTCAGCGGGAAGTCGATGATGCGGTACTTTCCCCCAAAAAGAACCGCGGGTTTCGCGTTGTTGAATGTCAGTGAACCAAGACGGCTGCCCTGGCCTCCGGCAAGAAGCATAGCTACACATTCAGTTTTCATAATTTACCTCCTCTATAAACTGTCGCTTATACTTTTATGAGCGCGCGGGCGGCGGAGCCCTCCGCCGTCCGTCTGTATCTATTTAATTTTCCAGATATTTTTCTGATAGTCGGCGATGGAACGGTCGCTGGAGAAAATCCCCGAGTTGGCGATGTTGATGGTGGACATTTTAAGCCAGTTCTTCTGATCGCGGTACACATTGCTGGATACGGCCTGGATGTCGGCGTAGGATGCAAAGTCCTTGAGGACAAAGTAGCGGTCGTTGTGGATCAGCAGGGAGTCGTAGATAGTCTGGAAGGAGTGGCCCAGGGAGCCGTCCACCAGGGTGCCCAGAATCGTTCTGATCCTGGGGTCGGATTCGTAGATCTCCAGGGAGTGATAGCCGCCGTTGGCGTAGTAGCCCGCCACCTCGATGTCCGAGAGGCCAAAGGTAAAGATATTGTCCTGGCCGACGACCTCGGCGATTTCGACGTTGGCGCCATCCATGGTGCCCAGGGTGATGGCCCCGTTCATCATGAACTTCATGTTGCCGGTGCCCGAGGCCTCCTTACCCGCCGTGGAAATCTGCTCGGAGATCTCCGCCGCCGGGTAGATGATTTCCGCCACGGAGACGTTGAAGTTGGGGATGAAGACCACCCGCAGCTTGTCCTTGGTGACGGGGTCTTTGTTGATTTTGTCGGCGATGACGTTGATGAGGCGGATGACCTCCTTGGCATAGTAGTAGGAGGGGGCCGCCTTGCCGGCGAAGATGAAGGTCTTGGGTGTCATATCCATGTTCGGGTTGGCCTTGAGCTGGTTGTAGAGGTGCATGACGTGCAGGGCGTTGAGCAGCTGACGCTTGTACTCGTGGATGCGCTTGACCTGGATATCAAAGATGGAATCGGGGTTCAAGTCGATGCCCTGGGTGTCCTTGATGTATTTGGCCAGGCGCTCCTTGTTGCCCCGCTTGACGGCGGCCAGCTTTTTGATGAAGGCGCCGTCGGTGGCGTAGGGCTCTAGGGCCTTGAGGTCAGAAAGCTGATTGGCCTTGGTCCAGGAGTCGCCGATGGTGTCGGTGATCAGGGCCTTGAGATCGGGATTGCTGCCCATCAGGAATCGGCGGGGTGTGACGCCGTTGGTGACGGAGTGGAAGCGCTCCGGATAGACGGCGTAGAAATCCTTGAAGGTTTCTTCCCTGAGAATCTTGCTGTGGAGCTCGGCCACGCCGTTGACAGAGTGGCTGCCGATGATGGACAGGTGGGCCATGTGGACCTGGCCGTCCTTGAGGATAGAAATGTAGTGATTGCGGGCGCCCATGTCGGGGTAGCGCGCGTTCATCTCCTCGACAAAGCGGCGGTTGATTTCCTCGATGATCTGGTAAACCCTGGGCAGAAGCTCAGACACCATGGGGATAGGCCATTTTTCCAGGGCCTCAGGCAGCACCGTGTGGTTGGTGAAGCTGATGGATTTGACGGTCATATCCCAGGCGGCGTCCCACTCGTAATTTTCCTCGTCGATGAGGATGCGCATGAGCTCCGGCACGCAGAGGGCCGGATGGGTGTCGTTGATGTGGATGCAGATCTTGTCGGAGAAGCCCTCCATGGAACCGTTGTTGAACTTTTTATAGCGGCGCACGATGCGCTTTAAGCCGGCGCACACGAAGAAGTATTCCTGTTTTAAGCGCAGCTGCTTGCCCTCGAAGCCGTTGTCGTTGGGGTAGAGGATCTGGCTGATGGCCTCGGCCTCGGATTTTCTCTGCATGGCTTTGAGGAAGTGGCCTTCGTTGAAGGTGGTGAGGTCAAAGTCGTCCACGGGCTGGGCGCTCCAGAGCCGCAGGGAGTTGACGGTGCCGTTGTGGTAGCCCTGGACGGGAACGTCGTAGGGAACGGCTAATACCGGCTCGTAGTTTTCGTGGATGAAGGTGAGCTTGTCGCCGACCATCTCGGTGCGGACATTGCCCTTGTACTTGACCACCACGGATTTGTCGGGCTTGGCGATCTCAAAGGGATAGCCGTTTTTTAACCAGTTGTCGGCAACCTCGACCTGTTCGTTGTTGAGAATTTTCTGTTCAAAGAGACCGTACTTGTAACGGATGCCGTTGCCGTGGCCCGGGAAGCCCATGGCAGCGGTGGAGTCCAGGAAGCAGGCCATGAGACGGCCCAGACCGCCGTTGCCCAGGGCGGGGTCGTGCTCCTGGGCCTGGATTTCATCGTAGTCGAGGCCTAAATCAGAGAGCACCTCCGGCACAACCTGATCCCAACCCAGGTTGTTGATATAGGCTTTTAAAAGGCGGCCGATGAGGAATTCGATGGAGAAGAAATAAATTTGTTTTTCCTCCATTTTGTGGAGCCTTGCGTTGTTGGCCGCCCACTCGGCGGAGATGGTTTCCATGACGAGCTCCGCCAGGGCCTGATACTGGTGCTGGCTGTTGGACTCGCTGAAATCCTCGCCGGAGACCTCCTCCACCTTTTTTATAAAATCGGCTTTAAACTGCGCCTTTGAAATCGTGGTGTCGTTGTTTTTCGCTTTTTTCATAAAATCTATTTTTCCTTTCGAGATGTTTTCTTGGATGCTGTCTTTTTGGCCGCAGCCTTTTTCTTTCGGGTGGCCACGGGCTTTAGAATAATTGCCGCCGACGGCGGTACACTCAGGGTAACGCTGTAGGGCTGATTGTGGCAGGGCGTTTTTTGGGCCTTGGCGCTTTTCTTCACGGCGAAGCCGGAGCCGCCAAAGGCGGGATCGTCGCTGTTGAAGGCCAGACGGTAGGTCGTGTTTTGGGGAACGCCGATGCGGTAATCGGTGTAGCTTAAGGGACAGAAGTTGATCAGGGCGATGAGATCGTCCTGGGGCTTATCACCCATACGGCGGAACACAAGGATGCTCTGGCCGGCATTGTCGGCGTCGATCCACTGGAAGCCGTCCCAGCCGTGGTCCTTCTCCCAGAGGGCCGGCTCCTTGATATAAAATTTATTCAAGGCCCGCACAAAGTCCTGGGTTTTTCTGTGCTTGTCGTAGTCCAGCATGAACCATTCCAGGCTTTCGTAGTAGCGCCACTCGGTGAAGGGGGCGAATTCGTTGCCCATGAACATGAGCTTCTTGCCGGAGTGGAGGTACATGTAGGTGTAGAGCAGCCGCAGCTGATCGAACTTCATGTCGTAGTCGCCAAACATCTTGTCCACAATGGATTTCTTGCCGTGAACCACCTCGTCGTGGGACAAAGGCAGGATGAAATTCTCGCTGAAGGCGTAGGCCATGGAGAAGGTCAGCCGGTTGTGGAACTGGCTGCGGCAGTAGGGGTCGGTTTCCATGTAGGACAGGGTGTCGTGCATCCAGCCCAGATCCCATTTCAGGTTGAAGCCCAGTCCGCCGTCGGCCACAGGGGCTGTGACCAGGGGATAGGCCGAGGAGTCCTCGGCGGCCATGATGGCGTAGGGGAAATGCTTAAAAATTGCGGTGTTGAGGCGCTTGAAGAATTCCAGGGCCTCCAGGCAGTCGGTGCCGCCGTACTTGTTGCGGCGGGATTCGCCGTCGTAGCCGTAGTTCAGGTAGATCATGCTGGCCACACCGTCGATGCGCAGACCGTCGATGTGGTAAACCTCAAACCAGAAGTAAGCGTTGGAAATTAAAAAGCTTAAAACCTCCGGCTTGGCAAAGTCGAATTCCATGGTGCCCCAGTGAGGGTGCTCCGTGGATTCGTAGAGGTTGGTGCCGTCGAATTTGTAGAGACCGTGGGCGTCCTTGCAGAAATGGCCCGGAACCCAGTCCAAAATGACGGCGATGCCGGCGTGGTGACAGGCGTCGATGAAGTACATGAGGTCCTCGGGCTTGCCGTAGCGGCTGGTGGCGGCGAAGTAGCCCGTGAGCTGATAGCCCCAGGAGCCGTCGAAGGGATGTTCCATGATGGGCATGAGCTCTACATGGGTGTAGTGCATTTCCTTGAGGTAGGGCACCAGCGTGTCGGCCAGCTCCGCATAGCTCAGGTGGGTGCCGTCCTCGTGGGTTTTCCAGCTGCCGGGGTGAACCTCATAGATGTTGACGGGCTTCGCTTTTTTGGCGTTGAGCCTGCGCTTGGCGCACCAGCTTCGGTCTTTCCATTTGTAGTTGTCCAAAGACCACAGGACGGTGGCGGTGTTGGGGGCCACCTCGGAGAAAAAGCCGTAGGGGTCCGCCTTCAGAACCACCTCGCCGTCGCAGCGGGTAATGCTGTATTTGTAAATTTCTCCGGCGGAAAGGTCGGGGACAGTGAGCTCCCACACGCCGCCGGATTCGGGCAGCAGGCACATGGGGTGGGACGCAGCGTCCCAATGATTGAAATCACCGACCACAGAAACCGACTGGGCATAGGGGGCCCAGAGGCGGAAGACGACGCCGTCGTCTTGAAAATGTGCGCCGAAAAATTCGTAGCTTTGTAAATAGGTCCCTTCATGAAAAAGATGACATGCGGTTTGATATTTCATAGCCATAGGATCCTTTCTAAAAATATAGTGATCTCCAGGGCGGCGGGATATAGGAAGAAAAGCGATGGTGCCGAAATTGGCGCTCTGGAATTTTATTGCCAGGTGGAAAATAGGGTCAAAAAAACTTCTGTTCTGCTGGGGCAGACAGAAGTTGTCTGGGCCGTAAACGAGTAGGACTGCCGTTGTGCTTGGAAGTAAAATTCGCGGATAGCCCGAGGGCTCCAGCAGATGCAATGCTAAGTAGGTATTCACACTAAAGCGTGAGCACGCCTGAGGCCTGCTCATATGTCAATTATACCATAAAATCGTTGTCAATTTTGTTTTTAAAGTAAAATATTTATTAAACTTAGGATGTTTATTTGTCCATACTCCGGGCGTTGTCGGCCAGGTCTCGGTCGAAGTGGTGTTTATTTGTCAATGTTGCAGTAAACGTTGATTTTGCCGCCAAGATTCAGGATGACACAGAGAAAATAGATGACCACCAAAAGGGCAAAGAGACCGCCGAAGCTGCCGTAGAGCAGGGTGTACTTGGCGGAGCGGTTGACGAAAATCAGAAAGATTCTGAAGACGATGGTAATGCCGGCGGCGGAGAACAGGGCGCCGGGCAGGCCGTGGCGGAAGGAAAGTCTTTTGGCCGGGGCCAGGATGTAGATCAGATTGCAGACCAGCACCGTGACGAGGAAAGAGAAGACGAAGGTCAAAACATTGAGACGCTGATAGCTGAAGACGCTGAGACCCAGCTTGCCCAAAACAAAGGCCGTGAGGTTTTGGCTCAGAATAAAGGCCGAAAGGATGAACAGGATGGTGATGGCGAAGGCCAGGGTAAAGATGAAGGACAGGGCCCAGAGCTTTTTGCGGCTCCGTCTTTCGGTATAGCCGTAGGTCAGGTTCATGCCGATCATGGTGGCCCTGGCAGCCAGGGTGGAGAAAAAGAAGGCCATGATCAAAAGAAAGTAGTGGTTGTCCCCGATGGTCTGGGGCATAGACAAAACAAAGCTGTAGACGTAGTTATAGGCGATGGTGGGCAGAAAATTCTTCAGGACGTCAAAAAGATAGTGCTGGGACTGGAGTACAAATTGTCCCACAAAATTGACGATGAAAATAATCAGCGGAAAGAAGGACATCAGCAGGTAGAAGGCCATTTGGCTGCAGATGCCCCAGAAATCGGTGCGGTCGATGTCGGTGACGATGAAATTGAGGAAATCGGCGATTTTATGCTTCAAGCTTTTTATCCTCCTTTCCGAGGTTTATAAAAAATGCGTTGACGATACAGCCCAGACAGGTGATGATGGAGAGGACGAAGATAGAGACGATCAGGATAAAGGGCGCCTGGAGAAAACGGTTGATGCCCTCGAAGGTGACCGGCAGTCTCAGTCCGATGCGGTAGAGCCCCCAGATCAAAAGCAGGGAGGCCGTCACAGTCAGTCCGCCGGGAAGCGCCTCGAAAAAGCGCAGGTGGGGGTAGGGCGCCAGGCTGTAGATGGCCGTAAAAATCAGAGTGACGATGGTCAGAATATAGAACAGGGTAAAGGCCCGCCAGATGGCGATAAACCAGTCCGAAAGGTTCATGGCATCGAAGGTGGCCGTGGCCAGGGTCTGGGTCAGGGGGTAGAGGGCACCGGTGATGGAGGCTGCCAAAAGCAGCAGAATCAGGTAGATCAGGGCGCTGAACCAGGAACGAGCCCAGGCCAGAAAAACGTTGGGATGGGGCGGCTTGCAGTGCATGGCCTTGTTGATGATGAGAATAAGAGCGCGCATGGCCGACACCGAGGCAAAGAGCATAAAAAAGACGAAGGTCAGGTTGGCCCAGAGAGAGGTCTGGGGACCTGAGGCCCCGGATTTGGCGGTATCAAAAAAGGCGGTAAAAAATTGGGGCAAAAAGCCCTGGGCCTGATTCAAAAGGTAGGTGTTCAGGGAAGGCTTAATCAGGGATAAAAAATTGTAGAGCAGCATGATGAAGGGGATAAAGGCCAGCAGGATCCTGTAGGAGAGCTGAGCCGCCAGATTGATGATATTGTAGTCATTCCAATTGTCTTTAAAAAAAACGATGAAATTTTTAAGGGTGCAAAATGGCTTCATCCCAGGTTCTCCTTTCACACAAAGCTGTGATTGTTTTTGGTGTTAACCTATATCATACCATGACAAAGACCGGGATGCCCATAAAAAGCCGACGGATACAGGAATTTTTTTGGGATTATCCGTAAAAAAGTAAAGCTTTTCCATAGATTTTTATGGCATAATAGATTTCAATTAGTGTATAATGGATACAAAACGTAAAAAGGAGTATGAACATGGGATTAACACTCACTGAAAAAATCATAAAGGATCATCTCGTTGTTGGGGAGATGGTCAAGGGTACGGAAATTGGTATCCGTATCGATCAGACCCTGACCCAGGATTCCACCGGGACCATGGCCTACATGCAGCTGGAGGCCATGGAGGTGCCCCGGGTTAAGACGAAGCGCTCTCTGGCCTACATCGATCACAACATGCTGCAGGAGGGGCCGGAAAATATGGATGACCACCGGTATATCCAGAGCGTTGCAAAAAAGCACGGGGTTTATTTCTCAAAGCCAGGCAACGGCATCTGTCACCAGGTTGAAATCGAACGCTTCGGCGTTCCAGGACAGACCCTGCTGGGCTCCGACAGCCACACCCCCACCGGCGGCGGCATCGGCATGCTGGCCATCGGCGCCGGCGGACTGGATGTGGCCGTGGCCATGGCCGGCGGTGAATACTACATCACCATGCCGGAAATCGTCAAGGTTGAGCTGACGGGACGACTGAGAAAGGGTGTTTCTTCCAAGGATATTATTTTAGAGGTGCTGCGCCAATGTACCGTCAAGGGCGGCGTCAACAAGGTTTTTGAATACACCGGAGACGGGGTGGATACCCTGACGGTGCCGGAGCGGGCCACCATCACCAACATGGGCGCTGAGCTGGGGGCCACCACCTCGGTGTTCCCGTCGGACGCCATGACCGAAGCCTTTTTGAAGGCCCAGAACCGCGCCGAAGATTTTGTGGCTCTGGCCGCAGATGCCGACGCCGTCTACGATCAGGTGGTTAAGGTAGATCTCAATACCCTGGAGCCCCTGACAGCCTGCCCCCACAGCCCCGACAAGGTGGTCAAGGTTTCCGAGCTGGAGGGCCTCAAGATCAATCAGGTGGCCATCGGCAGCTGCACCAACTCTTCCTGGCTGGATCTCATGAAGGTGGCGGCCATCCTCAAAGGCAAGACCATCGCCGAGGATGTACAGCTGGTCATCGCCCCGGGCTCCAAGCAGGTGCTGACGATGCTGGCTGAAAATGGCGCCCTGGCTGATCTTTTGGGCGCCGGCGCCAGAATTCTCGAGTGCGGCTGCGGCCCCTGCATCGGTATGGGCCAGGCCCCCTGCACCGACGGTGTCTCCCTGAGAACCTTTAATCGAAACTTCAAGGGCCGCTCCGGTACCGTCAGCGCCGACGTTTACCTGCTGAGCCCCGAGACAGCGGCCATCTCTGCGGTGGAAGGTGTGCTCACCAATCCTTTAGGCAAGGTAGAACTGCCGGACATCGAAATGCCCAAGGCCTTCCGCATCAATGACAACGCCGTCATTCCTCCGGCTGCCGAGGGAGAAGCGGTGGAGGTTATCAAGGGACCCAACATCAAGCCCTTCCCCCTGGCGAACCCCCTGGCAGATCAGGTTGAAGGTAAGGCTCTCATCGTCGTGGAGGACAATATCACCACCGACCACATCATGCCCTCCAACGCCAAGCTTCTGCCCTACCGCTCCAATATTCCCTACCTGTCGGACTATTGCCTGACCCCCTGCGATCCGGACTTCCCCAAACGGGCCAAGGAAAACGGCGGCGGCTTCATCGTCGGCGGACAGAACTACGGCCAGGGCTCCAGCCGTGAGCACGCGGCCCTGGCACCGGTGTATCTGGGTATCAAGGGCGTCATCGCCAAGTCCTTTGCCAGAATTCACAAAAACAATCTGATCAACAACGGTATTTTGCCCATGACCTTCGAAAATCCCGAGGACTATGATAAGATCACCCTGGGAGACGATCTGGTCATCGAAGATGCCAAGGCGCAGCTGGAAAAGGGAAAGATCCTGTTAAAAAATACAACGAAAAACGAAACCTACACCCTGGACATCGACGTGTCCGAGCGCCAGAAAAAAATGCTCCTGGCCGGGGGTCTCATCAATCTGATGAGAAGTGGAAAATAATCATCAAAAGCTGAAATAAAAACAGCCCGAAGCCTGAGTATTGGTACAAACAATCTCTAAGCTTTGGGCTGTTTTTTTGTATCTGGGATGTGCTCTGGATTATAAAAACCCCACGAAACCAGCTATTTCGTGGGGATGTGCGTCCAATGGACATGTAGCTCTCTTAGCTCTTTCTATTATACTTAATATTTAGAAAAATCCAAGAATTTTTTAGAATTCGGATAGTGTATCTTCAGTGTAGCTGTTATCCTCGGCGGGCGGCGTTTCCTCACTGCCCGAGGTATCGCCGCTGTTTTCCTCGGTGACTGGCGGTGTTTCAGGTTCCGTGTATTCCGGATCGCTATATCCTGGATCAGTGTACTCTGGCTCAGTGTAGCCGTCGTTGCCATAGTCATTGGAGCTGTCATAGTCATTGTAATCCGAGGTGCTGCTGCCGTCGGTGGCGCTGGAGCCCTGGTCGGAGCTGCCCTTGACGTATTCCTCGTAGGATTTTGTAGTATCGATGGTGATGCCGCCGTCCAAGCCGCCGATGTCTGCGATGTAGGCACTGATTTCCATCAGCCGCTCACTGGGGGTGTAGCTGTCGGCCTCGGTGCCGTAGAGGAACTTGTGGAGCACAATGGCGTTGTCCGCCAGGGAGTTGGGGAGCATGTACCAGACGCCATCGATGGTTTCCTCGGCCAGAAGCTGGTCGGTGGGCACGCGGAAGTCGATGAATTCCTTGTTTTCCAGGGTCATGAAGGCCTTGGCGTAGGCGGTCATTTCCTGGAGGGACAGGGAGGTTGTGACATAGGGGTAAACCTTGCCCATGAGGTTGATGGCAGTCAGCAGGTCGATGTTAAAGGCTTTGCTGGCAATCTGCTCCACGACCTCGCGCTGGCGCTCGGTGCGCATATAGTCATTATCGCTGTAGCGGTTGCGGCAGTAGGCCAGGGCCTGAACCCCGGTGAGGTGCTGGTTTCCAGTGCCGGTAAGCTCAGGGTCAGAACGATTTAAAATATAATTGACGTGGCCAATAAATTGATTCGTCCACTCCAGGACATCCTCATTGGCAATATTGACATCAACCCCTCCCAGGGCGTCGACGACATCCACAAGACAGTCGAAGTTGACGACGACGTAGTCCCGGATGTTGAGGTCGAAGTTTTGATTCAGGGTTTTTACGGCCAGCTGGGGACCGCCGTATTGGTAAGCGGCGTTGATTTTCTCATAGGTCGTATCGTTTTTGTCACTCTCGGGGATCTCCACCAGCAGGTCGCGCATGACGGAGACGATTTTAATGGTTCCCTCTTTAAAATTGACGGAGGCGATCATGATGGTATCGGAGCGGTCGCCCTCTACCTCGTCGCGGCCGTCGATGCCAAAGAGTGCAATATTAACCGTATCTTCAGAGAGATTGGCGTTGATGTTCAAATCGGATTCATCCAGCTGAATGCCGGAAATTTGAGTTAAGATGGTGTAGGCGTAGACACCGCCGCTGCCGACGACGATCAGCAGACAGGTTAAAATGACGGATAAAATTTTCTTACGTAAGCTCATTTAAAATCCTTTCATATTATAGGTCGTGTAAAAAGATGAATATACCAGTAAAATTAGATTTTATAATTATAACACAAATATGATACAAATTGGATACATTTTTAAAGAAATTAAGAAAAAAAATAGACAAAGAGAGGGCTGTGAAGTATAATAAAACTGATTTACTACGCATAAAAGAAATTAAGATTATAGAGAAGAGGTAGGATAGTCAATGAAAGCACTAATCACAGGCAGCGGCGGACAGCTGGGGCGGGAGCTTTTAAAGCAGCTTAAGGAGACCCCCATCGAAGCCGTGGGCTATGACATTCCGGCATTTGACATTACCGACAAGGCGGCGGTTGAGAAAATTATTGCGGCTGAAAAGCCAGACGTCATCGTCAGCTGCGGCGCCATGACCAATGTGGACGGCTGTGAGACAAACCGGGAGGCCGCCATGGCCGTCAACGGCGAGGGTCCCAAAAATTTAGCGGAAATTGCAAGGGATAGGGGCATTAAAATGGTGCATGTCTCCACAGACTATGTCTTTGACGGTGACGGCATTACAGAAAACGGTGTGCTTCGTCCCTATGTGGAATCGGACCCCATTGCGCCGAAAACCGTGTACGGGGAAAGCAAGGCTCTGGGTGAAAAATACGTTTCAGAGATTTTAGAGCAGTATTTTATTGTGAGAACCGCCTGGCTTTACGGCGATGGCCACAATTTTGTCAAGACCATGCTGGGCCTGGCCGATAAGTATCCGGAAATTACCGTGGTCAACGATCAGGTCGGCTCACCCACCAGCACGGTGGATCTGGCGAGGGCCATCATTGCATTGATGCAGACAGAAAATTATGGGCTCTATCACGGCACCTGCGAGGGACAGTGCAGCTGGTACGATTTTGCCGTAGAAATTTTCAGACAAAAAGGCATTGAAATTTCCGTCAAGCCCGTAACCTCCGAGGAATACGTCAGCAAAACGCCGAGACCCAAGTATTCTGTGCTTAAAAACCAGGGCCTTGAAAAGCTGGGATTAAACACCTTCCGTCCCTGGAAGGAAGCTTTGACAGAATATCTGAAATGGCTTGAAGCCAGCGAAAATTAAAACGAATCTATAGAGGAGAACAGATATGAAAGGAATTATTTTAGCCGGCGGCTCCGGAACACGCCTTTACCCGATTACCCGGGCGGTGTCCAAGCAGCTGCTGCCCCTGTACGACAAGCCGATGATTTACTACCCCCTGTCAACCCTGATGCTGGCGGGAATCAGAGATATTTTAATTATTTCCACACCGGTGGATCTGCCGATGTTCGAGCGTCTGTTTGGCACCGGCGAAGAGCTGGGGCTGAACTTCTCTTATGCCGTTCAGGAAGCCCCCAACGGACTGGCCGAGGCCTTTATCATCGGTGAAGAGTTCATCGGAGACGATAAGGTTGCCCTGGTTCTGGGCGATAACATTTTCTACGGCCAGGGCTTCACACGGTCTCTGCGGGCTGCGGCGGCTCTGGAAAAGGGAGCTGTGGTCTTCGGCTATCCGGTTACCGATCCTGAGCGCTACGGTGTGGTTGAGTTTGCAGAAGACGGTTCCGTTATCTCCATCGAGGAAAAACCGGCAGTTCCGAAGTCAAATTTTGCGGTTCCGGGGCTCTATTTCTACGACAACGACGTCGTGGAAATTGCCAAAACCATCAAGCCCTCGGCCCGGGGTGAGCTTGAAATCACCACCGTCAATGAAACCTACCTCAAGCGCGGCGATTTAAAGGTAGAGCTTTTCAGCCGCGGCATGGCTTGGCTGGACACCGGAACCCACGACAGCCTCATCGAGGCCTCTAACTTTGTGGAAACCATCCAGAAGCGCCAGGGCCTCTACGTGTCCTGCGTAGAAGAAATTGCTTACAATATGGGCTTCATTTCCAAGGAACAGCTTCTAAAGCTGGCGGAGCCCTTGAAAAAGACCGCCTACGGTCAGTATCTTGTACAATGTGCCAGTGAAAAGGGAGTGAGATAATGGCAGCAATCGAAGTAAAAGAAACAGGTATCGAGGGTCTGGTGATCGTTCAGCCTCAGGTCTTCGGCGATGAACGCGGCTACTTTATGGAAACCTACAATCAGGCTGAGTTTGCCAAGGCTGGTCTGGATATGACCTTTATTCAGGATAATGAATCAAAATCCAAGAAGGGTGTTCTCAGGGGGCTTCACTTCCAGAGAAAATTCTCCCAGGGCAAGCTGGTGCGCTGCACCCAGGGCGCCGTCTGGGATGTGGGGGTCGACCTCAGAAAGGGCTCTGCCACCTACGGCAAGTGGGCAGGCGTAACCCTGAGTGCAGAAAATAAGACCATGTTTTATATTCCCGAGGGCTTTGCCCACGGCTTTGTGGTGCTCTCCGACGAGGCCACCTTCAATTACAAATGTACTAATCTCTACGCGCCGGAATACGACGGCGGCATCCGCTGGAATGACCCGGACATCGGCGTCGAGTGGCCCATCGAAGGCTTAGAGCTGCTGTTGTCTGAAAAGGACGGCAAACAGCCCTTCCTGAAGGATATTGCAGACAGTTTAGAATTTTAGATAGAGGAGTTTTAGATCATTGAAAACAGTATTAGTCACCGGCGGCGCCGGATTTATCGGTTCAAATTTTGTGAAATATATGCTGAAGCAGCACCCGGATTACAAGGTTGTCAATCTGGATCTGCTGACCTACGCAGGCAATCTTGAAAATCTGACAGATATCGAAGACAATGCCAATTACACCTTTGTCAAGGGTGATATCGCCGACAGACCTTTTATCAAGGATCTCTTTGAAAAATACAATTTCGATTACGTCGTCAATTTTGCGGCGGAATCCCACGTGGACAGAAGCATCGAAAATCCGGAGATTTTCGTACAGACCAACGTCATGGGCACCCAGGTCCTTTTGGATGCGGCTAAAAACCTGTGGCAGACCGGCAAGGATGACGACGGCTATCCGACCTACCGCGAAGGCGTAAAATACCTCCAGGTATCCACCGATGAGGTTTACGGCGCCCTGGGCAAAACCGGCATGTTCACCGAAACCACACCGATTCAGCCCAACAGTCCCTACTCTTCTTCTAAAGCCGGCGCAGACCTGCTGGTAAGAGCCTACGGCAACACCTTCAAGTTCCCCATGAACATCACCCGCTGCTCCAACAACTACGGTCCTTATCAGTTCCCGGAAAAATTAATTCCGCTGATGATCTCCAACGTTCTTGAGCTGAAAAACCTGCCCATCTACGGCGACGGCATGCAGATCAGAGACTGGCTGCACGTCAAGGATCACTGCAGCGGCATCGACACAGTGCTCCACAAGGGCCGTTTAAATGAGGTTTACAATATCGGCGGCAACAACGAAAAAGCCAATATCCAGATCGTCGATCTGATTATCGCCAATGTCAAGGAAAAGGTAGGTGCCAAAGCCTACGCTGGCATCGATACCGACGTATCCAAAATCAACGATGACTTGAAGATCCACGTCGAAGATCGTCTGGGCCACGACAGACGCTACGCCATCGACAACACCAAGATCACCACCGAGCTGGGCTGGGAGCCCTCCTACACCTTTGAGCAGGGGATCGAGGAAACCATCGAGTGGTACCTTAACAACCAGGAATGGCTGAAGCAGGTTAAGTCTGGCGGGTACCAGGAATACTATGAAAAGATGTATTCGAAGAAATAAAAGTTGAGTTTGATAATTATTAAGATTTAAGATAGACTTACCCAATAAAGGTAAGTCTATCTGTTTATAGATGCCTATCGGAGGAATTTAATTTTGAATAACGAAGCTAAAAAAAGTGAATTCAAAGGTTATTTTGAAAAGTTTTATAAATATAGACATTTGTTGAAAGAGTTGGTTTCTAAAGATATAAAGATAAAATATAGACGCTCAGTGTTAGGAATCGCATGGAGTGTTCTGAATCCGCTTTTGATGATGTTGGTTATTACAGCGGTATTCTCGCATATTTTTAAATTTCAAATTGAGAACTTCCCAGCATATTATATTGTAGGGTCAACGATTTTCAATTTTAATTCTGAAGCAACAATGCTGTCGATGAATTCCATGCTGGGAGCAGCTGGATTGATTAAAAAAGTCTATATTCCAAAGTATATTTTCCCAATGGAGAAAGTATTATTTTCTTTTGTGAATACACTTTTTTCATTAATTGCAGTTGCAATTGTATTGTTAATATTACAGGTTCCTGTGGGATGGACAGTTATATTATTTCCAATACCCTTGATTTATACACTTGTTTTTTCAACAGGCTTGGGTTTGATTTTGGCAACATTAAATGTATTTTTTAGAGATACAGAACACTTGTATGGTGTTTTAATTACTGCATGGATGTATTTAACACCAATTATTTATCCAATGGAAATTTTGCCAACAATTATGCAAAAACTAATGCTTCTTAATCCTTTATACCATTATGTCGAGTATTTTAGGCAGGTTATCATGTACAATACGGTTCCTGGACTGAAGGAAAACCTAGTGTGTATTTGCTGTTCGCTGCTCTTTTTGGTGATAGGATTACTATTCTTTAAAAAGAAACAGGATAAATTTATTTTATACTTATAAAGAGGTGGAGTATGTCTAAAATTATTGAAGCACATGACATTACAATGAAATTCAATATGTCAAGTGATAAGATCCAGAATCTTAAAGAGTACTTTGTAAAATTAATGAAACACCAGCTTTTTTATAATGAATTTACGGCTTTAGATAAAGTCAGTTTCAGTGTCAACCAAGGGGATGTTTTTGGCATTGTTGGTTTAAATGGTTCAGGAAAAAGCACATTGTTAAAAATTGTCTCGGGTATATTGAAACCGACAAGTGGAACCATCAATGTTTATGGAACAATATCTCCACTTATTGAGTTGGGAGCTGGCTTTGATTTTGAGTTGACAGCAAGAGAAAATGTTATGATGAATGGTTTAGTTTTAGGCTATTCACGAAAGCATATGGAAGAAAAGATGGATGAAATTATTGAATTTTCTGAGCTGCACGATTTTATGGATGTCGCAGTTAAGAATTTTTCATCTGGGATGGTTGCGCGTTTAGGATTTGCTATAGCAACTTCTGTTATTCCTGAAATTTTGATCGTAGATGAAATATTGTCCGTTGGAGATTTTAAATTTCAGCAAAAATGCGAAGAGCGTATGAAGCAAATGATGTCGGGAGGAACGACAGTGTTGATAGTGTCGCATTCTATTGAACAGATTGAACGTCTTTGTACACATGTCATGTGGCTTGAAAAGGGAAAAGTTGTTCGCATTGGAGAAGCCAAAGAGGTTTGTGAGGCATATAAAATGGGAGAACGATAAAAATGGAAAACAAACAACAGGGAATCGAAGAGCTTGAGAAAAAGTATAGAACATTAGAAAGAAAATATTCAAGACTTAACAAAAAATATAAACGTATCTACGGCGCATGGTATGAAATTGAGAATTCTGCATCATGGAAACTTACTAGGCCATTGCGAAAATGTTTAGACAAAAATAAAAATAGGATTAAAAAGAATCGCTTTACAAATATTGCATATAAAGGATTGACAACAATAAAAAATGATGGCTTTTCAAACGCTAAGCAAAAAATGAACATTTATTTAGAGCGTAGAAAAAAAATTAAAGAATTTTATGAAAAAACAGGACTATATTTTTCTCCGAGTGATGATAATCAAGAATTTTGTCCCTACGAAAGTAATTATCAGGAAAATATTGATTTTAGTAAAGGGGATAATGAAACAAATATCAAAACTTTAGCTTTCTACTTACCTCAATTTCATAGAATCAAAGAAAATGATGAATGGTGGGGTGAAGGATTTACTGAATGGACAAATACAAAAAAAGCGAAATCAAGATTTGAGGGGCACTACCAGCCTAGAACACCGCATAAGAATATAGGGTATTACGACCTTAGCAAAGTAGAAACGCTTAAACACCAGGTGGAATTGGCAAAACAGCACGGGATATATGGATTTTGTTTTTATTATTATTGGTTTTCCGGAAGAAGAATTATGGAAAAACCAGTGGATATGTTACTGGCGCATCCTGAAATAGATACGAACTTTTGCTTATGTTGGGCTAATGAAAATTTTACACGAGCATGGGATGGGTTAAACAAAGAGGTTCTTCTTGGACAAGAATATTCAGAAGAGGATAAACGTAATTTTATTCTGGATATGAAAAAATATATTGATGATAAACGGTACGTACGTGTCAACGGAAAACCACTGGTTATCGTTTATAATCCAGGACAGATTCCGGACATTGAAGATACATTTGCTAAATGGAGAGAAACGGCACAAGAATGTGGTATAGGAGACATTTTAATTTGGACGTGTCAGACTGCAAATAATACAGCGAAATCTTTAGAAATAGAAAAAATTGTAGACGCAGAGGTTGAGTTTCCACCGCATAATATGTGGCATGATATTTTGGGTGTAAGAGACCTGGATCTCAATGGAAAAGCAGCTAATGTTTATAATTACAGGAAGCTGGTTCAGTTACTAGAGAAGCAGTATGAGCTTAGAAAAGATGAAAAGAAAGTGCTTCCGCTGCATAGAACTTGCATGATGGCTTGGGATAATGCGGCGAGGAGAGCAGACAATTGGACAACATTTTATGGTTATTCATTAGAGAGTTTTTATAAATGGGTTTCTTTAATGGTAGAAGAGACAGAAAATGATTTTGCGCCAGAAGAACAGATCATGTTTGTTAATGCATGGAATGAATGGGCAGAAGGAACATATTTAGAACCAGATGAGGAATATGGCTATGCCAATATCAATACATTTTCCAAGGCGTTATACAAAATTCCCTTTGAAAGAATACGCGTTTTAATGGGAAAAGATAGTTCCGTAAATCAATTATCTAAAGTAGATGAGGCTAAAATAGCGGTACAAATTCATTTGTTCTATACGGATACAATAGATGAAATTATTAAAGAATTAAATAAGATTCCATATAAATACGATTGCTATATTTCTACGGATACAGAAGAAAAGAAGCTGTTTATTGAAGAAGTATTTGGTAAAGCATCTACTGCTAGTAGAGTTATTGTAGAGATTTTTGATAATCGAGGAAGGGATGTAGCGCCATTTATTATTCAGATGAGCAGAAGAATAGAGCAGTATGAGTATTTGTGCCATATACATTCGAAAAAAACAAAAACGAATGATTATGGAACATATTGGCGGAAGTATTTATATAAAAACTTGTTCGGTTCTACAGAGAACATTGCAGATATTTTTTCTATATTTGAAGAAAGAAAGGATATAGGAATTATCTATCCAGAGGCATTTCCAATTGTATCAAAACAAGCGGTGTGGGGAGGTAATGAATACGAATGCGAAAATCTTATTGATGAACTAGAACTAGATGTAGAGTTGGAAACTAGGCCGGTGTTTCCGGTAGGAAATATGTTTTGGGCGAGAACAGATGCTGTAAAGAAAATTTTTCAATATGAGTGGACACAAGAGGATTTTCCAGAAGAAAAAGGACAGGTGAATATAACACTTGGCCATCAAATCGAACGAATCTGGTGTTATTTAGCTTTTGACGCTGGATATACTTATCAGACAACATATAGTTCTATACAAAATGCAAATGACTATCCAAGTAAAAAGAGAATAGGGGTTTTTGTCCATTATGATAAAAACAATATAATTTCAAATGAAGATGTCATATATTTGAAAGCTTGTTCGAAGTTCATTGATAATTTTATTTTTGTGACGAATAGTGCTTTAGAAAATACTGAATTAGATAAAATAAGGCAGTATGTACAAAAAGTTATTATCAGAGAAAATGAAGGATATGATTTTGGTGCTTGGAGAGACGCCATTTTTGAAATGGACTTTAACAAATTGGCTGATTATGATGAGATGGTATTACTCAATAATAGTTGCTATCTTGTAAGAGATAATTTCAAAGATATATTTACTGAAATGGATAAAAA
>JAUNGS010000017.1 GCA_030524435.1 Eubacterium sp.
TATACTAGAACTATGGGTCATTATTTATTTGTTGCACTTAGATTGTAAATTCAAGTTTGAAATAAGAGATGATCAATTTTTGCAGGAAATTATCGCTTTCATATAGATATCAGAACAAAGGAGAAAAAATGATGAGAAGAGTAGAATCTTTGGGACGTGGAAAGACCATGGTGGCCCTGAGCTTTGCCGTGTTTATGGTCATGGTCGTGGTATTTTCCATGTTTTCATCCGTAGGCCTCGCCGCAGAGAAAACCATCGATACGTCATCAATGGATGACTGGCAGAAGACGACGGCTGACAATACCAGAAATATTGGACGGGTCTGGGTAGATAAATCGGTGTCCACCCAAGATGTCACCCTGCCCGGAGGCAATGAACCACAGGTGACCATGAATGCAGACGACGATTTCCTGGTAACCCTGTCGGCCCTGTCCTCGGCGGCCACGGTGACCGGAGAAAGCGCCACCTATGAACCCCTGGACATTGTCCTTGTGCTGGATACCTCGGGGAGTATGGCCAGTGCCATGGGCAGCGGCACCTATTATGAAAAGGTGTGGGATACAGATGATACCTGGGAACAGGTCTGGAACAGAGGAAACCGGGACAATCTGTATGTGCGGCTCAGCGATGGACAATATCGCCGTCTGGTTATCTCAAGGGGGTTTAACCGAAAATATACTGCCTACTATAGGGTCAATCGAGAAGACGTTTATATTGCGCAGGATGTCAGCGGTGATGCCAAGATTTCACAGATACTGTATGTCTCCAGATCTAATATGACCCGTATGGACGCCCTTAGAACGGCGGCCAGCAATTTCATCGATGCTACCAGCGACATGAATGCCAAGATAACGGGTGCTGAAAATAAGCACCGGGTATCCCTGGTGACCTATGCGTCCGATGCCTATATACGCTATAGTTTGACTACCTGTGAGGGGTCAGATGCCGACAGTATAAAGAATACCATCGGCGGCTTATACGCCAACGGCTCCACAGGGGCTGACTACGCTATGGAAAAAACCCAAAAGGCTCTTGGTAATGCCAGAAGCGATGCTCAGAAGGTAGTGATCTTCTTCACCGATGGCGAGCCCAATCATTACACTGGTTTTGATGAAGATGTTGCCAACGCTGCTATTGGTAAAGCCAAAGAGATGAAAGCAGAGGATACTTTAATTTACTCCATCGGTGTCTTCCAAAGTGCCAATCCTGAAAACACGGGACAGGGTGGTAATGAAGAGCAAAATAACTTCAACGGCTACATGCACGCCATGTCCAGCAACTACCCTGACGCCACCAGCTACACGCACCAAAGCCTTGGAGAGCGGGCTCAGATCGACGGCCAGGATTCCCAGTATTACAAGGCGGCCACTGACCCCGAGGGGCTGGACACCATCTTCTCGGATATTGCCTCCGAGCTTTCGGAGCGACCGGCCACCTCCCCCACGGAAATACAACAGGGAATGCAGCCCGACGAAACGGGGTATATCACCTTCAACGATCAGCTGGGCGACTACATGAAGGTCAACGACTTTAACGCCATTGTTTTCGCAGATAATGTTTATGAAAAAACAGAAAAAACCACATCTGGAAATACAGACAGGTATATTTTCCGTTATGAGGTATCGGGGAACGTGGTCTACCCCAACGGCAATTTAGAGGATATTGTCATTACGGTGGAAAAATCTGAGGACTTACAAACCGGGGATAAGGTCACGGTGAAAATTCCGGCCTCCTTAATTCCGCTGCGCTCCTACGATGTCGACATCGATCCGACCACCGGCAGCGCCACCACAGAAATCTCAGACACCTATCCCATTCGTATTTTCTACGGCGCAGGCCTGAAGAAAGGGGTAGAGGAAGCGTTGGAAAATCCCGACGAAACCCTCCAGGCGTATATCGATGCCAACAAAACTTCAGACGGCAAGGTGTCTTTCTACGCCAATGCCTTCGAGGGAGAAGAAGCCGGTGTTACAGTAGATTACACACCGGCCAGCACCAATGAATTTTACTATTTTGACAAGGATACAGCTCTCTATACAGATGAAGGCTGCACTCAGAGGGCAACAGAAATTGATAGCAATACAGCCTACTATTACCAGAGAACTTATTATGAAGCAGGTGAAGCAAAGGCGCCGCTGACGCGGGTTGTAGAGATTCCCAAAGACAGCAATGAAGTTCTCTCGGGCTTTGTGAAAAACGATGCGGAGGGCCTGTATATTCCCAAGGGAACGCCGAGAATCACGGGCCTCTACGAATACGGACAAAAGAAAACAGATAATATGACTGCTACGGCGGGTTATGTGTATAAACCAAGTTGGAGTAGCCTGGATACGACGATGGCACCGGGTGAAACGAGAAATGTCATCGCCCGTCTGGGCAACAACGGCCGCCTGGATGCAGATCTCCCCGGGGAGCTGACGGTTTCTAAGACCGTTGCCGCTGAACAGGGGCACACCGCACCAGCTGAGGATAGCTTTACCTTCACCCTGGATTTAACAGCGCCCTCCGGCACTACCCTGAAGGACAGATACAATGCCCAGGTCTTTGATGCCGATGGCAAGGCGGTGGGCCCGGCCTTTACCCTTGCCGATAAAGGCACCTTTACCCTGAAGGATGGGGAAACCCTCCGCGTATACGGTCTGGCGGCAGGAACCGGCTACACGGTCACAGAAACTGCAAAGGCTCACTATACGACAACGCAAACAGGAGAAACGGGTACCATTGCCTCTGGCACAACCAGCAGTGCAGCCTTCACCAACACCTACAAGGCCGAGGCCGTAACGGTTGGCGGTACGGATCACTTTAAAGCGGCCAAAACCTACAATGGCTGGGACAGCACCTCAGAGCGCTTTGAATTCGTCCTCCAGGCCCAGGGCAGTGCACCGCTGCCGGAAGGCAGTGCTGCCAATGAAAAAACGGCAGAGGTAACCCGGGATAATGCATCCAATGTCGATTTTGGGGCGATTACCTACACCGCACCCGGAACCTATACCTATGATATCTTTGAGAGAACCCCCGAAAACGAGACTCCCGGGGTGACCTACTCCGATGCGGCCTACAGGGTTGTGGTCACGGTGACCGACAACAATGGCAAACTTGAGGCGTCCTCGACGATGACAAAAACGGTCAATGACGATGGTACCTCGGTGAACAATCCCCAGCCATTGCCAGACAATGCAAAGACTGCAGAAATCACCAACAGCTTTGATGCCCAGGCCGCCAATGTCAGTCCCCTGGCCACAAAGCAGTATACGGATCACACGGGCAATAAGCCCCTGGTGGATGAGGCCTTTACCTTCTGCATTGAACGTGACGATACAAGCGTGCCCTTCCCCGAGGCGGCAGGCGATGCCCTGACCTGGGAGGTTAAAAACATCGGAGACACCATTGCCTTCGGTCAGATTCACTTTACTGCGGCAGATAACGGCAAGACCTACGACTATAAAATTTCCGAGGTCATGCCGGCCGAAGCCAATGAAGGCAATAATTATACCGTCAATGGCATAAGCTATGATCCCACAAGCTACTATGTGCGCCTGGCGGTTTCTGTCCAGGAGGTCCAGGGTGAGGACATGGTTGTGGTCACCACCACCTATCACCGCGATGACGCGTCCAAAACTCAGCTGACAGCAGAGGCTCTGGATCAAAATGGCCGTGTCGCTTTTAAAAACAGCTATCAGGCGGCGGCGGTAACCCTCAGCGGCGATACCGCCCTCAAGGGTACCAAGACCATCACAGGCCGCGATATGAAGCAGGGAGAAAGCTATAAGTTTAGGCTGTCTCTGGCTGAGGCCAAGGATATCAGCGGCAGTGACATTAAAGACAGCGTCACCATGGCGAATACAGAAGCAACCGTACAGGGGGCTGCACAGGGTATCCCCGCAGACTTTAGCTTTGGCGATATTACCTTTGCCAAAGCGGGAACCTACACCTTTAATATTGTCGAAGCTGCTCTTCCCCAGGACGGCAAGGGTATGACCTACGACAGACATACCGCAAAGGCAGTGGTCACCGTGACTGACAACAACGGACAGCTGGAAGCCAGCGTCGTGTACGATGGCGATACAGGCAAAACCGTTGCGGCCTTTGAAAATGTCTATAAGGCTTCTATGGATTACGGCACCGACGGCGGCTTTGCGGTAGCCAAGACTCTAACGGGCCGCGGCATGGCAAATGGTGAATTTAACTTTACCATTGCCAAGGCGGCAGATGCCGATCCAAAAACGCCAGATCTCAGTGCCGAGGATGCGGCCTTTACAAATCCCTCCAGAGCAGCGGGGGCGGCGGCAGAAATGAAGAAGCTCAGCCTGAGCTTTACCCAGGCCGACGCAGGCAAAACCTACAGCTACATCGTGGATGAAGCCGAGGGCAATACCCCAGGCATTACCTACGATCAATCCCAGTACCGCGTGGACATTGCCGTCAGCGATAATGGAGACGGCACCATGCATACAGTAACGCAGGTTACGCGAATTGTGGACAAGGCAGGCAATGCCGTCACTGAAAAGCTGGGTACTTACAATAGCGGGGATGCGGAAAAGCCTGTGGTAAGCTTTGAAAACAGCTACACCGCCGGGGCAGTTACCCTGGATACCAGTGTCGGCGCTTCCCTGAATAAGGTGCTTAGCGGCCGTGACTGGACAAAGAATGACAGCTTTAACTTTAATGTGACAAAGGTATCCTACAACGGCAGCACCGATCAGGCAGCTTTGGATACCATGCCGAAACCGAACTCACCCATAACGGTGAGCAATGAAAATGGCAAGGACGGCGAACCCATAGCCTTTAGCCTTGGCCGTCTGACCTTTAGCAAGGCGGGCACTTACGTCTATCAGGTGCGCGAGGATAAGGCGGATACTGTAGAAAATGGTTTGACCTACTCAGATTACACAGCAGTGCTTACCATCAGCGTGACGGACGACGGCAGCGGACAGCTGAAAGCCAGTGCTTCTGTCGCCGGAAGCAGAGATTTCGTCAATACCTACACCTCCGCCATGCCCGAAGACCAAACCGCAAAGACCAAGGTCACCTTCACCAAGACCCTTGCGGGCCGCGACTGGACCGATGCCGACAGCTTTACCTTTAAGCTGACGGCTGAGGACAATGCGCCACTGCCCAAGAATGCCCAGGGTGAGGATGTCACCAAAGTCACCGTTGGCAAACCGGAAAGTGGCAATGAGGCAGCCTTTAGCTTTGGCGAAATCGCCTTTACCTACGATATGATCAAGGATGCGCCGAATAAGACAAAAACCTTTGTCTATAGCGTCAGCGAGGATACGGGGGATAATGCAGGGATCACCTACGATACCCACACCGCAAAGGCAGAGATCACCGTCAAGGACAACGGCGACGGCACCATGTCGGCGACAGCCAACGTGATGGATTCAAGCTTTACCAATATCTACAAGGCAGAGGTCAATTACGTCGCAGCCGGTGATTTTAATATCACCAAGGTACTCAATGGCCGGGCCATGACCTATGGTCAGTTTACCTTTAATCTGACCCCAGCTGACAAGGCCTCAGCCAGTAAGTTTAATATTCCTGAAGTGGGCGTAGGCCTGCCATCACTGGAGGCAGCCGACGGCGAAACCACTGTCATTCAGGCTTTTCTGGGTAAAAACATTGTCTTCACTCAGAAGGATGTGGGCCAGATCTACAGCTTTACCGTAACCGAGAGCAACGACGGCAAGGCAGGCTACACCTACGACGATACGACCTATAGGGTAAAAATTGAAACGGCAGATGATGGCCAGGGCAAACTGACGGTCACCACCACCGTAAGCGACGGCAGCGCAGATACCGCCTACACCTATGTGACGGGAGAAACCCCGGCCCAGACGGCAGCCGCAGCCTTTACCAACAGCTACCATGCCGAAGGAACCTTGGGCGGGGAAGGCAACGCCAGCATCGAGGCCACCAAGACCTTAACCGGCCGTGACCTGATTGCAGGTGAGTTTGACTTCAATATTATAGATGCCAAGGACAATATAGTTTCTGCGGGAACCAACGACGCCGACGGCAGGATCACCTTCAGCCCCATCACCTACACCACCGAAGGTCTGAAGCAGGCGGTGAAAGCTGGCACGGCAACCTTAAAGGACAATGTTTACAGCTTTGCTTACACCGCCGTGGAGGATACCACCCTCCTGCCGATGGGCGTATCTGCCACCGAGGATCTTTTCGCCTTTACGGTTGAGGTAAAGGATAATGGCGACGGTACCCTGGGTATCGAAGTAAAAGCGCCGGAGGGCGGCATCGCCTTTGAAAACACCTACTCCGCCGGAGGGCCCATCAGCTTTATCCCGAAGGGGACCAAGCGTCTGGCTGCGGCCGAGGGCTTGACGGCACCGGACATCACCGGCAAATTTACCTTCACCCTCTACAATAATGAGACGGGTGAAGTGATAGACACAACAACCAACGACGAACACGGCAATGTTGTCTTCGATGCCTTGAGCTTTGATCTGGACATGCTGGAGGGAGCAGAAACGGCTGAGGATGGATCCCGCCGTCGCACCTTTGTCTACAGGGTAGAGGAAAGCGGCGAGGTACCTGGCATCACCAACGACAGTCAAAACGTAAGCTATATTTACTTGACGCTGATCGATGACGGCATAGGCGAGATAACCGTTTGGACCGACGGCGGCTATACCGGCCATTTCTCCTTCACCAACACCTACAGCGTCACCCCGACGACCTCCAGTGTCAGCGAGGATCTCGACATCACCAAGGTGCTGACCGGCCGTGATATGCAGGAGGGCGAATTCAGCTTTGTGCTGAAGGATGCAGGCAATGCTGTGGTTGCTGAAGGCACCAACGGCGCCGATGGCAGCATTGGTCTCTCGGGTATTGAATTTGATAAACCGGGAACCTACAGCTACACCCTAAGTGAAACCGCAGGCGAAGCCGGCGGCGTAGACTACGACGGCACGGTTTACGAGGTAAGGGCAGTGGTCACCGACAACAGCGACGGCACTCTGTCTGTAGCCTGGGAAACCGAAGGCGAGACCATCGTCTTTAACAACAGCTACAAGGCCGAAGCGACCAGCGTTGTGCTGGGGGCCTCCAAGGTCCTTGAGGGCAGAGATCTCAGCGCCGATGAATTCACCTTCGTGCTGAAGGATGAGCAGGGCGAGGTTGTCTCTGAGGCCAGCAATGATGCCGAGGGCAATATCAGCTTCGAGCCCGTGGAATTCACGGAGGCGGGCAGCTACAGCTACACCATTTCCGAGGTGACGGGCAAAGACAAGACCATCACCTACGACACCAAGGAATACAGCGTTACAATCACGGTAACCGATGATCTGGAAGGACATCTGACGGCGACGGTGGATAACGGCGACGAAACGCCGGTATTCACCAACAAGTACACGGCGCCGGCAGCACCCCAGAAGGAGGAAACTAAGGTTATCACCAATATCGTCACAGGTATTGGCGGCTCCGGCGGCATGATTTCCGTCGGTGTGGTGCTTGCAGCCGTTACAGCGCTGGGCATCACAGCCATTGTACGCAAAAAACGCGCTTAATCAACTAAGTGTATTTCAGGGGAGGCTTCGGCCTCCCTTTTTCTGTTTCGGTTACAGCGAATTTTTCTGTCCACAGCTGTTGAAATTTCTTTTTCCGCAGCTTTTCCCACATTATAAACAAAATTATCCACAGATAAGGGGAAATTTACCGGAGGTCTGGCGATCATTTTATGGGAAAAGCAGGGCAAATTTTATAAAAAAGACACTATATTTTGTGAATTCTTTAATTTAAAGTGCGCAATCCAAAAAGTTTTCCACACTATCCACAGGTTTATCCCCAGGCATCTTTTATAAAAAAGCGCTTTTGCCCCGGGCTTTTCCACAAATTTGGTCACAAAGGGGATAAATTGTGGAAAAGGGCTGTCTTTTTCCCAAAAAGAAAAGTGCAGTCCTTTTCACAAAATTTCCAGGGTCCGAAGGCTTTCAATTCCTCGGGGAAATGGTAGAATGAGGCTAGGACGATACTAAAACGGACAGAGGAGTTTTTAGAACATGAATATAAAATTATTGGCTTTGGACATGGACGGCACCACCCTGGGCAGCGATATCTCCGTGGCCCAGGAGACAAAGGCGGCGATTTCAGAGGCTGTGGCATCGGGGGTTATCGTGGTGCCCACCACCGGCAGGGTGCTCCAGGAGCTCCCCGAAGAAATCACAGACCTTTCCGGCATCGACTACGCCATCACCTCCAACGGCGCCAGGGTGACGGATATGTGCCGAAATAAAAGCATTTACACGAATCCCTTAAGCAAAGCGGAATTAAAGCGTATTCTTGAAATTTTTGAGGATTTTGATTTGATGCTGGACGCCTATGTTGAGGGAAAGACCATGGTGACAAAGTACAGTCTGGACCACCTGGCGGAGTACAATGTGCCGCGCCAGTACTGGGATTTTTTCCACGAAACCAGAAAGCCCGTGGCGGATGCCTCTGCCTACAAGGATTATCTGCTGACCCACGAGGTGGAAAAGTTCAATATCTTTTTCAGAAATATGGCGGACAGAGAACGCCTGGCGGCGGTGCTTACCCAACAGACAAAGCTCACCATCACCTCGGCGGTGGAAAACAACCTGGAAATCAACAACCCCACGGCCAACAAGGCCGACGGGCTGAAGCAGCTGTGCCAGGTGCTCGGCATTAAACCCCAGGAGGTCATGGCCGTCGGCGACAGCAACAACGACTACGATATGCTGTCCTACGCCGGGCTGGCCGTGGCCATGGCCAACGGCATCGACCGCGTCAAGGCCATCGCCGACTTTGTGACCAAGTCCAATGATGAATTTGGGGTGGCCTGGGCCATCGACAAATACATTCTGAAGAACGAGGCCCAGAGGGCGCAGGCATCTTAGGGGCGAAGGATTTTTTAAATTAAAGGGGGAAGAGTATGGAAACCAACAGAAAAAAAGCGCTTCGGGAAAGCTATAAAAATTATCGGCCGGAAATGGGGGTTTTCGGTATTCGTCATAGAGACAGCAGAAAAATTTACCTTATGGCCACCAACAACCTCAAGGGCAAGATGAACAGCGTGATGTTTCAGCTGAAAAATCACAGCTTTGTCACCTGCAGAGCCCTCAATGAAGCTTTTAAGCAGGAGGGCGAGGCAGCCTTTGAAGCTGAGGTTTTGGAAAAACTGGATTATGATAAGGATGACGAAGCAGGCCAGAAGGACTACAGCCAGGAGCTGGAGCTGATGAAAGATCTGTGGCGGGATAAGCTTCTTGCCCAGGGCTTTGAGGTTTATTGAGATGATTCGAAAAATGCGGGAAGGCGAGCTGGAGCGGGTGATGGAAATCTGGCTGGCTTCGGTCGTCGAGGGCCACAGGCCCTTTATCCCAGCCAGCTATTGGCAGGACCACGAGGAGATGGTTCGCCGGGAGTACATGCCCCAGGCCGAGGTTGTGGTCTGTGAGGAGGAGGGGATCCTCAAGGGCTTTGCGGCCATTGTCTCGGGACGGCACATCGGGGCCTTTTTTGTGGATCCGGCCTATTTCAGGGAGGGCGTGGGCACCCGGCTCATGCTCTGGTGTCAGCTGACCCACCGGGAGCTGACCCTGGCGGTGATGGCGGAAAACGCCCGGGCCCTGGCCTTTTATGAGGACTTTGGATTTCAGATCGGCGTGGAGCAGATCGATGAGGAAAGCGGCTGTATGGAATACATCATGGCCTGGAAGGAGTAACGTATGAAACCAATCTTTTTACATTATCCCAAATGCAGTACCTGCCAGAAGGCAAAGAAATTTTTAGATGCCCAGGGCGTCGACTACACGGCGCGGCATATTGTGGAGGACAACCCCAGCGCCCAGGAGCTTCTGGGCTGGATGGGCCACTGTGACAAGGCACCCAAGGCTTTTTTCAACACCAGCGGCATGGTGTACAGAGAGCTGGGCCTCAAGGATAAGGTTAAGACCATGAGCAAGGAGGAGATGGCCGAGGCTTTGGCCTCCAACGGCATGCTGGTGAAGCGTCCCCTGCTAATTCTTAAGGATAAGGTGCTGGTGGGCTTTAAGGAAGCGGAGTGGGCCGAGGCCCTGGGCATTGCGTAATGCGCTTTGAGGATAGGTACAGCCGGATTGCCGAAGGGCCTGAGCCCCAGGAGATCGTTCTTCTGATGGGCCGGGGCTGCTTCTGGAAAAAATGCAGCTTTTGTGATTACCACGAGGACCGGGGGTCTGATGCCGAGGCCATTCCCCTGGACCTTCGGGTGCTTGATCAGGTCACCGGGGAGTTTGGCCGGCTGGTGGTGCTTAATTCTGGTTCTTATTTTGAGCTGCCCCGGGAAATCCGGGATAAAATTCTTGAAATTTGCCGTAAAAAGGGCATCAGACACCTGCATATGGAGAGCCACTGGCAAATGGCTGAAAAAACCAGAGCCCTCAAGGCCGGGCTTTTAGCCGAAGGCATCGCCCTTCACCCCCGTATTGGCATCGAGACCTTCGACGAGGATTTCAGAGAGGACATCATGATCAAGGGCATGGGCCGGGGAATTTCTCCGGAGGCCATTGCCGAAATCTACGACGAGTGCTGTCTGCTCTTCGGCATGGAAGGACAAAGTCCAGCCCAGTTTGAACGGGATGTGGCCATTGCCAGGGATCATTTCAGCCGGGTGTACATCAATATCTTCAATGACAACACCACCGCTGTCAAGGCCGATCCGGCGCTGATTCGGTGGTTTATGGAAAAGCAGTACCCGGCGTTATCAAAGGATCCCACCTTCTGTGTTCTGGTGGAGAATACGGAATTGGGTGTGGGGGACTGAGGAAATAATTGTTAAGAAGGAAGGATGAGGCGCATGTTAAACGAAAAAGAAAAGGCAGCGACGGCCAGGGAGCTTCAGATCAATTACGCCCAGCTGGAAAGTAGCGAAGCCAAGGTGCTTAAGGATTTAGCCTTTAGCAAAGCCGTGCTTGAAGATGCCCTGAATGTCTGCAGACAGGGGATTGCTGCTCCGGGAGACGTCTGGAAACTCAGGGATTATTTAGAGGAAAAGCTGAGGCTTCAAAACAAACCGCTCTGTCCTTTTTCAGTATTAAAGCCTGGGCGCAATCATTGGTTTTCCTATGAAAAAACCTGGTGACAATTAAAAGCTAAAATAAAAATCCCAGAGTCCGCTGAGTCTCTGGGATTTTTTATATCGTTTTTTCGAAAGACTAGGCCAAATCCGGGAGAGGCTTGACTTTCTGCTTGTAGATGTGGCGCAAAAACAGGGCCGAGCAGACCAGGGAGGCGACTTCCGCGATGGGGAAGGCCCACCAGATGGCGCTTAAGTTGCCGGTCTGGGCCAGCAGGAAGGCAGCGGGGATCAGCACCACCAGCTGTCTTGCCACGGAGACCAGCAGGGAGAGCACACCGTTGCCCAGGGCCTGGAACACGGAGCTGCACACGATGCAGAAGCCGGCAAACAGGAAGCTGATGCTGATGATCCTTAAAGCCGTATTGCCGATGGCCAGCATGTCCTGGGAGGCGCTGAAGATGGACAACAGCTTGTCAGGGATGAACTGGCACAGGCAGAAGCCGATGAGCATGATCAAAATGGCGTAGGTGATGCTCAGGCGGATGGTCTGGGTGATGCGGTGCTTTTTCTGGGCGCCGTAGTTGTAGGCGATGATGGGCACCATGCCGTTGTTCAGACCGAAAATAGGCATAAAAACGAAGCTCTGGAGCTTGATGTAGATGCCAAAGACCGCTGTGGCTGTGGAGGTAAAGCTCATGAGGATATTGTTCATGAAGAAGGTCATCACCGAGGTGATGGAGGTCATGATGATGGAGGGAACCCCGACGGCGTAGATGCGTCCGATGGTGTGCTTGTGGGGCTTAAAGCCCTTGATGGACAGGGTGATCTCGTGGTTGAGCTTGATATTTAAGATCAGGGCGATGATCATGGCGACGATCTGTCCGATGACCGTGGCCAGGGCAGCGCCGGCAACGCCCAGCTCAGGGAAGCCAAAGAGGCCGAAGATCATGATGGGGTCCAGGATGATGTTGATGATGGCGCCGGTGCCCTGGGTGATCATGGTCAAAATGGTGCGGCCGGTGGCCTGGAGGAGACGCTCAAAGGTGATCTGGCCAAAGACGCCGATGGACAGCACGCAGCAGACGGTCAGGTAGGCCTTGCCGTGGGCGAGGATCTCGGGATCGCTGGTCTGGGTCTCGAAAAAGGCGCCGGTGAAAAAGATGCCAAAGAGGACAAAGACCAGGGTGCTGAGCACCGCCAGGAAAACGCCGTTGTTGGCGGCGCGGTTGGCCTCGGCGTAGTCCTTGGCCCCCAAGCTCTTGGACAGCAGGGCGTTGATGCCGACGCCGGTGCCGGTGGCGATGGCGATCATCAGATTTTGAATCGGAAAGGCCAGAGATACCGCCGTCAGGGCATTTTCGCTGACCATGGAGACGAACATGCTGTCGACGATGTTGTACAGGGCCTGAACCAGCATGGAAATCATGATGGGCAGGGCCATGGAAATCAGCAGCGGGTTGACGGGCATGACGCCCATCTTGTTTTCTTTAATCACTTCGTTGGTAGAATCCATAAATCTCCTCCTTATTTTATTTGTATTTTTGACAAACAAAGAACAGCGCCGGAAAACATGCGCTGTCTCTACAATTATAAACAAAGCCTCCGCCAATGTCAATTTGTGTTATAATAAATGAAACGGGATGTATATGATTACATAGGAGGGGAGTTACGATGACAGAAGAAATTTTAAAGATGATGGCGGATTATGATTTTGCCGAGGTCCTGCCCATTGACCCGGCGATGATCCATATCACCGAGGAGGTTCGGGCCGCCTGTGCGAAAAACGACTGCGGCAGCTACGGGAAAAACTACATGTGCCCGCCGTCGGTGGGAAGCCTCGAGCACTACAGGCAGGTGATCTCGGCCTTTAACCGGGGCATTCTCTTTTCCCAGGTTCACATTTTTTCTGACCGAAAGGAATACCGCCGCTACAATGAGATCGCCCTGGGCTTTAAAAAGATGACGGAAAAGCTGCACCGAGCCCTGGTGAAGGCCGTGCCCGGCGCCAAGGTCTTTTCCGCTGGATACTGTTCTATCTGCAAGGTCTGCGGCATTTTGGAGGACGTGCCCTGCCGCTTTCCCGAGGAGGCCATGCCGTCTTTGGAGGCCGCGGGCATCGACGTGGTTCAGCTGACCAAGGATACGGGCTTTACCTACAATCACGGGCCCAAAAGCATGACGATTATCGGGCTGGTGCTGTATCGGGAGGGGTAAAGGCAGATCCTCTGATATAATTGCAGCCACAGAGGTTTCTGGAGGGGGATATTATGAAAACAACACATTGGAAGCGATCCTTTTTCACCATCGCCTGCGGTCAGACCGTGTCCTTGGTGGGAAGCTCGGCGGTGCAGTTTGCCATGATCTGGTGGCTGGCAACCCAGACAGCCTCGCCGATGGTCATGTCTCTTTCGGGGCTGGCGGCCCTTTTGCCCCAGGCGATTCTGGGGCCCTTCGCCGGGGTGTGGGTCGACCGTCTGAAGCGCAAGGGCGTGGTCATCGGTGCGGATATGTTTATGGGGCTGGCGGCCCTGGTATTGGCAGCGGTTTTCTTTTTTAAGGAGCCGCCCTATTGGAGCGTCTTTATCGTGCTGGCCCTGCGCTCTCTGGGGACGGTGTTTCACACCCCGGCCATCCAGTCGATCATTCCGACCCTGGTGCCCCAGGAGGCCCTGGTCAAGGTCAACGGCTGGAGTCAGTTCATGCAGTCCGGCGCCTTTATGCTGGGACCGGTGGTGGGGGCGGCCATGTACGGCTTTCTTCCCATGTCGGTGATTCTTTTGACGGATTTTGTCGGCGCGGCGGTGGCCAGCTTGACGGTGCTGGCGGTTAAAATACCGGATCTGCGCCAGAGGACCGGGGAAAAGCCCCATTTCTGGCGGGAAATGAAGGAAGGGATTGCCGTCTGTATTGCCGACAGAACCCTGGCGAGGCTGCTTGCGGTGGCTGGGGTGAGCATGGTCTTTTTCATGCCCCTGTCGACCTTGTACCCGCTGATGACCAGCGATTTTTTCCAGGGAACGGTCTTTCAGGCCAGCGTGGTGGAGCTTTTGTACGCCATGGGCATGATGGCGGCCTCCTTTGTGCTGGGGATTTTTGGCAGTGTCAGGCACCAGATTGCCGGGGCCTATCTGGGGTTGCTGCTCACCGGGGTCATGTCTTTGTTCAGCGGGCTTTTGTCGCCGAGCACCGGGGGCTTTTGGCTCTTTGTTCTGTTTTGCGGTTTTATGGGCGCAGGAGGCAATATCTATAACATCATGTCCGTGGCCTATATGCAGGCCCAGGTGCCCCAGGCGGCCCAGGGCCGGGTGTTTGCTCTGGTCAGCAGCATGCTGTCTCTGACCATGCCCCTGGGGCTTTTGATCTCGGGGCCGGTGGCCGAGGCCTACGGCGTGCCGATGTGGTTTTTGGTGTCGGGCATCGGCGTGATTGCGGCGGTGCTCTGGGGAATGCTGCAGGAGGGCAAAAGAAGGAGAGATTATGAAAATTAAAAAAGTTATTCAGGGGTATTTCAGCCCCACGGGAACTGCCGAGCAGGTGGTGCGCTGTCTTTGTGAGAGGATGGGCGCTTTGACGGAGGACTGCGATCTGCTTCCGAAGGTCTTTGAGGGAGCGTCCTTTGATCGGGAGGAGCTGCTTGTTCTGGGTGTTCCTGTTTTTGGAGGCAGGGTGCCCTCTGTGGCGGCAGAACGCATTGCCCGGCTGTCGGGGGATCATACCCCGGCGGTGGCGGTGGCTGCCTATGGCAACCGCGCCTATGAGGATACATTGGCAGAGCTTCAGGATCTGCTTCAAAGCCGTGGCTTTGTGGTTGTGGCCGCCGTGGCGGCGGTGACGGAGCACTCCATTGTCCGCGAAATTGCTTCGGGACAGCCCGATGACCAGAGCTGTGAGGTGCTGCGCGGCTTTGGAGAGAAAATTGCAGCGATGCTTGGGGGGAAAGAAAGCCCGATATCTGTGGAAAATATACCGGGCGATCGCCCCTATAAGGATTATAAGGTACTGCCGGTGACACCTGAAACCTCGGCGGATTGTGTGGCCTGCGGTGACTGTGCCTCGGTGTGTCCGGTGGGTGCCATTGACGCCGGAGATCCGTCCTCGACGGATGCCGAGATCTGTATTTCCTGTATGGCCTGTATTGCCCGATGTCCCCAGGGAGCCAGAGGTGTGCCCAAGGAGGCCCACGCCATGCTTTTAAAAAAGCTGCAGGCGGCTTGCGGGGATACCGTCAAGGCCAATGCACTTTTTATCTGAGAAGGCCGAGAGGCAAAAGGAAAAGATCAAGTTGGTCGGAGAGGCAACTCTGTCCGCAAAATAAAAACAGATGTAGATTCTGTAAAGATGGTTTTAAAAACAAGAAAAAACCTTTGGGTAAAGGGCACTCTGGGGGTGTAAAAGTTTACTGGGCTAAATTGATTTTGATGCAAGTCGGTGTTATCATGTGCTTGTATCAAATACAGATAACACAATGAGGAGTTTTCATCAATGAAAGAGAGAATTGAGTATGATTCCATCGGCGGACTGCCCATTCCGGCGGAGGTTTATTACGGTGTTCAGACCCTGAGGGCAAAGCAGAATTTTGACATTACCGGCAAGCGGCTCCACGAGGATATGATCGTCAGCCTGGCTCAGGTCAAAAAGGCCTCGGCCATCACCAACGAGGAGATCGGTGACCTGGATCCGACCATTGCCAAGGCCATCATCGACGCCTGCAATGCCATTATCTCGGGTAAATTTCACGATCAGTTCATCGTCGATCCCATCCAGGGCGGCGCAGGCACCTCCTCCAATATGAATGCCAACGAGGTGGTGGCCAACATCGCCATCGAGAGCCTGGGGGGCACCAAGGGCGACTACTCAATCTGTCATCCCAACGACCACGTCAACATGGCCCAGTCCACCAACGACGTTTATCCCACCTCCGGGAAGATTACGGCCCTCAAGCTGACCCAGAAGCTTTTGTTCCAGATGGACCGTCTGACGGAGGTGCTGACCCAGAAGGCCGTGGAATTCAACGATATCATCAAGGTGGGGCGTACCCAGCTCCAGGATGCGGTGCCCATGCGCATGGGCCAGGGCTTTAAGGCCTACGCCTCGGCGGTGGCCAGGGATGCCAAGCGTCTCAGAAAGACCCAGTCGGAGCTTTACACCGTCAACCTGGGGGGCACGGCCATCGGTACGGCCATCAACGCCAATCCAGAATATCTGAAGCGCATCGCCGGCAATCTGAAAAAGACCACCGGCTTCGACATGGTGCTGGCCGACGACCTCATCGACGCCACCCAGAACCTGGACGCCTTTGTGGCCGTCTCTGGTGCCCTGAAGGCCGTCAGCGTCACCCTGTCCAAAATGGCCAACGACTTCAGGCTGCTGTCCAGCGGTCCCAAGACGGGCTTTGCGGAAATCAACCTGCCGCCGAAGCAGAATGGCTCTTCTATCATGCCCGGCAAGATCAACCCGGTCATCCCCGAGGTGGTCTCCCAGGTGGCCTTCAACGTCATCGGCAACGATTTGACCATCACCATGGCTGTGGAGGCCGGTCAGCTGGAGCTCAACGCCTTTGAGCCGGTCATGTTCTACAACCTCTTTGAATCCATCGAGACCCTAACCAACGCCGTGGATACCTTCATCGACAATTGTATCATCGGCATCACCGCCAACCCCGATCGCTGCGAGGAGCTGTTGTCCCAGAGCATCGTCACCGTCACGGCCCTCTGCCCCTACATCGGCTACAAGGAGGCCTCGGAGATTGCCAAGGAGTCCATCCTCACCGGCAAGCATGTGGAGCAGATCGTCAAAGACAAGGGGCTGTTAAATCCCGAGGTGCTGGAGACCCTGCTGGATCCCACCCTGATGACGGAGCCTATGGACGAATCCCTGGAAGAATTAATCGAAGAAATCGTATAGCATACCTGCGCGCCCCTGCCATCATTTTCGGCAGCGGCGCGCTGTTTTTTTTGTGGCCGCCCTTGCCTGGCCAGGGACAGCTGTGATATGATTGATAGACATTTACAGGCCCCTGCGCTGTGCGGCTGCAGGGCCCGGAAGGAGGAGAGGATATGAACAATAAAAAGCTTGGCTTTGGGTTTATGCGGCTGCCGCTGACCGACCCCAAGGAGGACACCAGCATCGACATGACCCAGGTGGAGACCATGGTGGATCTTTTCTTAGAGTAGGGCTTTACCTATTTTGACACGGCCTATATGTACCACCATTTTCAGAGTGAAATTGCCCTGAGGGAGGCCCTGGTAAAACGCCATCCCAGGGACAGCTTTACCGTGGCCAGCAAGCTGCCCGTCAGCTTTTTAAAGGCCGAGGGCGATCAGGAGCGGATTTTTGAGGAGCAGCTTGAAAAGTGCGGCGTCGACTACTTTGACTACTACCTGCTCCACAACCTGGGCACAGAAAAGTACGCCACGGCCCAGAAATACGACAGCTTTGCCTTTGTTAAAGCCCAGCAGGCGGCGGGAAGGGTGAAGCGCATGGGCTTTTCCTTCCACGACAAGGCCGAGGTGCTGGACAGAATCTTGACGGATCACCCGGAGACGGAGTTTGTTCAGCTGCAGATCAACTACCTGGACTGGGACAGCGAGGGTGTCCAGTCCAGAAAATGTCTGGAGGTGGCCAGAAAGCACGGTAAGCCGGTGATTGTCATGGAGCCCGTCAAGGGCGGCGTGCTGGCCAATCTGCCCAAGGCCGCTAAGGCGCTTTTGGCAGAGCTGCACCCCGACTGGTCGCCGGCCGCCTGGGCCCTGGGCTTTGCGGCGAGCCTGGAGGGGGTTGAGATGGTGCTCAGCGGCATGAGCAACCGAGTGCAGCTTGTAGAAAATACAGAATTCATGAAGGATTTTGAGCCTCTTACAGGCCAGGAGATGGCGGCTTTAAAGCAGGCCGCAGAGATCATCAGCAAGTTTGAGCGCATCCCCTGCACCGACTGCCGCTATTGTGTAGACGGCTGTCCCCAGAATATCCCGATTCCAGGATATTTTGCCCTCTACAATGAGAAAAAGCCAACCTTAGACAAGAAGCTTTCGGGAGACGAGGACTATAAAAAGCTTTCGGAAAACCGCGGGAAGGCCTCGGACTGCGTGGCCTGCGGCCAGTGTGAGGCGGCCTGCCCCCAGCATATCGAGATCATCGACGGGCTGAAGCAGATTGAGCGGGTGTTTGAGTAGGCTATAAAATAAAAATTGCCCAGGGGCTGGGCGAATAAAAGAGCTCCCGTCAGAGGATTTTGTGATCGTCTCTGGCGGGAGCTTTTTAATGCTTTTTTAATTAGGCGACAATAAATTTCTTAAGGGCTCTTTCGTACATGCCCTTGACCATATCCCGGGTCAGCGCCTCGGGATGTCTGTCGATACGCCACTGCTGGCTGCAGAACTGGTCGGTCCAAGCCTCGATTTCGTCGAGGGTAACCTTGATGTCGATGTGGGGCGCAATCACTGCCTGGATGTAGTCGCAGAAGTCATCGACGGAATCAAAGCCGATGCATTTTACAACCTTTTCCACCCGGGCACGGCCTTCGGGATCGTGGAATTCTCTCAGGTATTCACCCTCGAAAACGCCGCAGGCCAGGCCGTGGGGCACATGGTAGTAGTGAGACAGGGGGTAGCCCAGACCGTGGGGCACACCGGTGACCTCGTTGATGATGACCATGCCCTGGAGCATGCTGTGGAGGGCCTGCTTTGAGTAATCTTCATCGGACATGGTGTCCTTTAAGAGATTTTCCTTGAAGTCTGCAAAGAGACGGAAGGCGGCTTCCGAGATAAAGTTGGTCATGAAGTCGTCTCTGCTGCCGCGGCTTAAATAGGCTTCGATGCCGTGGCAAAGGGCGTCTACGGCAACGGCGTGATTTAAGGCTGTCGGTGTGGACATGATATATCTCGGGTCGGTGAAGTTGTAGCGGGCGTAGTTTCTGCGGTTGGTACCGCATTTATTGTCGATATCGGCTCGGGTCAGCACGGCGACGCCGGTTAAATCGGCGCCGGTGCCGGAGGTGGTGGAGACACTGATGAAGGGAACCTTGCCTTCGTCCTCACCGCCGACGCCAAATACGTGGGGGCCGTTGTTAAACAATGCGTCGTAGGGCTCAAGATCGTTGTATTTCCACATGACGTTGACGCCCTTGACAGAGTCCATCACAGAGCCGCCGCCGATGCCGATGAGCAGATCGGGACAGAAGGCTTCAACCTCTTTAAGGATATCTACACAGGCCTCCACGGTGGGGTCAGGCTGAACGCTGTCGTTGACCTTATATTCGACCTTCTGGCTTTCTAAAACCTCAATGACTTCCTGCAGTGCGAGGTTAGGACAGCCATCTGAAAAAACACTGGTGATAATAAACGCTTTCTTTCCATACTGAGAGAAGACCTCCGGATGTTCTTTTACTGCGTTTTCTCCAAAAAAGATTTCTCCGGGACATGCAAAATGAAACTTTGTCATAATTTTTTCCTCCAAATACCATAATTGATTGTTTTTTTTTCTAAAAAGAGCTGCGTTTAATTACGGAATTCATTATAGCACGGCGCACCTTGCTTGAAAAATAAAGAATATCGATGGGGTCAATCAAAATCATTTGTTTGCCAAGAAAATGTCAATGCGTTAATATTTTAACAAGAGAGCTGCGTTACGGTCAAAAAACAAAAGTTGTATAAGACAGGAGTTAGGTTTATGGGAGAGAAAGAAAAAAGCGGACAGCTGTACTACTGGATCATTGCTGTGCTGGCCTTTATCATCGTATTTTTTTCGGTGGGGGTGGCGGTTACAGCCTATTCGGCGACGTCCTATTACGTTATAGAGGAATGGGGCATCACCAATACGGAAAACAGCCTGCTGCTTACGGTGCGCACCTTAGCGGCGGTTGTTGCCATGTATCTGACAAGTATCTATTATAAAAAGCTGTCCATCAGAGTCGGGCTGGCCCTGGGACTTCTGATGGGAACGGCGGGCTACGTCGTTTTTGCCCTGGGCAGCAGCATGATGTACGGCTATGTGGCCATGACCCTCATCGGATTTTCACATGGCTTTGCGGGAATGATCGCCATTTCTATTATTATTGAGCGGTGGTTTGTCAAGAACAGAGGCACGGTGCTGGGCATTGTCACAACGGCTTCGGGCTTTACCACAATGATTTTTCCGCAGATTTTGGTAAGACTGGTTGAAAGTGTGTCCTTACAGTTTACCTTCTGGATGGTGGCCGCCATGTTTGGCGCGCTGGCCGTTATTTCCTTTTTGGTGATTAAAAACAGTCCCGAGGATATCGGGATGGTTCGTCTGGGCGAAGGTCAGGAGACTCAAAAAAGCACAAAGCGCAGCGTTACAGAAAAATACGCACCCAACAATTTTCAGCTTGGGCTGATGCTGGCGGCCTGTTTTTTGATCGGAGGCATGTGCTATTCCCAGGGACAGGTGAGAACCCTGGTCTTTACGAGCGTGGGCTGGTCGGCGGAAAGCGCAGCTACAGTGCTTTCGGTGTACGGCCTTACGGTTATTCTGGGAAAGCTGATCTACGGGGCGGTTACAGACCGCGTGCCCATGAGAAAATGTACGGGAGTCTTCTTCCTGTTCATTGCCGTAAGTCACGCGCTGCTGGGCTTTGCCGGCGCCAGCTGGTTTAATATGTTCTGGGCCAATGCAGCCAATGTGCTCTACGGCATCGGCGGCCCGGTGTGTACCGTAGGCCTGGCCCTCTATGGCTACGAAATGTGCAAAGACAACGATACGACAAAATGGGTTAGAAATTATACGGTGGTTTACAATATCGGCGCCCTGGTCTTTAATCCCATCGTCGGCGTCATGGCCGACGCCAGCGGCAATTACAGCAGCGCCTTCTTTATGTTTGCGGCAACCGCCGTCATCGGGGCGATCTGCACCCAGGCAGCCTACGCCGGCGCCAGGAGAAATAGTCTGACAGCGTCCGGTCAGAAGTAAGAAGGAGGATAAGTTTGTGGAAAAGACGAAATACACGCATTTATTTGCACCCTTGAGTGTAGGAAAATTAAAGCTGAAGAACCGTATTGCCTATGCACCGGTGGGTACCGGCATCAGCGAGAATGGCACCAGCGCCTTTGACGACGCCGACATCGATTTCTTTGTCGCGCGAGCCAAGGGTGGACCGGGCCTGATTTTTACAGGGGCGGTTCAGACGGATTTGGAAATCGATAAGTACACGCCGGGAAGCCTTGGGGCCTGGAACATTGCCTATAATCCCTCGCTGTTTAAGCTGATGTCGGGGCGTATGCTGGACAGGGTTCACAGCTACGGCGCAAGGATGTTCATCCAGCTGACCATGGGCGTTGGCAGAAACAGCGGTATGAAGGCGCCGTCGCCCATTCCGGTGTTTGCCGATCCCTCTAAGGAAAGTCCAGTGCTGACCACCGAGGAATTGCAGAAAAAGATTCAGTACATGATCGACGGTGCCGTGATTGCAAAGCAGTGCGGTTTCGACGGCGTCGAGGTTCACGCCATGCACTTCGGCTATCTGCTGGACGAGCTTGCCATGAGCATTTCAAACCAGAGAACAGACCAGTACGGCGGCAGCTTTGAAAACAGAATGCGGGCAGCCAAGGAAATTATCGATGGTATCAAGGCGAAATGCGGCGCCGATTATCCCGTGTCTATGCGGTTGGGGATGAAGAGCTACATCCGGGGTTTTAACCAGTCCGATTTAACCGGCGAGGAGGAAGCCGGAAGAACCCTGGAGGAAGCGGTTCAGATCAGCAAGTATTTAGAAGAGATCGGTTACGACCTTTTAAGTGTGGACGTGGGTATTTACGACTCTTACTACTATTGCTATCCGCCCATGTATCTCGAAAAGGGAATTAACGTAAATCTGGCGGCGGTCATCAAGGAATCTGTCGATATCCCGGTGATTGTCTGCGGAAGAATGAATGAGCCCGAGCTCTGCGAGGATACCCTGGCGGCAGGCAAAGCCGACGGCGTTGTCATCGGCAGGGCCATGCTGGCAGATCCGGACTTTGCCAAGAAGGCCAAGCTGAACCAGGCTGAGGCCATTCGCCCCTGTTTAAGCTGTAATATTGGCTGTCGCAGAAAAATGCAGAGCGGTCTGGGGCTGTCCTGTGTGGTCAATCCCCTTTTACGGAAAGAGGGCTCGGTTTACAGCTGTCTGCTTCCCGCCGAGACTGCCAAGGATATTATGGTCATTGGAGCCGGTGCGGCAGGCATGGAGGCCGCCAGGGCTGCAGCCGCAAGGGGACATCGCGTTACGGTTTACGAAAAGGCCTCGGCGCCGGGGGGCATGACCCGGATTGCCGGAAAACCAGACTTCAAGGACGAGGATGAACGCCTGATCCAGTGGTATGTCAATCAGCTGAAGGCGCTAGGTGTGGAAATTATCTGCAACCAGGAGGTCGATCTGGACTTTGTGGTGTCAAAAAGCCCGGATGCGGTCATTTCTGCCTGCGGCGCCGTGCCGATTGTTCCAGGCATCGAAGGAAAAGACCATGAGAAAACCGTCGTTTTTGAAGATGCCCTTCTGGGTAAGAAGCAGGTTGGCAAAAAAGTGGTTGTTGTGGGCGGCGGCCTGGTTGGCTGCGAAACGGCCCTCCACTTCGCCAAGAAGCACCGGGACGTCACTATTGTGGAGGCCCTTGACGATATTTTAAGTTCCGGAGCACCAACGCCGCCGATGAATAAGCTCTGTCTTGAGGATTTATTCAAGCAATACCATGTGGAGATACGTACCGCAAGCAGTGTCGAACTAATCAATGACGACGGAGCGGTCATCCATACAGCAGGGGGCCAGGAGACGATAGAGGCCGATACCGTTATTATGGCGGTGGGCCTTAAATCGAGGGCAGGCTTTACCGAGGCGCTAGAGGCCTACAATATAGAGGCCTATTCCATCGGTGATGAATACCGGGTTTCAAATATGCTCCAGGCCATTGCCGGAGGCTATGAAATCGGGCGAAGCATCTAAGACTTAAAGGAATGCAAAGAATTATAACAGGGAGGAAAATATGGCCTGGATTTATTTGGCGCTGATATTTTCAGTTGTTATTCTCTTATTTATCATAGGTAAGCGGCCCATGTACGAGGTCATGTTTCTGGCTCTTGTGGTGCTGCTGATCGTTTCTGGAAGATGGCAGCACTTTATGACCTACATGACAGAGACCGTCGGCAGCTATCTGCTGTTTACCATGGCGATGTTCATTATTTTTGGGACCATCGTTGAAAAAACAGGGATTGTAACAGATATTTTGGATGTTATCGCGGCGCTGGCTGGCAGATTCACCGGCGGCGCTGGCTATGTCACGCTGATTGCCGGCGCAGCCATGAGCTCGGTCTGTGGCTCGGGAACTGGGACGGTGGCTGCCGCAGGAACCTTTATGATCCCTGCAATGAAAAAAACGGGGTTCTCGCCGGAGCTGGCTGCCACGACCACGGCGGCCGCCGGTACTCTGGGGCCGCTGATTCCCCCGTCGGCGGCGATTCCGGTGATGTACTCCATGCTGGTGGCGGTGTTTCCGGGCTATTGCACCGCCTCCCAGTTCTGGATGCTCGCCTGGCCAGTCTGCTTTTGGCTGTTTATCCAGAGGCTGATTACTCTCTACGTGCTGATACGGAAAAACAACGTTCAGCCGATTCCCCCAGAGGATCGCATGCCTTTGAAAAAAGCCTTAAAAAAGGGCTGGCGGACCCTGCTGCTGCCGGTGCTTATGGCGGCGCTCTTTGTGTTTGATAATATTTTTAAAGACACCCTAATCGCCGACCGGCTGGGAAGCTATGGGGCAGAAACCTTCTCCCAGGTGGTTCTGGTAACAGTGCCCTGTATTGCCTGTGTTTTTGTGCTGCTGCTGTGGCTTGGAAAGGGCAACAAGCTCTCTGTAAAAGAGGGCTACCGTATGGTTTCGGCGGGGGTTACTGTGGTGGCGCCGATTATCATGATGACCTTTTCCGGCTTTGCCATGGGCTCTCTTTTAAACGACCTTGAGCTGGCCTCCCAGATTTCAGCGCAGTTTGCAGCCTGGGGGATCTCAAAATGGGGCGTCATCATCGTGGCGCCGCTGATTTTCACGCTCCTGGGGATGTTTATGGAATCCTCGGCGGTGTATTTTCTGCTGGGGCCAGTTTTTATTCCCATCGCCATTTCCGTCGGTATTGACCCGATGCTTGCGGCCATGATGGTCAACGTTCTGGCCAACGGTATGGGGCAGATGTCCCCACCCTTTGCCCTGTGTCTGCTTTTATCCATGGGGATCGCCGAGTCCGATTTCAAAAAAACCTCTGTTCAGGCGGCGGGCTGGTGCGCGGCACAATACATTGCCGTCGTTTTGATGCTCGGAGGGATGCTTCCCATGTTTGGCTTTTTAAAATAGGAGGTCAGGATGAAAAAATTTATGACAAAGCTAACCCTGTACGTGTTTTCAGCAGGCATGGTAGGTTCTATCCTTTTTGGCGTGATTACGGCAATTGTATTCCTTGTGGCGGGGCTGCTGGGCGGTCAGACAGCAGAACATATCGTCAGGGTTGTTGTAGATGATGTCTTTCCCGTGGCCTTTGCCCTAAACGTCGTGTTTTGTGCTTTTGGCATTGTCCACAATTATCTGATTGGCGACAAGAGCTTTCGCTTTGACATTGGAAAGAAATAAAGCTTGCGCATGAAAATAATTCCCATTACAATAGAACAAAGAAATGGTTTTCTAAGGATGGGAGTGATGGATGTGCAGACGACAAAATTAAAGCTGCAGCAGCTTGCGTATTTTTTAGATGTCGCAGAGACAGGCAGCTTTACCCGGGCGGCGGAGAAGAATTATACCTCTCAGTCAAACATCAGCTACGCCGTCAAAGAGCTGGAAAGATATCTGGAGGTGCCCCTGTTTATTCGCAGGGTGAACGAGGTTGTACTGACCAAATACGGCGAGGCCTTTTGCCCCTGTGTACAGGCGGCCTTTGAAAAGCTGGAGCAGGGCTGTGAAACCATTCAGCAAATGTCGGATCCCATATCGGGAGAGGTAAAGATCGGCTTTTCTTATATATTCAGCCTGTCGATTATTCCAGAATTATTCCGCAGGATCTACGTAAAGGCCCAAAAGGATGAAAGAACCCTCGATTTGCACTCAATCATGGCGCATATCAATGAAAATGTGCAGTGCGTCGAGGATATGATCCTGTCCGGCGTCTGCGATATCGGCGTCACCTGCGTGCGGGTCAGGGATGAAATTGCCTCTGCGCCCATCGGCGAACAAGAGCTGGTGCTGCTGCTCCCCGAGAGACATCCCCTTGCCAAGAAAAAACGCCTCAGCCTGGAAGAGGTGAAGGAGGAGCCCTTTATTTTGCTCAACGGCGATACGGAGATTACAGGCAGTTACTACATGAGGATGTTCGAGACCGTGGGTATTGCGCCGAAATTGGCAGCCGAAGGGAAGGACTGGCTGTCTCTTTTGGTGGAGATCTCCTCCGGAAAATGTCTGACCATTGCGCCAAAATCAAACCTGCAGGGCTACCATATCGCCAGCGTTGAGCTGGAGCATCCCATGAAAATGCGCCCGATCCATCTCGCCTGGCCCCTGAACCGCAAGCTCAGCGCATCGGCCAACTACGTCAGGCAGCTGATACTGGCTATGCCGATGCTTGGGGCTGGGGTGTCTGATTAAGGCTTTTAAATCCCCTTGAGAACCTGCCATAAATGTAGTAAGATGAACCTGAGACATCTGTACAAAGGCATTTACAGGAAGGAGGATGGCTATGGGTACAGTACAAGGACAGCCCTGGAGTTTTTCTGTAGAGTTTGACGAGCAGAAGGCAGCCCAAAACGGCTACGACGTCGACACCCTCTACGATTACGTGGGGAAAAACGTGGAAAAGCTTGGCAACGTGCGTATTGCCCGGGGAACCTGGAAGGCAAAGGCGGGGGACGAGGTTGAATCCCAATGCCTGGCTCTGTCCATGCTCTCAAGGGCAAAATGGGTGATGCAGAACATCAAGTCATTAACGGCCTTCGAGGATGATCTCGAGGTAGTTGACTGTCTTGAGGTTATTCGCGAGGTGAATCCTGAGCGTCTTTACGTGTAGGGGAATGCGATGGCCCAAGGGAGAAAGGCATTTCACTTTGACTTGGATGATAGGACTTTAAAGAAGTACTATCCATCGAGAAGTGAATATGGGTATAAGAATGCGTGGGGAAAAATCAGTAGATTTATGGAGAAAAATAGCTTTGAGCATACACAGTATTCTGGGTATGAATCGACCTGCAGGATGTCTTATTATCAAGCCTATGCAGTGCTTGAAAAATTGCAGGTTACTTACCCCTGGTTTCAAAAATGTGCCAAGGCTGCAACCCTTACGGAAATCGGCCGACGCTACAATGTTTTAGAGCATCTTTCCCAATCAAAAAATATGGAAGAACCCACATCGTCAGAGAACCTGTTTCCTTTTTAATTCGATATATCTTTTCTCTAGGTACTAAAGATAATTATAATATTTACATTTGCAGCCAAAACGCAAATGTTTTACGCCATTTGAAAACCGCCTGTTTCCGGAAAAGCACTGTGCCCTGGAAACAGGCGGTTTGTTGTTGATATTTGGATTAAGGCCGAGGCTCATTCAGACCTTCGGGATTTCTTGGAATGACAATGGCGCAGATGAGATAAGCTAAAATACCAGAGCCGCCGCCAAGGCCAAACAGCACCCAGAGCAACCGGATCAGGGTAGGGTCGATATCGAAATATTCGGCGATGCCGCCGCAGACGCCGTCAATCATTTTTTCGCGATTAGACTTATAGAGACGTTTTTTCATGGGAAAACTCCTTTCGCCGTTCTAGGCTTTAATTTTAGCATAAAACACCAAGTTAGTTAATGTTTATTTTAGCCAAGCTATGCTATAATATAAAAACATATACCTATATTCCAAGGTCGGCAAGGCCCCTGGAAATAGGCAGCTATTTTCATATTTTAATCATAAAGGTGAACCAATGAACATAGAAATTTTAAAAAAGACCTTTACCAAAGCGGAGCTTTTAACCGGCGAATTTGGTTTGGAGCGGGAGGGTCTCAGAATTACGGCCGACGGCAAGCTGGCCCTGACGCCCCACCCTGAGATCTTTGGGGACAAGCTCAAAAATGTCTACATTACCACCGACTTTTCCGAAAGCCAGGTGGAGGTGGTCACCCCGGCCTACGCCTCGGTGCCCCGTACCCACAAGGTTTTGGAGGGACTGTGCGACATCGTCAACAACGAGATCGGCGACGAGTATTTCTGGCCCCAGTCCATGCCCTGCGACATTCCAGACGACAAGGACATCCCCATCGCCCGCTACGAAGGGGAAGCCGGCAAAGCCTCTATGGCCTACCGCAGGGGCTTAGTGGAGCGCTACGGCGGCAAGAAGCAGCTGATCTCCGGGATCCACTGCAATTTTTCCTTTACGGAGCGTTTCATCAAAAAGCTGCACCAGGCGGCAAGACCTGAGATGTCCTTCAAGGATTTTAAGGATCAGATGTATTTAAAGATGGTCCGCAACTACCTGCGCTGTCGTTTTATGATCATCTACCTCATGGGCTGTACCCCGGCCCTCCACAAAAGCTACATTCCCAACTGCGTCCAGTGGCTGGAGGACGTGGGCAACGATTCCTACGTGAGCGTAGACGGCGTGTCCATCAGAAATTCCTCCTGCGGCTACAAGAACAAGGAACCCTTATTCCCGCGCTACGACAGCATTGCCCATTTCACCGAGGACGTGCGCCGCTTTGTGGCCGAGGGCAAGCTCTCTGCGCCCAAGGAGCTCTACACCCAGATTCGCTTAAAGGCCAAGGGGGTTGACAACATCCTGGAATCCTTAGAGGAGGACGGCATCAAGTATCTGGAGCTTCGGACCATCGATATCAATCCCTTTGACAAGTGCGGCCTGGCGGAGATCGATCTGTCCTTCCTCCACCACTTTATGCTCTACATGCTCATCCGGAAGGAATCCGACTACCCCGACTGGCAGCAGGAGGCCATGGAAAATGAAGAGCGGGTGGCGGTTCACGGCCGGGGCCGGGAGCTGACGCTCCTCAAGGACGGCAAAGAAATTCGTTTCCGGGACTGGGCCGGAGAAATTCTTGCTGAAATGGAGGAGGTCAACCGCCAGCTGAATTTGGGCTACGAGGCCGGTCTCATCGAGATGGCCAAGCGGGTGGACGATCCTAAAAACACCTACGCCAGCCGACTGGCAGCGCTGGTCAAGGAGAAAGGCTATATCCAGGCTCATTTGGATATCGCCAAGGGCTACAAGGCCGAAAGCCACGATACCAGATACCTGCTCCGGGGCTTTGAGGGCTACGAGCTTTCCACCCAGATTCTCATCAAGGAGGCCATCACCCGGGGCGTTCCCGTGGAGGAGGTCGACCCCATGGACAATTTCATCGGTCTGGGCAAGGGCGACAAGAAAACCTACGTCAAGCAGGCCACCAAGACCGCCAGAGACAACTATATCTCGGTGCTGGCCATGGAAAACAAGGTGGTCACCAAAAAGCTTTTGGCCCAAAAGGGCATCCCCGTGCCGGCGGGGGTCGAGTTTACCACGCCGGAGCAGGGTCAGATCTTTGCCGAGGATTACGCCGGACGTCCGGTGGTCATCAAGCCCAAGTCCACCAACTTTGGCCTGGGAATCTCCATCTTTGAAAAGGGCGGCTCGGCCCAGGATTTGATGGCGGCCATCGACATCGCCTTTGGCTACGACAATACCGTGCTTATGGAGGATTATATTAAAGGCCAGGAATACCGCTTCCTGGTCATTGACGGGGTGGTAGAAGCCGTGCTCAAGCGGGTGCCCGCCAACGTCACCGGCGACGGCAAAAGCACCATCAGCGAGCTGGTTGAAGAAAAGAACAAGCATCCCTTCAGGGGCGTGGGCTATACGGCGCCCTTAAAGAAAATCGTCATCGACGGTCAGACAGAGCTCTACCTCAAGCAGCAGGGCTTAACGCCGGAATCGGTTATCCAGGCAGATCAGACGGTTTACCTTAGAGGCAACTCCAACATCTCCACCGGCGGCGACAGCATCGACATGACCGACGTCATGCCGGACTGCTTCAAGCAGGTGGCGGTGAAGGCCGCAGCAGCGGCAGACGCCGTGTTCTGCGGCGTGGATCTTTTGATCGAGGATTATACCGACGAAAACTCATCCTACGGCATCATTGAGCTAAACTTTAACCCCAGCACCGACATGCACGCCTACCCCTACAAGGGCAAGGAGCGCAGAACCGGGGAAATGATTTTAAGAGCGCTGGGATTCATCGAGGAAAGATAGATTTATGGGAAAGATATATCAAAAGCAGCAGAAGATCAACGGCTACGAGTGCGCCTGGAACTATAAGCTCCAGCCCACGGCGGCCATGAATTATTTCCAGCAGAGCAGCCAGGAGCAGAGCGAGGCCCTGGGCGTCGGCCCCGAGGTTTTAGATGAAATGGGGCTGGCCTGGTTCCTTGTGAAGTACCAGCTGAAATTTCACCGCTATCCCAGGTTTAACACCACGGTCACCGTCGAAACCGAGGCCATGTCCTTCGACAAATTTGCGGCCCACAGGCGCTTTGCCCTTTTAGACGAGCAGGGCGAGGTCATGATCGAGGGGGACACGGAGTGGATGCTTCTAAATCGCCGGGAAAATCGTCTGGAGCGGCTCAGCAACGTGCCGGAGATGGACGTCTACGGCAGCGGCCACGAAAACAAATTTAAGCTGCGCCGCCTGACATCAGTGAAGGACTGGCAAACAGAAAAAGTCTTTCAGGTGCGCTACCAGGACATCGACTTCAACAGTCACGTCAACCACGTCAACTACCTGGCCTGGGCGGTGGAAACCCTGCCCCTGGACAAGGTCAAAACCGAGGTCATCGACACGGCAAAAATTATCTACAAAAATCAGGGCTTCTACGGCGATGTCATCACCGTGAAGATGGCTCAGATCGGCGAAAACGCCTACCGCATGGATATCGTCAACCAGGAGGATACCCTGCTGTGCCAGATCGAGCTGACCATGAAGCAGGAGGACGGCCATGAAGACTGAAAAGACAGCGTTGGTCCTTGAGGGCGGCGGCTTTAGGGGTATCTACACCTCCGGGGTGCTGGATGTGTTTATGGATCACGGCCTGAAGCTGCCCTACGTCATCGGGGTGTCCATGGGCACCGTCAACGGCGCCAACTATATCTCCTGGCAGCGGGGCAGAAGCCTGGAGATGGCCAAGACCTTCATGCCCGACAAACGCTACATGGGCTTTGGCAATTTGATCCGCGAGGGCAATTTCTTCGGCAGGGATTTCGCCTACAACGAGATTCCAAGGCGCTATAATCTCTTTGATATGAAGGCCTACTACGCCTCCGATCAGCGCTTTTATCTCACCGCCACCGACTGCAATACCGGCAAAGCCCGATATTTTGAAAAGATGGAGTACGAGGCCGGCGAGGCCATTGCCGCCTCCACCGCCCTGCCTTTTCTAAGCCGGATGGTGCCCCTGGGCGACAGCCTGTATTTAGACGGCGGCCTGGCGGATTCCGTCCCCATTCAAAAAGCCCTGGACGACGGCAACGACAAGGCCATTTTGGTGTTGACCCGGGAAAAGGGCTACCGCAAGGAGCCCTACGGCAAGGAAAAGCTGGTCCATGCCCGTTACGGCAAGTACCCCCAGCTGGTGAAGGCCATTTTAGACCGCCACATTTTCTACAACGAAACCATGGATCTCATCGACAGGCTGGAGGCCGAGGGTAAAATCTACGTGCTTCGCCCCGAAAACCCCATCGAGACCAAGGTCATCGACAGGGACCGTGACACCATGGAAAAAAGCTACCAGATCGGCTTTGATCAGACCACGGCGGAGTGGGATCAGATCGAAGCATATTTAGAGAAATAGCAGTACATAAAAAATCCTGGCTGTCTGAGGGATTGGACGGGCAGGATTTTTTGACAATATTTTTGGACAATGCTTATACTTGACGTTGACAAGGGTTATAGGATATAATCAATGTCATGACATAGTGATATAAGAGGTGAGATGAAAATCTGGAGAAAATAAAAATGTATAAATTAATTGCGTTTGATTATGATGGTACTTTGGCAGATACGTTTGATTTTCACGTAAAATCGATTGGACATATTTTACGAAGTTGTGGTTCTCGGGTTGATGATCGAGAAGTGGGGGAGCTTATTGGAAAAACTTTAAAATATATTTTTGATAAAACCTTACCCTGCGAAAAGCACGCATTGGCTGTTGAAACCATGGAAAAGTTTTATGGTGATATACCAACTGAATATTGGGAGTATGTAAAACTATTTGACGGTGTTGAAAAAACGCTGTCAGGTTTAAAACAGAGGGGGCTCAAACTGGCGCTGGTAACAAATTCACATAGGAAGCTTATTGAAGCAAGCTTGTGTCATGTTAAAATCTATTCGTATTTCGATTTTATTGAAGCTGCAGACGAAGACTCATATAATAAAGAACAAAGAATTGAAAAAGTTATACAACGATCTAAAATTGAAAAAAACAAAATTCTCTATGTTGGAGATACATCAGGAGATGTGAAAGATGCTCAAAAAAGTGGTATAAAGGCGTGTCTTGTAAATAATAAAAGCTCGTGGATACATCGAGAAAAAACCAATATTTTTGATTTAAGACCGGATCTAACAATCAGCAGTATTAAAGAACTGTTGGAAATAATAAAAATTAATGGGAGCTAAAATGTTAAATGGAAAAATAGATAAAAATGTTCCAATTCCTCTGTATTTTCAGCTGAAAGAACTGATTATTAACGAAATAAAGTCTGGCAACTATAAAAAAGACGAACTGATACCGACGGAAAAAGAGTTTATGGATATGTATCAAATTAGCAGAACGACCGTCCGGCAGGCGATGACAGAATTGGTGCAGGAAGGCTGGCTTTATCGTATAAAAAGTAAGGGAACCTTTGTTACTTATCCAAAAACGAATCATAATTTTATTCAAACCTTAGATTCCTTCAATGAACAAATGGAGAGGGTGGGTGCTACCCATAGAACCGAGGTGCTCGCTTTAGAGATCATAGAGGCCTCCGAGTTGGTGGCTGAAGGATTAAATATAAAAGCTGGTGAGCCGGTAATTTATTTGTATCGTAGGCGGTTTGCAAATGAGGAGCCTGTTATTTTACAGAAAGCATACTTAAATTATGAGAGATGCAAGGCTTTGCTAAAAAGGGATTTTACAAAGGATTATCTATATAAGTGTTTAGCTGAAGAAGAACAAACAAGAATTACGCATGTAAGGCGGATTGTTGAAGTGGACGAGGCAAACCTGGAAGATGAAAAATTACTGGATATGAAAAAGGGAAAACCAGTTCAGGCTTTTATAACCATTGGCTGCAACGTATTTGGAGAAATTATTGAATACTCATTGGCCAGATACAGAGGGGATAAAAGCAGATTTGAAGTGGTTGTAGATATTTAATGCGTAAATTTTATAATGAGAGAGCTGTATGGCTGTGAATATAGCTCTCTTTTAGAATTGACAAGAAAAAAGAAACATGCTATTATATCGTTATGTCATGACAATACAATATTATGATTAAAGATTCAATAAGGGGGTAAATAATGGATAATTTGATGTTAGGGATTGATGTGGGAACACAGAGTATTAGAATTGCTCTGGTTAATGAGAATGGAAATGTTATTGGCATGCGTCAGCGAACACATTTTATTGAAACCCCAAAAGCAAACTGGGCAGTACAGGATCCAGATTCCTGGTGGAATATTATTAAAGAAGAATGTCCTAAGCTGATTGAGGAAAGTAATGTAAAAAAAGAACAGATTATTTCAATTGGTGTTGATGGACATATGCACGCGGCGGTGCCGGTGGGTTATGACGGAAAATTACTGAGCAATGAGGTCCAGCTCTATTGCGATAAGCGCAATTCTAAGATTGTTGACGATTTTGTGGTATCGGATGCGTGGAATGAAAAGTTATACAATCAAACGGCGAACTTTCCGATAACGAATTGGATTGCCTTTAAAATGAAGTGGATCAAGGAAAACCAACCAGAAGTTTATGAGAAAACATGGAAATTTTTAACAACGAAAGATTATATCAATTTTTGTCTTACCGGCAATGCAGTTATTGATGTTTCTGAAGCCTCAGGCACATTTTTAATGAACTGTGATACCTGTAAATGGTCAGATGAATTAATTAATGCCATTGGTATTGATAAGGAAAAACTGCCGACGATTTATGAATCTTATGAATGCATTGGCACTGTTACCGAAGAAACGGCGCAGGTATTAGGAATTAATCCAGGTGTTTCAGTCGCAGCAGGCTGCGGAGATACAATGGCTAATTTAATGGTGACGGGAGTAACAGAGTACGGTGTTTTAGCAGATATTACAGGAACTGGATCAACAATATGTCTGTACACTGAAACGCCAGTTAAAGATAAACGACTGATGAATTTAAGATATTCGGCAAAGGGCTGGCTGGCCTTTGGCTGTTTAGATTCTTCGGGTGCAGCGTACCGCTGGTTTAAAGACACAGTTTCGGAGAATGAAACCTACGAATCTTTAAATGTATTGGCTGAAAAAACAGAGGCAGGGGCAGAAAAACTGTTCTTTTATCCTTATCTTGCGGGAGAAAGAACCCTTGGTTCTGTACATTCAAGAGGGATGTTTATTGGATTGTCTACACGGCACACAAAGGGGCATATGGTTCGAGCCATTCAGGAAGGAATCGCATTTGAGCATAAAAGAGCGCTGGAAATTATGGAAGATGCGGGATTTAATATCGAGTGTGTATACCATAGTGGCGGTGCAGCTAAGGGGGATCTTTGGAATCAGATTAAGGCAGATATTTATGACACGGAAGTGCGAACCATTGAAGAAAGTGAAAGTGCAGTCCTGGGTGCGGCCTTGTTAGGCGGAAATGCGGCAGGGTTATTCGATGATATTTTGAAAAAAGCAAAAGAATTATTGAGGGTAAAAAAGGCTTATGTGCCCAAGGAGAGTCGTCAGCAGGTGTATAAGCAGCATTTTGAAATCTATAAGGAAATGCATGATGTGCTGCAGCCTTCGTTTATCAAATTGGGAAATATAGATAATTGAGCTAAAAAATGGAATTTGCAGATGTTATACGATCGAGGCAAAGTGTAAGGGAATATAGTCACCAGAAAATTCAAAGATCTTTGCTGAAAGAACTATGTGTTTCTGGTCTTGCAGCACCATCGGCAAACAACAAAAAACCCTGTGAATTTATTGTTATAGAGGATCGGGAAAAGCTCATTAAACTAAGCAGCTTGAAACCGCAATGGAGTATGTTAAAACAGGCGGCAGCAGCGATTTTGGTTCTTGGAAGGTATGATAAGTATTTTCAGCAAAATTGTGCCGCTGCAACGGAAAATATATTACTGGATGCGACAAGCAGACAAATAGGCAGCGTATGGCTAGGACTGTATCCCAATAAAGATATCGTTCAAGCGGTTAAAGAGCTTTTTAAATTGCCGGAAACAATAGAACCGTTTTGTTTTGTTTCGTTGGGATACCCCCAACAGAACATTCAAAAGTATGTTGAATATGATTTTTCGAAAATTTATTTTGAAGCATACAATAAAAATGCTTGACGATAAAACGTTTTGTATAATTTTACAATCCTCAAAGGAAGGGAATGGAGCGTATAATAAATAATAGTTTCACATCAAAATGTCATTACATTGTGACAAAATAATGTAAAAGAAAGAGGATAAGGATGGATCTTTTTAATTTGAAAGGAAAGCACGCCATTGTTACAGGCGGCACAGGTGGTATTGGAAAGGCTTTAACCAAAGGGTTATTAGAAGCTGGAGTTGAGGTTGCAGTTTTGGATTATAGCTCCAAACTTGATGTGCTAAAAAAGGAACTGTCTGAATTTGGAAAAATGCACACTTTTCAATGCAATTTGGCGGATAAAACAATGCGCTGTGAGGTATTCGACCAAGCGGTACAGGCATTAAATGGAAATTTGGATATTTTAGTTAATTCGGCTGGAGTGCAAAAACGCGGAAAAATTCTTGATTTTAAAGATGAGGATTGGGACTTTGTGATGGAGGTCAATATCAATGCTGTTTTTGCGATGACACAGTGTGCCGGAAAATATATGCTTCCCAAAAAAAAGGGGAAAATTATTAATATAGCTTCAATGAACAGCTATTTTGGAGGAACGAATGTGCCGCCGTATGCGAGCTCTAAAGGCGCAGTGGTTCAGCTGACGAAGGCTATAGCAAATGAATGGAGTGCTTACGGTATTAACGCGAATGCGATAGCACCGGGTTTTATTGAAACGCCAATGACAGCAGATATGAAAGAGAACAAAGAAGTCTATGAGTATAAAAGAAACAGAATTCCCAAGGGGCGCTGGGGGCTGCCTGAAGATCTGATCGGAACGCTTTTGTATCTATGTTCTGATGCATCGGATTATGTATGCGGTGTGACAATACCAGTAGACGGCGGATATTTGTGTAAATAGAGGAGTTAAAATATGATTGACTTGACAAAAGTAGAGAACAGAGCCATTGCCGAGCGTGTTCGCGAGGAAGGGCGGGAATTAATGAGTAAGGCTCATTTTGGTGTTCAAGGGATTGCAAAAACAGAAAATGACGTAAAAGCAGCGTTGTCACGCTTACAGAAAACAGGATTTAAACCAATGGCCTTTGATACAGAGATGAACTTTGTACCGATTGTGCGCAATATAGTTGGAGATACATATAACTTGCATTGTGCAGTCTCCTATCCGCTGGGAAGAATGACATTGAAAAAGAAGATGCAGGATCTTGAAACACTGTTGAAGATGGATATAAAGGATGTATGTGTTTGTCTGGATTGGCAGGCCATTTTTTCACATCGGTATAAAGATGTGGAAAAGGAAGCTCGTGCAATTGTAAAAGAGTTTGATGGGCTTTTCACCAAAAATGCCTATGTTATTCCAGCTACACTGCTCAGCGATACGGAAATGAAAGATACTCTTTCTGCCTTGGATGAGGCAGGTGTTTACTCAGTCAAGGTTAATCCAGGGTGTAAATTGGGGGTTTCCTTTGAGGAGGTAGCATTAATTAAGCGGCTTTATCCAAATCGTTTTGATATTCATCCATCTGGTAATATACGGACTCTTGAAGCTTTCGAGAAATTTATGGAGCTTGGCTGTCAGGTTATTCACACTGCCAGCGCATTAGATATTGTAGAAGCTTATATGGAACGTCAGTTAAAAATTTATGGAGGAATTGAGGAATGAGTCTAGAAACAAGATTGGATTACTCAAATATTCAGTTATACAGGATCGGCGATACTGAAATAGAAAATTTAGTATTTAAAGCCCTGAAATACAATATCAGCACCATTGTTGTAGGTCCTTCGGCAATGAATATTGTTTACAATACGCTAAGATCTGGAGAAAATTTAAACGTAAATGTGGCTGTTTCCTATCCTTCAGGAGCTTATACCAGCGAAGCCAAAATTCAGGAGATCGAGGGATTGCTGGAATTAGGCAATAAAATTGATGGATTTTATATTCCTATGCAGGTAGGCTTGTATTTAAGCGGGTATAAGGAGGAAGCTTTCTGTGAACTGAAAGCCTTGGTCAAAGCGGCAAAGGGGATCCCAGTAAAAATCATTACAGAGATTGGTGTTATGTCGGATAAGCAGATAAAAGAGGTTTGTGAGATGGCCATTGCGGCAGGTGCAGACAGCCTTGTCACTTCAGCTGGATTTTCTCCATATGATGTGCCTGGGCCAAGTGAAGCACAATACAAAATGCTCGTTCAAGCAGCAGATGGACAGATTCAGATTATTGCGAATGAAGACAATCTGACGAAAGAGCAGGCAGAAAATATTTTAAAACTAGGTGTTGATAGAATTTGTACACCGAAGGCAGTAAACTTTTTATAAAAGAGAGAGAGGAAAAAATATTATGAAAGCATTGACGGTTAATGAACTGGCAGCATATTTTGATCATACACAGCTGAAGGCCTTTGCCCATAAAGAAGATTTTGAAAAACTATGTTCAGAAGCGGCAGAATATGGGTTTGCTATGGTAGCCATTAACTCATCGCCGGTAGCATTATGTAAAAAATTGTTAGAAAACACAAAGGTACATGTGGGAGCAGCAATTAGTTTTCCACTCGGGCAAACGACAATTGAGGCAAAGGTTTTTGAAACTAAGAATGCAATTGAAAATGGCGCTGATGAAATTGATTATGTTATAAATATTGGAGAGTTAAAGAACGGAAACTGGGAATATATCAAAAAAGAAATGGAAAGCATGGTCAATATTTGCAGAGCGCACCAGGTATTGATCAAAGTGATTTTTGAGAATTGCTATTTGGAAAAAGAAGAGATTACTCAGTTGGCAAAAATTGCCAAAGAAATAAAACCAGATTATATAAAGACTTCCACTGGATTTGGCACAGGGGGTGCGACGATTGATGATGTTAAATTGATGAAAGAAATCGTTGGCGATGAGGTGAAGGTAAAGGCAGCAGGTGGTATTCGTAATTTAGAAACTTGTATGGCGATGATTGAGGCCGGTGCTGATAGAATTGGCTGCAGTGCCAGTGTTGAAATTACAGAAGCGTATAAAAAATATTTGCAGGAAAAATGATTTAGATAAACCATGAAAATTGCTTGGATTAAGGGTTCTATAGATGATTATAGAACCCTCAAACTGTAGACAAAAATGGTGTTGGAGGT
>JAUNGS010000082.1 GCA_030524435.1 Eubacterium sp.
TCTGAGGTATTTTCAATTTTCAACATCCACATTTTTTATTATACAGGAAGCTCCATACTATTTAAAATACTGCTCAATGTCCGAGAGATCATCCTTACAGAAGCCGCTCTCGAGAATTTCCATGGACAACAGATCGATGGTGTCGCCCTCCGACGGCGCCACGGGAAAATCAGCCAGGGGCAAATTTTTATAGCTGCCATCCTCGGCCTCTGCCACGACAAATCCGCCCTCAATGCGATCGACAATGCCCTGCATACCTCGTCCTCCTGTCCTAAAATTCCCTGCATTGACAATGCTTTAACTATAAAATTATAAACGATCTGCCCCCATAAGTCCAATGATATTTCTTGACAAACAAAAACTGCAAGAGTAATATTACTATGAAAAATGTAAAAAGCAGAACGGCGATAAGGATTGAATCCCCCCAAAGGCCGCCTGAAGGCGGCTGTCTCAGTCTTTATCGATGCGCTGTATCTTTGTAACCCACATAGAAAGGAAAGTCAATATGCTCACACTCGATAAAATTTACCACGCCTCCTACGCCCTCAAAAAGGTCATCCGCCCCACGGACCTGATCTACGCCCCGAATTTAAGCGGTGACAGCCAGATTTACTTAAAGACCGAAAACCTCCAGGTCACCGGCTCCTTTAAAATCCGCGGCGCCTACTACAAAATCTCCCAGCTCACCGACGAGGAAAAGGCCCGGGGTGTCATCGCCTGCTCCGCCGGCAACCATGCCCAGGGGGTGGCCCTGGCCGCCACGAAAAACGGCATTCAGTCCCTGATCTGCCTGCCGGACAACGCCCCCATCTCCAAGGTCGAAGCCACCAAGAGCTACGGCGCCGAGGTCTGCCTTGTGGAAGGGGTCTACGATGACGCCTACGCCAGGGCCCTGGAGCTCCAGGCGGAAAAGGGCTACACCTTCATCCATCCCTTCGACGATGAAAATGTCATCGCCGGTCAGGGCACCATCGGGTTAGAGCTTTTGGACCAGCTGCCGGATCTGGACGCCGTCATCGTCCCCATCGGCGGCGGCGGATTGATCTCCGGCGTGGCCTTTGCCCTCAAGTCCCTAAACCCCAACGTCAAGGTCTACGGCGTTCAGGCCAGCGGCGCCCCCAGCATGAAAAACGCCATCGAGCATCATAAAATCGAATGTCTGGACAGCGTTTCCACCATCGCCGACGGCATCGCCGTCAAAGAGCCCGGCGCCCACACCTTCGAAATCTGCAGCCAGTACGTGGACGACATCGTCACCGTCACCGACGATGAAATCTCCACGGCCATTCTGACCCTCATCGAGCAGCAGAAGCTCATCACCGAGGGCGCCGGCGCCGTCTCTGTGGCCGCTGCCCTGTTCAACAAGCTGCCCATCAAGGGCAAGAAGGTGGTCTGCCTCCTCTCCGGCGGCAACATCGACGTCACCATCCTGTCCAGGGTCATCAAGCGAGGGCTTCTGACCTCCGGCCGCAGCTGCTCCTTGAAAATTGAGCTGGTGGACAAGCCGGGTCAGCTCAAGGGCGTATCGGCCATCATCGCCGACATGGGCGGCAACGTCGTCTCCATCCACCACGAGCGGGCCAGCGAAAATTCCGACGTCAATGGCTGCTACCTCCAGATCGAACTGGAAACCCGCAACTACCAGCACATGGCCCAGATTGAGGATGCCCTCAGGGCGGCGGGGTATTTGCTGGTGTAAATATTCCCAAGCTGTTTCTACCAGAAATTTTACATTCACAGATGCGTCTGCTATCTCGTTTTGAGCAGACGCATTTTTTATGCTTTCCCGTCAGTAAAATTTTATCTTTAGATTCGATGGACCTCCACCGCTTTCCGGTGTATCATTAAAGTAAACCTATGCATTGAAGGAGGAGTATCATGAAAATCATTGGTTTTTACGGCAGTCCCCGTCCCCAGAGCAATAGCCGGGCCCTGGTGGACACGGTGCTCGCCGCCGCTGGTGAACAGGGCGCCGACACCGAGGTCTTTGACCTCAACGCCCTGGACATCAAGGGCTGTACTGCCTGCTTTGCCTGTCACAAAACCCCCGAGGCCTTCTGCGTCCAAAAAGACGACATGGATCAAATCTACGCCGCCGTCAAGGCAGCCGACGCCATCGTCATCGGCACACCCATCTATATGGCCCAGGCCTCGGCCCAGACCATTCTGCTTTTGAATCGGCTCTATGCCCTGATGTACGCCACCGACACCGGCGCCTCGGCCTTTAAAATCGGCCCCAAAAAAGTGGTGATGATCTACGCCCAGGGCGCCCCCATGGCCGATCACTACAACACCTACTTCGACATCAACGACGGCGCCTTCGCCATGATGCTCAACGGTGAAATCGTCAAGCGTATTGTCTGCGCCAAGGAATTCAGCGACGAGGAGCTGGCCGACGCCAGAGAAATTGGTCACCGGCTGGCTTGCGGGCTGTAGGCTGTCAAAAAATTAAAAACGGATTTTTCCAGCAATGTGCACTGGAAAAATCCGTTTTTTTAATGCCAGCCTTGCGGACAGCGTCTAGTTGTTTTCCTTAACCCAGGCGTCGTGGACCGCCTTGGCCACCGCCGGAGCTACCCTTTCGTCGAAGGGGCTGGGCATGACGTAATCCGGCTCCAGCTCTTCGGCGGAGACAAGATCTGCAATGGCGTAGGCCGCCGCCACCTTCATGGCCTCGGTGATGCGTTTTGCCCGGGCATCCAGGGCGCCGCGGAAAATTCCCGGGAAGGCCAGAACGTTGTTGATCTGGTTGGGGAAGTCGGAGCGGCCGGTACCGATGACCTTGGCCCCTGCTTTTTTAGCCAGGTCGGGCATGATTTCCGGAATCGGGTTGGCCATGGCAAAGAGAATGGCGTCGTCGTTCATGGAAGCCACCATCTCTTCGGTGACGATGCCCGGGCCGGAAACGCCGATGAGAACGTCGGAGCCCTTGACGGCGTCGGCCAGACCGCCGGTGATGTGTTCGGGGTTGGTGTGCTCGGCCAGCCACAGCTTGTGACCGCTTAAGCCCTCACGGCTGATATCGATGACGCCGGTGCGGTCGCACATGACGATGTTCTTAACCCCCAAAGACATGAGCATCTTGGCGATGGCTGTACCCGCTGCGCCGGGGCCGCTGATGGCCACCTTGATGCCTTCCATGGTTTTGCCGACGATTTTTAAGGCGTTGATTAAACCGGAGCAGACGACGATGGCGGTGCCGTGCTGGTCGTCGTGGAAAACCGGGATATCCAGGGCTTCCTGAAGACGTTCTTCAATCTCAAAGCACTTGGGCGCCGAGATATCTTCTAAATTGATGCCACCGAAGGTGGGGGCAATATTGATGCCTGTCTGTACAATTTCGTCTGTGTCCTGGGTGCTGACGCAGATCGGGAAGGCGTCCACGTCGCCAAAGGCCTTGAAGAGCACAGATTTGCCCTCCATAACCGGCATGGCTGCTTCGCCGCCGATGTTGCCCAGACCCAGCACTGCGGAGCCGTCGGAGAGAACCGCCACCAGATTTCCCTTGGCGGTGTACTTGTAGACGTCCTCCTTGTTTTCCGCAATTTTGCGGCAGGGCTCTGCAACCCCGGGGGTGTAGGCGATACTCAGATCATCCTTGTTTTCAAGCTTCATCTTAGAGACAATTTCAACCTTACCCTTGTGCGCTTCATGCGCCTTTAATGCTTCTTTATTGTAATCCATGCTAACCTCCAATGGACAATTTTACCGAAACATATTATAACACAATCGGCCGATTTTAAAACCACTTTCCATAAAAATTTATATAGATTTGACGGCATTTTCTCTTTCCATCCCCCGCCGCCATGTTAAAATATAAACAATTCTAATTTTAAACACGAAAGGCCAGTCTTGCATTGCGTTTTAGCGAAGGCTGCGCTGCCTGTTTTGGGTATATACATCGCATTAATATTTGGAGGCTATTATGGAAACATTTGAACTGAACACCAAGGTTATCTCCGGCGTAGATTGTCTTAAATACTTCAACCAGTATAAAAATCAGGGTATTTTTATCGTCTGCGATAAATTTCTCGTGGAAAACAAGGCCCTGTCATTAATCCTCAAGGAAATCGACGACTCCAACGACGTTGAGCTTTTCACCGACGTGGTCCCCGATCCGCCGCTGGAAGAGGTTGCCGCAGGCATGAAGCGGATGCTGGCCAAGGATTTTGACGTGGTTGTCGCCTTCGGCGGCGGCTCCGCCATCGATGCAGCCAAGGCCATTTTAATCTTCACCTCGGAGCAGACCGGCAAGAACTACGAATTCATCGCCATTCCCACCACCAGCGGCACCGGCTCCGACGCCACCGCCGCCACGGTGATCACCGATCTTCAGGCCAAGGTTAAGCACCTCTTCGCCGATCCCAGGATGCTTCCGTCAGTTTCACTTTTGAACCCTGACTTCACCCTGAGCGTGCCCAAGCCCTTGGTAGCCAACACCGGCATCGACGTGTTAACCCACGCCCTGGAAGCCTACGTGGCCAAAGATCACGATAATTTCTCCGACTGCTTCGCCGAAAAAGCCGTTCAGATCATCCGAGAATCCCTGGTCATCACCTACGAAAATCCGGAAAACACCCATCACCGCGAGCAGATGCAGGTGGCCTCCACCATGGCGGGCATGGCCTTCAATAAGGCAGGCCTGGGCATCAACCACGGCATCGCCCACAATCTGGGCGGGATGTTCCACATCCCCCACGGTCTGGCCAACGCCATTCTGCTGCCCCATGTGGTGGCCTTCAACAGCAAGGACG
>JAUNGS010000018.1:0-9543 GCA_030524435.1 Eubacterium sp.
ATCTTCGATGGCTGTTACTTTGCCATCGATGCTTGAAAAAATTCGCGCACCAAGGCTTCCCTCCGGAATTTCACCGATGAGGGTTCCCTTTTCAACAACATCGCCGACATTGACAACAGCCTGAGCCGGGGCACCAATGTGCTGAGACAGCTGAATGGTAACCTCTGCAAATGTCTTATCGCATTCCACCATAGGCGCTGGCTGATCAAATTCATCCAGACCCAGACGAGAAATTAAGCGATGGACATTGAACTGTTTTGCTGATCTGAAACGATCGGCCTGTTCGGGTTTGTTGTGATGCGGGTTTTTAATGCCTTTGCTTGCCAATTCTTTCTTGAGTGTGATATTGAATTTCCAAGGCTGGAGATCCATAACACACGCATATTGACATAAGCCACATTCACAGCATAGAAAAGCATTTGTAGCTTGAGTGGTCTGATCACAAGTTGAACCGTAGGCAGCCATACGCATCAGCTTATGGGGTTCGAGATTGTGTCCCAGCGCATGTCTCGGACATACCTCTGTACATAAGCTGCACTGCATACAGGCCATGCCTGCCATCTTCATCATGTCGCTGACGCTGCGTGTTTTTGAGCGAATTAGCGAATGATCCTTGGGCAGAACGATCAATCCCTTTGTTGTCTTTGTGATATAGGAGTCCACATCGACAATCTTACCCATCATGGGACCGCCATTGATAACGACAAAGTCTGAGATGGTGGGACCGCCCGCCAGTTCAAGTGCTTCACGGACTGTGATTCCCAAGGGAACCTTAACCGTGATTCTATTGCGAACAGCACCCGTAAGTGTAATATATTTATCCACAACAGGTTTGTTCTCAACCATTATATCATAAATATTGAGCAATGTCTCTACATTTATGACTAAAGTTCCAACATTTAATGGAATTCCTCCCTCTGGAACAATCCTCTGGGTCGTTTCGTAAACCAGAGTCTGTTCATCCCCTGCCGGATAAAAGTTATTCATAATATGAAGTTTGATCTTCGGGAAGTTGGGCAGCTCCTGTCTCAAAGCGCCGATTGCCGGTACGTATTTCTTCTTCAAACCGACAATGCCTTCCTTTGCCTTTGTATGATCCATAACGGCCTGGAGCGCAGCCAGCATGTGGTGCGCTCTCTCGGCCATTAATTGTTGATCTACTCTTAACAAAGGTTCGCATTCAGCACCGTTGACAATAACCGTGTCAACCTCAGCGTCAATCTTTACATGTGTTGGAAACCCGGCACCGCCGGCGCCGATGATACCAGCACTCTTGACAACTTCAACTAAATTTGTGCTCATGAGCAACACCCCTGTTATTGTTATTTAATATCAAATCCTCCGACGAGTACACATCTTCTTCTTCTTGCGAAGGATTTTGCAGATGTTAAGCCTTCACCTGTCGGTCCGGCAATGGTAAAGGTCGGATAACCTTCGCCGCCAACACCCAGACCAGCGTAGGAAGGACCATTCTTAACAAAAATAGTTGTCTGAATTCTCTTGGCCATTTCTGTTAACTTATCTACATTCTTGGAATGCATGATGGCGGTGTGTCTGTTGCCGTGTTCCAGTTCAACGGCAACGTCGATACCTTCGTCAACATTGGCAACGCGGATAATCGGCAGAATCGGCATCATCAGCTCTTCAACGGCCAGCAGGTGATCCTTGGAGGTTTCCATGATCAGTACACGGGTATCTTCGGGAACATCGATACCAGCAGCCTTGGCGATGTACTTAGCAGATTTACCTACAAAGTCACGGCTTAAGCGGCCTTCGGGGCAAACCATATCGGCCAGAGCGTCGATGACTTTCTTGTCGGTGATTTCAAAAGCGCCGTGTTTTTTCATGTTGAAAATCAGGTAGTCAGCAACCTGGTCTACAACGACAACTTCCTTTTCTGCGATACAGGGCAGGTTGTTGTCGAAGCAGCAGCCGTCGATGATGTCCTTACCAGCTTTTTCGATATCGGCAGTTTCGTCAACCAGTGCAGGCGGGTTGCCGGCGCCGGCGCCAATGGCTTTTTTGCCGCTGGACAGAACAGCCTTGACAACGCCAGGACCACCGGTGGCTACTAACATTTTGATCTTCGGATGAACCATCATTTCGTTGGCAGCTTCAATGGTCGGATTAGCACAGGTAACGATGAGGTTTCTCGGACCGCCGACGGAGACGATAGCTTCGTTTAACAGCTTGATGCATAAGAAGCTGGTCTTTAAAGCCTTCGGGTGGGGAGAGAAAACAACTGCATTACCGGCAGCTAACATACCGATACTGTTGTTGATGATGGTTTCGTTCGGGTTTGTGGTCGGTGTGATGGCACCGATAACGCCGAAGGGAGATAACTCAAGCAGTGTGCAGCCGTCGTCACCAGCCCAGGCTTCTGTAACCAGATCTTCAACGCCCGGGGTACCAGTGGCAGCTAAACGATGCTTGGTCAGCTTGTCTTCGTAGTTACCCATTTCAGATTCTTCGATGATCATGCTGCAGATGGTTTCTACGTTTTCCTTCTTCAGCATAACTTCACGCATTGCTGCGATCATTTTGCGGCGCAGTGCCAGAGGCTGTTTCATGTACTCCTTCTGAGCTGCGGCCGCCGCTTCGATTGCAGCGTCCATTGTCTGGAAAACACCGTCCTTGCCGTCGACAACCGGAACACCGGCTTCTTCAGCAAAGTCGATCTGATCCATTACTTTTTTCACAATATATTCAATGCTATTTGTATCAATGCTCATATTGCATCTCCTCCAAAATTTCTGTGTTTATAAAATAGCTAATGCACTTTCAGCAATTGCCATATCCTGATCTGCCGTGCCGCCGCTGACGCCGATGGCACCGATCAGCTCTCCGTCAACGAAGAGGGGATATCCGCCGCCAAAGGTGACCATCCGGCCTTCATTGGTGAACTGGATTCCAAAAAGCGCGCCGTCTTCCTTTGCCAGATCTGTGACCTTGTGGGTCGGCATCTTCAGGGAGTTGGCCGTGTAGGCCTTGTTCACTGAAATATCGATGCTGGCCAGCAGGGAGTCCTCCATGCGTTCAAAATACGCAAGATTGCCTCCGGCGTCAACCACAGAAAACACAATGGGCACCTGGATCGCCTCGGCCTTAACCCGGGCTGCTGCGCCCATGCGCTTGGCAAGGGTCAAGAGACTGCCCTTGCTGTCAGAAGACGTTTCTTCCTGTGAAGGTACATCTGCCGCTTTTGTTTGTTCAATGACCTTGCTTACTACTTCCTTCACTGTCGCATTGTATTCCTCGGTTCTGGCGAGGACAAAGAGCAAATCGGAAAGGCGATTTGCAAACTTAATCAGCTCAGGACGTACTTCATCTTTGTGGGCGTACTCTACAATTCTGCGCTCGCCGCGTCTGACGACGGTCCGGGCAAGATGCAGTGCCGCAGAGGGCTGGTTTTTCCCGGGGATAATAAATTCCCTCTGGGGACCGATGATCTTCAGGTAGTGGTCCATATGACTTTCCATATAGTCGATGTCCGCCTGACTGATGGCGTCCTGCAGCATCTCCTTACCCTTTTCATCGCTGGCCAGCTCTGCGCCCAGAACAAAAATTCTCTGCTGTACATGATGGAGGATTTCGCGAATGTCATTGTCTTCGGAGGCAGCGTAGGCCACACCAATGGCTGAGTTCGCCTCATCCATTGTGCCGTAGGCTTCCACCCTTATATCGTCCTTGGCAGCCCGGGCACCGCCGAATAAACCGGTTTCGCCCTTGTCGCCGCCACGCGTGTAGACATTTGGCATAATATTACCTCACTAAACTATTTGAATTTCGTCAACAATTCCAACGATTGTCATATCCAGCGGCGCCAGCTTGTCACCGTAGACGTAACGCGCGGTACTCCCGGTGGTGACGATCACCGTCTCACCGATACCGGCGCCTACAGAGTCGACGGCGATGGCTGTCGACTGGCTTGAATATTTTTCAAATTCGCCGCTTTCATTGATTTTTTTGATAATGAGCAGTTTACAGCCCACAAGGTTTGAGTCCTTCTGGGTTGAAACCACATTCCCTACAACTTTTGCTAAGTGCATTCACGTCACCTTATATCCTTTCCAAGCGCAGGCCAAGACTGTTGATCGCTTCTTTGGCGTATTCTGTAACGATGGCACCTTCCGGCACTCTGATGACCTTTGCGCCTCTGTGCAGCAGCACATCGCCGCGGCTGATGATTTTCTTGGCAATCATGCCGTCATCAGGAGCAAAGGGATCCGCAGCCGAGGGCTGTGTCTCTTTAAGCTTTGCTTCCAGCGTTTTTCCGGTACAGCCGTCGTACAGCTCCGCCGCACTTACAAGCTTAATACCAAAATCTTTCAACGCGCTTAAATTGGATCTTAAAAGTTTGCGGTAGCCTTCGGAGCCGTGGCCCATTCCGAGCTGCGCCCGAACCGCATTATCCGGACATGCACCGTCAATAGCACAGATGCAGGGGGTTCCCGCCAGTAACCCGTGGTTGATGATTGTGAGCATTTCATTGTCACAGATGCCATGGGCTATTTTTGCAGCGGTGTTCATGGTGGTTGCCGCCAGAATAATCTGATCGACCTCACCGTACAGCTCCCTTTGAGGTACATTGGATCCACTGCTGTAGATGACGTCAAGCCCCAGGGTTTCCTGGATATAACTCGGTGTCAGCACGTGCATGGCTTCATCTGAAAGAAAAACCTTTAATTGCCAACCGTCATCTCTCAATTTTTTCAGTGAATCCATCGCTTCTGAAAACCCGATGGCCGCGCCGGAGAATACTGCCAGCGCTTTCTTGGGCTGATTTTTAATTCTGCGGATCACCTCGTCGACGATCTGCTGAATCAAAAGATCCATGAAGCCTTCACTGTTTATCAATTCTTTCATGTCCAAACTATATCACCACATTTCTTACCTTTGACAATTAAAGGCTATCCCTAATGGAGTTACCAGCAAAGGTTCTACGGGTTTGATTGTTTTAATGCCAATCTCTTTTTCGAAGACCTCTTCGAATTTGTCAAAGACACAGGCACCGCCGACGACATAAATCGTATCGACATCATACCCCTGGATAAAACGATGGACGATGGACGCCATTTTTTCCACCACGGGCTTAATGACCGGGAAAATTTTCTGCTGACTCTCGTGCTTCTTCATTTCCTCCGCCTCTTCAAAGCTCAGGTGCATCGCCCCAGCCAAAACTAGGCTCATGTGGGTGCCGCCGGTGGCTTCGTCTGCGGTGAAAATGACCTCGCCGTCCTTGAGGATACTGATCCCCGTCGTACCGCCGCCGACGTCTACAACCGCACCGTTCTGGATTCCCAGCACCGTTGCGGCCGCCGTCGGTTCGTCTACGACATTGGTGACGACAAAATCCGCCGAGTCCACAACATTTGAAATAATTTTCGTATTGCCGTCCATAATTCCCGGAGGAATGGCTGTCGCAGCATTGGCGTAGGTTAAATCCACGCCGATGATCTGCTCCACCTCAGCCTTAAGCTTTTTCACGATACTGACCGCTCCCAAATAATCGACGACGATGCCGTCTCTGACGACGCGGGCGCCTTGGGTTGCGCCTGCCACCGGCCGATTATTTTCATCAACAACTGCGACCACAATATTTGCGGTTCCCAAGTCGACGCCAACCTTCAGGTTTCCCTGGTAGGGGTTGGCCCGCTTGGACTTTATCAGTTCATTAAATTCTAAGATCGTATCATTACCGCTTTTCCAGTCCATTATTTCTCCTGTTTTTTAACTATTTTAAGTATGTCATTGTTTTTCAGTCCCGCTGCATTTGCTTCGTCGGTATCAATATGCATTTCATAAGCATAGTTGGGAGATACACGGACTAATACATCTCGGAACAATGTCGGTCTCAGGCCGCTGGTTTCAACGCCCACACAGTCACCGTCTTTTAAATTCAGCTGTTCAGCGATTTCCGGTGTCATGTGGATGTGACGCAGCGCCGCAATGGCGCCGTGATCCAGCTCTACGCGGCCGGCAGGACCTTCCAAAATCAGACCCGGCGTGCCCTCCAGTTTGCCAGATTCGCGAATGGGTACATTGACACCCAACGTACGCGCATCTGTCAGAGAGAGCTCGATCTGAGTTTCTTTTCTCGCGGGTCCCAGGACTCTGACCTTCGGGAATTCTCCCTTGGGTCCGATAATCTTTACACATTCTTCACAGGCAAACTGACCCGGCTGTTTTACCGGCTTCAGCTCTGTCAGGTGATGTCCCTTCCCAAAAAGGATTTCGACATGTTCCTGTGTCAGGTGAAGATGCTTGTTGGATACACCCAGAGGCACGCGATTTGGAGCATCTTTTTCTGCAATCAACTTCTTGACGGTGTTGATAACAATTTGCTCTATTACTTGTTTCTCTAATTCATTCATGCGATTATACCTTTTCAAATATTGTTTACTCGCAAGGGTTTATCTATTCTTCAGTCGAATCTTCCTGGACTTCGCTTTCCTCTGCTTCGGAGACAGTCTTCAATGTTTTCATTACAGCCCTTGTGGGTTTTTTCTGATCGTATTTGCCGAATTCCCAATAGGTATCGACTTCCATGCGATCGCGATCCCGTTCGGGATCAAAGCCCAGGGTCTGATTGTTGTAGATCATCGGAGCCAGGCCATCGGCCGGTCTTGCAATAACCTTCACACTGAACACACCCCGTCCCTTGGCGCAGGCCACCGAGGCTGCCTCACAGGCTGCCTTGACAGCACCAACATCGCCAACGACCTTGATGGTGTGCATTCCGTCGCCTTTACAGGGTTCCAAACCAAGCAGTTCGACATTCGCCGATTTGACCGCGGCATCTGTTGCTTCGATGGCCGTCGCCAAACCAATGGCTTCAATCAATCCTAATGCTTGACGCAAATAAATCCCCCCTTACTTAGCGGCATTGCCGATGTCTTTAAAAGGCATGCGTTTTACAAGTCTGGCAGCATTTGCTCCGATGGCTCTCAACGTTGTTTCATCATCCTTAATCGGAATTCTGAAAAGAGGCTCGTTTTCCTTCAGCTTGATGTACTGAAGCACGATCTCCGTATCGCCAATGCCGATGCCTACGCCTAAATGGGAAGCTTCGGCGGCTTTATAAGCCATTTCACCGCCGTTGCTGCTGTCCTTTTCAACCAATGAATAGGGCAAGCCCTCTTCCTCTATACCAAGAAGAACTTGTGTTACAATGCTTTTGTTGACAGAATTTTTATTATAATAAACCTTGATTTCAGGTTTCGGAGCTTCAAAGTTCACGTTCATGCTATTCACCCTCGCCGTACGCAAGCACTAAGCCAGTGGCAACTGCATTTCTGGGTCCTTCCACTCCCCTGATGTTCGCCCTGCCGGCAACAATACTGTATTTAGACAGAGCATCGGTAACCAGCTGCGGAATTTCAAAGTCGAGGGCAGATCCCCCTACCAATGTAACAAACTCAATGTCTCTTACATTGCCTGTGGGGCTGACCCGTTCCAGCGATCTGATGGCGTTGATGACGAAAACCTTGGTCTTCGCATCGCGGCGTACCGCTCTGATTTTTTCCAATGAGTGATTACCTGGAATCGGAACCATGCCATCCGGAGTCAGAATGACTACACGGGCAAAGGTTCTCGGATCCAAGGGCTTGTCAAAAAACTGAACAGTTCCATCTTCATGACGAATATGGAATAAGCTTTCGACCTTGGCTAATGGATATTTTTTAATGTCTTCTGGGAGACCCATATCATCAAAACCTAATTCAGAACCGATGAGCATGGTAACCATGTTACCCGCACCGGCCAAATGGATTGAATGAATTTCGCCTGCACGATTAATAATCGCAGCATCTGTGGAACCTGCTCCCATATCGATGATGGCCAGAGGCTTGTTGCTCCCCGGTGTTGTGAGGGCGCCGCGGATTGCCATATCGGCTTCCACACCACCTACCTCAACCTTGACACCGAGTTCTTTTTCAAGCTCTTCAGCGATCATATTCATCTGTAATTTATCGGCCTTAACCATCGCTGCGATCCCAACGGCATTTTCCATTGAGAACTCTTCAGCCATACCGCCCTTTACAGTCTGCGGCACAAAGGTATCGACGGCCAGTAAATCCTGAATTTTGATATTCTGCGGTAACTGTTCTGTGAGGTTTGACATAACCTGTCTCACCTTTTCAAGCATACCGCCTGCATTTGTTCCTGCTTCACCCTTAACGTCTTCAACGGGCGCTACGCTTCTGATAGCGTTCATGATGACTTCCGCACCTTCATCAACATTCACTTCGGCTTTTTTGTGTTCACCCTGAATGATGATTTTACCAGCTGGGATCTTGCGTTCTTTAACATCCCCGGCAGGTGTTTTGATAACAACGGCGGAACGGTTACCGATCAGCGCTCTTGAGACGGGTACAACCTGTTTGGTTTCATCTGAAGATAAATCGAAAACTGTGGCAATGCCGTAGGGGTTGGACAGCTGTTCTACAACAGCACCCGGCGCTGCGACCTCAACCGCCGCGCGCATGCCCACCGGCACCTTGTCAATGAGGGAGACTTCGTCGACAATGGGGATAACCTTGTTTAAACGGTTGTTAATTAAAACGCCATCATCACGCTGGACAATGGCACCATTTACAAAAATGCCGTTTTCAACGGCAGCATTAATAATGCGGGATGAGCTTTCAAAGTCAACTTCCTTGGGAATGATGACGATGACAGAGTCACCCTTGGCCACATTATTAATATCCCTAATGTTTACGGTCACACCAACACCGGTCCCCAATCCTCCCGGAGTGGAAGGATTGTGACCGATCATGGTGGATTCTGTAATAATTGTCTCTGTGATTGTCTCCATGGCTACATCACCGATTACGGGAGCAGCTTCATTGATACGGATCAAATCGACATCTTCAACCGTCAGGCTGGCCTTATCAAGGGCTTGTTTTAATGAGGCGAAAACTCCATGAATATTTTGACGCGTTCCCTTCATACCAGTTGTACCTACGATACCGCTGGAAAGGAACTCGGGTTTTCCGTCGGTATAACGTGCTAATGCCGTCTCTGTGCTGGCATTACCAATATCAATACCTGCAATAATCATATCGTTTCCTCCAAAATGTATGAGATCTCAGAGATTTACTTGAATTCCTTAGATCTCTTTCTTACGTAGTAAACGTCAGCGGCTTCAGCTACTAAAGCAGCAGAAATCGGAGCGTTGTACTGTGTCTTTAATTCGTCAGCGATGGCCAACAGCTCTTCCTTAGTAGATTTGTAAGGTCTTAAAGCGTTGTAGATTTCAAGTAAACGAGCATCTGGAACAGCGATTAATTCAGCAGCTCTTCTTAAGTTGCCTGCGAATGCGTCACGGTGTACAGATTCAGCAACCTGAGCCTGTAATTCCAGAGTTTCCGGTCTGATTCTTAAATCTTCAGCGGTTAACTGACCAGCCAGTAATTTATCTAAGGTTAATTCCTTGTACTGTTTGCCAGTCGCAGAAATGATTAATTCTGGTCTTTTGTCACCAATCGGATAATCTGCTTCTGTTACTTTATCTCCGCAGCAAGCAGTTGCAGGAGCTGCAGT
>JAUNGS010000018.1:9553-36786 GCA_030524435.1 Eubacterium sp.
TGACATAGAAGCCATAACTTGTTTAACGATCTGTTCTAACATTTGTTCCTGAGTCATTCTCTCCACCTCCTATTTGAATGTAACTTTCATTTCAACCGGTTTTTTACCGTTAACTACGTGTTCTGTTTCTTTGATGTGTAACAGAGCAGCCTTAGCCTGGTAAGCAGGACGAGCCATCTGGTCGTTGCGAACCGGTACAGGCGCCGGGCTTTCACCCTTGGCGTACTTAGCAGCATTCTTACCGATAGCACGGTAGGTTTCCAGGTCGATCAGGGGAGCCTGGGAGAATAATTCCAGGTTAGACAGCTGCGGTAAATCCTTCTGGTGGATTAAGGCAGTACCCTTGGACTGTAAGCCAACAGCAACGCCAGAACCACTTAATTCAGCAGCGTCATGACCGCATACAGCAACGTCGGAGCTTCTGTATACTTTGATTACACGGGCCTTTAAGCCTTCTTCTTCGATGCCGGCGATGATTTCCTTTAAGATCTTATCGTGGGGAACACCAACGATATTTTCTGTCTGGAATTCAGCAAACGCCGGAGCTAAACCGATTAATACTTCATCGGCAGCAGTACCCTGTTTAACTTCGCCTACGGGAGTTAATTCAACAGAGCCAGCAGCAGCTGCAGCGGAAGCAGCAGGAGCAGCTTCAGTAGCAGGAGCGGCGCCGGTCATTTCATTCAAAACATCTTCGATGATACTTTTTAACATTTGTTCATTGATAGCCATTCTACTACACCCCTTTCCTTAAATGGTGGCTGGGTCAACAGCCCACGGAATATCGCTCATCTGTTTCCATCTTTCGTCACTGATAACATAACCAGTCATCGGTCCGTGGTAGTCGTTCTTGTAGTTTACAGCAGAAACAACTTCCCAGTCAGATGTTAACTTAGAGGCGGTGTGTAAGTAGTCACCGGCACATTTCTGTAACTGAATGTTGAAGATAGATTCAGCAACATCTCTCATGCCGCCGCGATCCAGAGCCTTAACAAAGTCTACAGCAGTAGCGCGGTTTACTAATTCTTCGGCTGCTTTCAGGTCAGCAACAACGTCACGGTCGGGCATATCCTGAGAACCGTTGGCGTAGGTAGCTGCTTCAACTTCTTCGTCGGTGATTTCAGGTAAGCCTAATTCACGGAAGATAACCTGCATAGCACGGGCAGCTTTGGCACGAACTTCTACAAGGGCGTCTTCGGTTACAGGCTGTAAGCCGGCGTCGATCTTAAGGTCACGCTGGATTACGTTCCAGTCATCGTAGTCTTCAGCATCCCAGTTGGAGCCAGCGAACATGTTGTCGTAGTTCGGTGTAGAGGAGTAACCAGAACAGATATAGTCTGTACCAGGAACCATCTGCATTAAGGAACGGGCAACACGACGCAGGTCAGAGTGGGTGAAGGTCTGGTCGTTGGAAGAAGCACATTCGAGGTCTAAGCAGGCTGCCAGCAGGTTTTCTGCGAGGACTTCGCGGATACCGCCAGGTACACCAGCGGGAACACCGATACAGGAAACAGAACCATTCTGAGTACCCTGTACACCAGCACCCTTGGTGATGTATAAGCAGCGAGCTTCGAGGTATAACATGGATTTACCTTCGGCGTAACCCATCTGAACTTCAGAACCGGAACCGGAGGTGAAACGCATCTTCAGACCACGGGAAGCGTAGCAGGAAGCTAAGAAAGCTTTGGAGTAGGGAGTGTCATCGCCGTCCATGAATACCGGTTCTGTACCGTATACAGAAATGGTTTCAGCGTAAGCGGTGTAGCCCTTCATACCCAGGTCGAGTTCGGTGGCTTCTTCAACAGCACACTGTGTTAAGATACCGGGACGACCTACGTTGGCGCCAACCATGATAGCTAAAGCGTTGAAAGGTGCGTAACGTGCGATACCGACGGTTGTTTCCATTTCGTCGAAACCACGGATAGCAGCTTCAGCAGCGTCAGCAGCGATCTGAACCATGTTGTCTTTTACGTTGGTAACGTGACACTGGTTAGAAGGCATCAGGCGGGCACGCATTTTTGTCTGAGCCATCATCATTTCCAGAACTGTCATTTTGCCCAGTACTTCTGTGATCTTCGCAGGAGTAATGGAGGTTGTGATATCTACAACGGTAGCTCTGGGAACATTGATGTCGCACAGCATACGGGCGATATCTAAAGAATCCATCTTCATGTATTCTTCAGCTTTTTCTAAGCGAATGGCGTAGTTGGCAATGAAGGTGTCGAGCATGTCGAATTCAGCTCTTGTCTTGCCGTCCATTTCAACGACAACGCCGTTTTCAATGGTTAAACTCGGAGTAGGGTCTCCGGGGTTGTTCATTGCAATCAGACCTACTTCAGGCCATTCTTTTACGAAACCGTCCTTTTTAACCGGACGATTTGCTAATGCTTCAAATCTTTTTGATCTCATTAGTCATATTCCTCCTCTATTTTTTGACTATTGCGCGATATAACTTCTTAGATGTAAGGAGTTGTAGCAGAAGGAGCCGGACCAGCCATGGCTTCCAGAGCCGGTTTACCAACTTCTCTAGCAGCGTAAATAGCCTGACGAACCGCACCAGCGTCGCCGGAGAAGAAAATCATGGACTCGTTGGAGTACTGTGTGCCACCATTGTCAGGTGAAGCGTAACCAACTAATTCTACGTTAGCAGCCTTCAGAGCAGCATCAGCCATTAATACGCCGATACCAGCGGGACCACCAACAACGATACCGAAGGCTTTGCCGATGGGAGCGCCTAATACCATGTTGCAGGCGAAGGAAGCTCTAGCTGTGTACTGGAATTCCAGGTGACCAGCGTCGTTGCCGTATACATCACCGAAGGTTCTGTTCAGGTCGTTCAGAGCAACTTCTACCGCACGCTTAGCATCGGATACGTCTTCAGCACCGAAGATAATTAAAGAACCGTGACCAGCGCCACCCTTGGTATCTCTTGCGAATTCGCAGGAAACAACTTCAGTATTGGTAGCCTTAACAGCTTCGTCAGCAGCGAAAACCTGCGGACCAGCACCAGTACGGGCAGATAAAATACCGATAGATCTGTATTTAGGATCGATCTTCATAGCTTCGTGTAACTGAGAGTCAACGTTAGCAATAACGAAGCCAATTGTATCGCCGATGGCGGTACCAACGAATTCAGTTAAGCCACAAACACCAGTCGCAGCAGCGCAGGTACCTGTTTCTTCAACTTCGTCCATTTTTTTCATGACTTCTTCCATTAATTTGTTCATTAAATCGTCTTTCATTAATCTACACCTCCGTTTATCTTAGATTAAAAGCTCGGTAACATTTTTTCCACATCCTGGTGTGGTCTCGGGATAACGTGTACAGAAACAACCTGACCTACCTTGTCAGCTGCAGCTGCACCAGCATCAACGGCTGCTTTAACAGCACCAACATCACCACGAACCATAACGGTTACTAAACCAGAACCGATTTTTTCGTAGCCTGTTAATACAACGTTCGCAGATTTTACCATGGCATCGGCAGCTTCAATACAGCCAACGAGACCTTTGGTTTCAATCATGCCTAAAGCTTCATTTGTCATAAGCTTTATCCTCCTTGGTTTGATAATATTTACTGTTATTATTTTAATCTACCCCCCAGGGTAATTACTTGCGATCTTCTTATAAAAATCTACTTTCCAGATCTGATCTTCTGGAAATGGTTTTCAGAATCGGGGAATTTTGACATTTCTTAAACAATCTCATATTGTTTTTTGTCTAATTTAGAGATATTTTTGCCATCTCAAGATGAATATTTCGATGTGGCATGGAATTTTTTTCTTTTTGTCAGAGCGTTTCCTTAATATTTTTCAGTTTTGAACGCAAAAAGCGCCCGCCTGGTGCTGCACACCCCGGCGGACGCTCTGTATTTTTATTTTCCGGCGCTCTGAAGCTCCTCGGTTTTATCGACATCCTTGTCGTTTTTTTTGTGCCGGCGATATTCCGTCGGCGTCATGCCCGTGCTCTTTTTAAAAACCTTACTGAAATAATTGGGCTCGTGGTAGGACAAATCCAGGGCAATGTTGATGATGGGCACATCGGTGTTGATCAGCATGTCCTTGGCAATCTCAATTTTTCTCTCGGTGAGGTAGGTGACAAAATTGACGCCGGTCTCCTTTTTGAAAATCTTACTTAAATAGTAGGAGCTCATATTGGCGTACTCCCCGACCTGATCCAGGGAGATATCCTTGTGACAATTGCGGTCGATATAATTTAAAATATCCTCAATATTATTCTTTCTGTTGTCGCGGTTGTCCATGAGGTGATCGAAAATTTTGTCAATGACCTTCATGATCTCGACCTTAAGATCGTAACGGTTTTTATAGGAGGTGACAAACTGCTGATTGTTTTTGAGTCTTAGAGGACTCTTGATATCGTACTCACAGGTATCCATGGAGACGATGTTTAGTTCCTCCATAAAATGCTGGATCTCGTTTTGAATCGCCATGAGATCATAGCCGTAATAATCATAGAGCATGTCCAGATACTCAGACAAAATAGTCCGGGTATCGCTGTACTTCTTCTGAACCACCGCAAAAATAACTTCGCTCATCTTTTCGTCGAATTTATTCTTTGCGTTGGCCTTTAGCGTGGAGATAACCATGTTGATGGACTCCATCAGCTGCTTGGGCCGAATGGGCTTGAGCAAGAAGTCGTCCACCCGGGCTTTGATGGCCTGGTGGGCAAAATCAAATTCGTTGAAGGCCGTAATCAGAATTACCTTCTTCTCCTGATCTTCCTTTTTAACTGCCCTGAGCACGTCAATGCCGTTGATTTCCGGAATATTGATATCCATGAGGATGATATCCGGATCGAGGCGACGGATTTCCTCCAGGGCGATCCGGCCCGAGGAGGCCTTCCCCACCACCGTGATATTTTTGGCGCATTGCTTGAGTATGAGCTCAATGGCCTCTATTTCCAAATGTTCGTCTTCGACGATAAATAATTTATACATCTAATCCTCTCCCTAATAACGCTTTGCGAGGTATTTTGATCAGCACGTCTGTGCCGTGGCCCAGGTCACTCTCGATGGCGACGCCGTACTCGGCGCCGTAATAGTACTGGAGCCGTTTATTGGCATTGTTGATGCCAATGCCGGTGTTCTTGTCGCCGGTCTCCGGACTGGACTCATAGGTTCCGTCCAAAATCCTGTCGATGAGCTCCCGCTTGATACCCTTGCCATCGTCGATGATGTGAATCATTGTCAGCTCATTTTGCATTTCAGCCGTGATGGTGATTTTACCGCCCGCCACATTGGGCTCGATGGCGTGGTTGATGGCATTTTCCACAAAGGGCTGCACCGTCATAAAGGGACACATGGTTTCCTCGGCATCCTCTTCCAGGTGAATATGATATTCCAGGCGATCTCCCAGGCGCATTTTTTGGATGGACAGATAATTCTTCACATGCTCGATCTCTTCTTTTAAAGAAACGATATTTGAATTTTCCTTCTTTAAGGTATAACGCATCATATCCGAAAAGGCGTAGATCATTTCCTGGGTCTTCTCGGCATTTTCCAAAAGCGCCAGCCGCCCAATGGTGTTGAGGACATTGAACAGGAAGTGCGGATTGATCTGAGCCTGGAGGGCCTTGAGATCCGCCTCCTTAAGGGCCGCCTCAACCTCACTTCGAAGCTTAACCTCCTCCATGAGCTCTAAATTTTTGTTGTGCAGCTCCTCCTGCATGATGTGAATCATCTGCTTTTCCACCAGATAATTGGCGATGGTGTATAAAAGATCCGCCGCCGCATGAACCTGCTTCAGGCTGGTGACCAGGGTTTTATCGTAGAGCTCCTCGAGCTCTTCGCTGTTCTCATTATTGGAAAAATCCGTCAATTCGGACACCGATCCCAGAGGCAAATTCTTCATTCCCTCCTCGTCGATACGCACCTGCCCCGACATGATGGCGCCGAGGTAGTTGCCCTTGACCATAATCGGCACGGCCAAATCCACAAGGCCGCCGTGACATATATATATTGAAGGCTTGCCTGAACGCGCCGACTCAATACCACCGTGGGCATCGGAGCGATAGCAGCATTCCAGACATCTGTTATCCTCCCGCACCTTGGTACAATAGCCGGAAAAGTTACTGTACTTTGTGATGGGATTTCCCTTGTAGTCGACCGTTATCGTTGCAAAGCCCGTCGCATCAGAAAAGGAATCCTGAATTTTTTGCAGGACGTCTACATCGATAATATCCGTAATCTTCATTAAGACTCTCATTTTGCGACAACCCCTTATCTCATCAACTCGCAGTCAAATAGCGGGAGTTTAAAACAACCCCCGAACGCTCGCATTTTCTGCTGTCTATTTGAATAATATTATAGCATAAACCTGCACTTTTTTAACCTATTTTTTGAGATTTTAGATTTTTTTGTCTAGAATCAGCATAAAATCGACTTTTAGTTTGCACTCATTCTTATTTATTGTCAAATTTTTCCATGAAATCCATGAACAAGCTTTAATACTGCCAAAGGCCTCCGCAGAAAAAAATATTACCTTTTTAAAGGTGCCGCCGCTGATTTTTCCTATAAAAATCACCTTAAGGGTAATTTTTTGACGATTTGACCCCTTTCCCGCTTTCTTTTATAATAGCATTACTACACAAGGGAGGGCATGACATGAAATCTCGATCTAAAGTTTTAAGGTTATTGGAGCTGCACCGAGGCGACTACCTATCCGGAGAACAGCTGGCCAATGCGCTGGGATTGTCCCGAAGCGGTATCTGGAAAATCATTCGCAGCCTGCGGGCCGAGGGCTACGCCATCGACGCCAAAACCAATGTGGGCTACCGGCTGGCCGAGGACAGCAGCCTGCTTTCCAGGGAGGCGCTGCTGCCTTTAATTAAGGATCCCACTGTAGGCGAGGGAATCCAGGTTTTCGATACCCTCCCCTCCACCAACACCCAAGCGAAACGTTTGGCCCAGGAAGGTGCCCCCCACGGAACGACCGTGATTGCCCGAGAACAAAGCGCTGGCCGCGGACGTCTGGGCCGAAGCTTTTACTCTCCAAAAAATTCCGGCCTCTACTTAAGCCTTATTTTAAGACCCGCCCTGCTCACCAATCAATCCCTGTACATCACCGCCGCCGTGGGTACGCTCCTGTGTCAAATTGTAAAAAAGGTTGCCAACCTCGACCTCAAAATCAAATGGGTCAACGACCTCTACCACGAAGGCCGCAAGGTCTGCGGCATTTTGACAGAGGCCGCCGCCGATTTTGAAACAGGCACCATCGATTACATCGTTGTGGGCATCGGCATCAATCTCCAAAGGCCCTCGGAGGGCTTCCCCGAGGATATCCAGAGCCGCGCCGGCGCCCTTTTTGCTGATCACAGTCCCGAGCGCCTGAATATTCGCCTGGCCGCTGAAATCATCAATACCCTGACCGATCCCGACGTCTTTAAAAACCAAGAGGCGCTGATGACCGATTATAAAAGGCGCTCGCTGGTCCTGAACCGGGAGGTCAGACTCACCGGTCCCGCCGGTGAGCTCACCGGCATCGGCACCGGCTTTACGCCCGAGGGGGTTCTAATTCTTAAAACCGCCGAGGGAGATAACAAAATTATTTCCTCGGGGGAGGTTAGTTTGAGGTTTGGGGAGTAGTTCTCCTTGGGTTTAAACTGCGAATCCACGACGCACAAAAGCCATCTGGACAATCTCCAGATGGCTTTGACTTTGTTATGAACTTGATTTTAGTAGCCCTGGGCTTCTCCGCCTTTAAGCATGGAAACCGCTGAGCTTGTGCCAATACGCTCACAGCCTAATTCCAGGAAATCTACTAAGTCTTCCTTGGTTTTAACGCCGCCGGCCGCTTTCATTTTAACGTTGGGACCAATGTGCGCTTTGAAAAGTGCAATATCCTCTCTCGTAGCACCTGCAGTACCGAAGCCTGTGGATGTTTTAATGAAATCTGCCCCAGCTGCAGTGACCAGCTCACAGATTTTAATTTTTTCTTCTTCTGTCAAGAAGCAGGTTTCAACAATGACCTTGAGAATATTGTCGCCAATCGCTTCTTTAATCGCTGCGATTTCATTCTGTACGTAGTCATATTTTTTATCTTTTAATGCGCCAATGTTGATGACCATATCGATTTCCTTGGCGCCTTCTTTTACCGCTTCCTTCGCTTCAAAAACCTTGACGGCGGTGGTGTTGTAGCCAAGAGGGAATCCGATGACGGTACAAATTGTCAGCTTGTCGCCGTAGGCTTCTGCTACAGGTTTAACGAAAGACGGCGGAATACAAACGGATGCCGTTTTATATTCAATCGCATCATCGCAAATCTGTTTAATCTGTTCCCAGGTTGAGAAGGGCTTTAATAGTGTGTGGTCGATATGACTTAAAATTTCCTGATTATTCATGATATACCTCTGCTGTTATTTGGCCATGGTGCCTTTTAATTCTTCATATAATTCCACGTAGGTTTCAAAAACCTTCTGATATTTGTCGTAATTATCGGGATTTGGTGTAACGGTATAGGCTTCCTTAACCATGCCCCGGCTGGCTTCGTCAAAATCTTTGTAGGCGCCAGATCCGACCGCAGCAACGATACTGCAGCCCAGAGCACCGGCACTTGGGTCAACCGTTACAATAATCGGCTTGCCTGTGGCATCCGCGATAATCTGCATCCAGGTAGCGTCCTTGGTAACACCGCCGCAGCCGACGATAACCTCTACAGGACAGCCCTGTTTTTCAAAATTGTCGATGATATTCTTTGTACCCAGAGCTACAGATTCCAAAAGCGCTCTGTAAATATGTGCCTTGGTATGACTTAAGGTCAAGCCGTAGATCACACCCTTGGCATTGGGATCTTTATACGGTGTACGGTTCCCCTGGAAGAAGTCCAGAGCCACCAAGCCATCGGAGCCCGGTTCAATCTTTTCGACCAGCTCATTCATATAAGCGTAGGGGTTGTCCATTTTATTGAGGTCGAATTCTCTTAAGAACCATTTGACGATTGAGCCTGCAGAAATCTGTCCGCCTTCCAGAAGCCATGCCCCTGGGATAACCGGTTCATTGTAGGGTCCCCAGATACCTTCTAATTTCAGTTTTTCTTCGGCATCTGCAAAGGCCAGCTGAACAAAGCTTGTCCCCATGATCATAGCCATTTTTCCCGGGCGGGCAACACCTAAGCCGAGCATGCCAATATGGGCATCGATTCCCCCTTGAACAACGACAATATCGGGGTTCAAGTCATATTTTTCAGCCAGCTCGTGATCGATTTTGCCCAGGGGTTCACCAAGACGTTTTACATCGGTAACCAGCTTTTCTTCGTAGTCTTCCAAGCCGATTTTGGTAAAGAAGTCCTTGTTCCACCCTCCCTCACAGGGCACATAATTCCATTTACAAGAAGCCTGGCAGATGGAGGTTGCAAAGGTGCCGCAAAGCTTGTAATTCATCCAGTCCAGCTGTTCAATGATTTTGTAGCATCCATTGTAGGTATCCGGCTTATTGTTTTTGATCCAAAGTGTCTTGGGAATCATCCATTCCACAGAATCTTCGCCACCGCAGTATTCCAAAACAGGATCCGCTGTAGCATTGATCGCTTCCATTTCCTTGACTGCCCGAGTATCCATCCACATAATCGCGTCCATCATGGGGTTCCCCTGTTCGTCTACAGCTAAAACCGTCGATGATGTCGAACACACCGAGATAGATTTAATGCTGTAACGCACCCCCATGGATAAACGACTGGTTACATTTTCCAGAGCCTTATTAAAACAGCTCCACCAATCCGCCGGTTTCTGTTCTGCCCAGCCCGGCTGAGGATAATAGGTTTCGTAAACCTGTTCGTCACTGGCAATGATATTGCCGCTGATATCCGCCACAACAACACGAACACTCTGGGTACCCGTGTCCACGCCCATAAAATACTGTGCTTCGTACATTTTTCTCTCTCCTATATGTTTGCTTTTTTTAATTAGACTGTATCGTATTCTCCATCATAACCATCGGGATAGAACATTACCTTGTTGTAGAAATAGCCACCTTCAGCAATTTTCTTCAATACCGCCGGAGCTTCATTCAGAGGAAGTCTGTGGCTGATGATATCCTTCGCTGTCATTCCCTTTTCATCAAAGCCTTTTAAGGATTCGGTCCAGTCTTTTCCAGGATAGGGTGCTGTAAAGGAGTTCCAGGAGCCAATCAGACTCAGCTGACTTCTCATAAGCGTATCAACTTCCTTTTCACTGAGATCTAAGCCCTTGTGGGAAATGCCGAGGAATACAACCTTACCCATTTTTGAAGCCATCAGCAAACACTGTTTCTGAGCCGCCGGTGCACCGGAAAAGTCAATAACAATGTTGGCACCCTTGCCATCCGTAGCTTTTTTAACAGCTTCTACAGCATCTTCTTTCATAGAGTTGATAACAACATCCGCACCAACCTTTTTCGCAATATCCAGCTTCTGATCCCAGACATCCACAGCGATAACCTTGGAGGCACCGTAAATCTTAGCATACTGGGCAGCGAAAAGACCGATGGGGCCAGTTCCTACAACACAAACGCTGTCCCCTTCTTTAAATCCTGCCTGAGACAATCCATGGTAGGCATTTGCACAGGGATCAAGGGTAGCGGCATCCTCAAAGGAAACCTTATCCGGAACCTTTAAAAGATTGGATTCCTTAACAGATACGTACTGGGCCAAAGCGCCATCACGTCTTGAACCGTAGTAGTCGTAGCTTTCACATAAGGAGTAAATGCCTTTTTTACACCACTCGCATTCGTCACAGGGAATCAACGGCGGAATTACAACACGATCACCAGGTTTAAAGTTTTTGACCTCAGAACCAACCGCTTCGATTTCACCGGAAAACTCATGGCCAATGGTAATCGGTGAGACATGGGCACCATATACCAGCGCTCTTGGGATATCAGATCCGCAAAGACCAACAGCCTTAACCTTAACCATGGCCTCATCGGGCATCATTTCCGGTTTTGGCACATCCTCCACACGAAGGTCCCCAGGTTTATACATACGTACTGCTTTCATCACAATCCTCCTTGATTATTGTTATAAAAGATAAATATTTACGTCTTATTTCTTCATTCCGTAAATTTTAAACTAAGTATAACACCCAAACCGTAGGTTGTCAACGTTTTATCGTTATTTTTTTACGTTTTTTAAGATTTTTAGACTGATTTTCATCCTTTTAAATCTATTTTTTACTTTTATATCGTTAATTTATTACGTTTTTTCTCTACATTTTAACTTTTTTTCTAGTCTCAAAAAAGAAAAAAGCCCGGAATTTTCCGGACTGATATGACTTGATATTCAAATTCAGACAAATTATTATGTTTTATTGAGGGATACAGCTATTCTTGAATCGTTGAGGGCGGTATAATGCTCCGGCTCATTGTGCATAAAAGCCGTGAGGTATAAAATATCCACAATGACCAGCTGTACAATTCTGGAGGCCATGGCTTCAGAATGATAGCGCTTATCATTGGTGGAACTTGAAAGAAAAACGTCTGCAGCCCTAGCCATGGTTGAGTTTCCAAAGCTGCCCATGGCTATCACCTTGGCGCCCTGTTTTTTAGCAATGGATATTGCATTTAAAACTTCCATACTTTCACCCGTGTGGGAGATGGTAAATATCAAATCCTCCGGCGTCATATGCGAAGCGACGATATTGGTGAGATGAGAATCCTGAAAATGACAGACATCCAGGCCAATTTTCGCAAATTTATGGGTGGCATCTACGGCGATGGCCAGAGAGGCCCCCACGCCGAAAAAATAAATTCTCCGGGAGGATAAAATAAGCGCCACTGCCTGATCGATGGTTTCCTGATCCAGCGCATATTCCAGATCTTTTATGGCCGTTGTTGTATGGGCGATAACCTTACGCTTGATGGCCGAGGTATCATCGTCTGCGGAAACCTCTTCATTGATGGTTTCCCTCGGGCTGTCAATAAGCTCCTTGGCTAAATGTACTCTGAAAATTTGATAAGAATCATAATCCAGTTTTTTAAGAAAGCGCATAACCGTTGTCTCGCTGGTGCTGCACTTTCCCGCCAACTCTGTGATGGATAACAGAGAGGTGGAGTCAGGATTTTCCAAAATATAATCTGCAATCACTTTCTGATTTTTTGATAAGGTATTGTATTTCGTTCTGATATCGCTCAGTAGAGAAGCCACATCTTCACCTCTAATTCATAAATTTTATTTCGGTTCTCTATAAATACCGATAAAATTTTCATATATTTGGATATTATACCCTATAAAATTTCAGAAGTAAATCTAAAAACCTGGCAGAATCCACAAAACAGACAGCCCTAACGCTTTATTCATAAGTCAAGTTTTCAAATTTATATCATAATCACTCATCAAACGAAAAAGATTTTCTATTTCACGCAGTACATTTCTATTTCAAAAATCCTCTTGCATTCAACTGACAAAAATCTATAGAAAAAAAGAGCGCCGAAGCGCTCTTCAAAATTTCAGTATTCAATTACATCATCGGCATTCCGCCGCCACCCATGGGAGGCATGGCCGGAGCGTCCTTTTCAGGAAGGTCTGCAACTGCAACCTCGGTGGTTAAGAACATGGAGCAGATGCTGGCAGCGTTCTGAACCGCAGTACGGGTAACCTTTGTCGGGTCGGCAATACCAGAGGCGATCATGTCGACGTATTCGCCCTTGTAAGCGTCGAAGCCAATGCCAACTTCCTTCTTGCGCAGTTCATTGACGATAACAGAACCTTCAAGACCAGCATTTTCAGCGATCTGACGTACGGGTTCTTCGATGGCGCGGCGCATGATCATGGCACCGGTTTTTTCGTCGCCTTCCAGGGTGTCGATGAGTTCGTCAACCTTGGAGATGGTGTTGATTAAAGCGGTTCCGCCGCCGGGGACCATACCTTCTTCAACGGCTGCACGGGTAGCGTTTAAGGCATCCTCGATGCGGTATTTGCGTTCCTTCAGTTCTACTTCGGTGGCTGCACCAACCTGGATAACAGCGACACCGCCGGCTAATTTAGCCAGGCGTTCCTGTAATTTTTCACGATCGTAATCGGAGGTAGTTTCGGGGATCTGAGCCTTGATCTGGGCTACACGTTCTGCAACCACAGCCTTGTCGCCCTGACCGTCAACGATGATGGTGTTGTCCTTGTCAACCTTGACCTGACGGGCACGGCCCAGCATAGAGACATCGGCATTTTTCAGTTCCAGACCGACTTCTTCGGAGATCACCTGAGCACCGGTTAAGGCAGCGATATCCTGCAGCATGGCCTTTCTTCTGTCACCAAAGCCCGGAGCTTTGACAGCAACACAGTTGAAGGTACCTCTTAATTTGTTCAGTACCAAGGTGGTTAAGGCTTCGCCTTCTACGTCTTCAGCGATGATTAACAGCTTAGCACCCTGCTGTACGATGGATTCCAGTACCGGCAGCAATTCCTGGATATTGGAGATTTTCTTGTCGGTGATTAAGATGTAAGGATTGTCCAGTTCGGCGACCATTTTTTCGGTGTCGGTTACCATGTAAGCGGATAAGTAGCCTCTGTCGAACTGCATACCTTCGGTGAATTCCAGCTCGGTGCCCATGCCCTTGCCTTCTTCTACAGTGATGACGCCGTCATCGCCAACCTTGGTCATAGCTTCGGCAATGAGATCGCCGATTTCCTTGTCAGCAGCGGAGATAGAAGCAACCTGAGCTTTAGCTTCGGCGGTTTCAACGGGTTTGCTGATGGCCTTTAATTCGCTGACCACAGCGTCGACGGCCTTTTCGATACCCTTTTTCAGAACCATGGGGTTTGCACCGGCAACGACGTTTCTGTTGCCTTCGTGAACGATGGCCTGGGCCAGCAGTGTCGCAGTGGTGGTACCGTCACCAGCCACGTCGTTGGTCTTTGTGGCGACTTCTTTAACTAACTGAGCACCCATATTTTCAAAGGCGTCTTCCAGTTCAATTTCCTTGGCGATGGTTACACCGTCGTTGGTGATGGTGGGAGCGCCGTAGCTCTTGGACAGAATAACGTTTCTGCCCTTGGGTCCCAGGGTAACCTTAACTGCGTCTGCCAGTTTATCTACGCCAGCGATTAATGCTTCTCTGGCGTCTGTTCTAAATTTAATATCTTTTGCCATTTTATATGCCTCCTTGATGATCTAAATGATTATTCTACGATTGCTAAAATATCGCTCTGTCTTAAGATTAAGAACTCTTCGTCGCCAACCTTGACTTCGGAGCCTGTATATTTAGAGTAGATGACCTGATCGCCTTCTTTGACATCCAGGGGAACCTTTTTGCCATCGACGACTTCACCAGAGCCAACGGCGATAACTGTACCCTGCTGGGGCTTTTCCTGGGCAGAGCCCGGAAGCACGATGCCGCTTGCAGTGGTCACTTCTTCTTCTTTAACCTTGATAACAACCTTGTCACCTAATGGTTTTAAACTCATTTGAATACCTCCATTTTGTTTCATGTATCTTTTTATTTATTTACTTTTTATTAGCACTCATTACCCCCGAGTGCTAATATTATATTAAACCATCTCTATAAGTTTTGCAAGACCTTTCTATAAATTTCCGCACCTTTTTTCAGAAAGTTTTAATCTTTAACCTAAAAGGACTAAAACCATTTCAAACAGGGCAAATCCCCGCAGTTTTTATCTTTGAAACTTGCGCCCTTTCTTTATTTCTAGTACCATTAAAGTTAGAATCAACCTGTATTCCAAGGAGGCATCATGCTTTTAATCAAAAATATCCATGTCTGTGCACCGGAGGATCTGGGCATCAAAGACGTTCTGATCTGCGGACGGCAGATAGAGGCTGTGGCCGAGTCCATTGACATCAGCCCTGATCTCTGCGACACCATCGACGGCGAAGGCTATTTTCTCACACCAGGGATCATTGATCCCCACGTCCACATCACTGGAGGCGGCGGTGAGGGCAGCTTTCATACCCAGGTGCCGCCGGTGACTCTGGGGCATCTGATTCAGGGCGGCGTCACCACGGTTTTGGGGCTTTTGGGCACCGACGGCATCACCCGAAGCGTTGAAAATCTGGTGGCCAAGGCCAAGGCTTTGAACGAGGAGGGCATCACCGCCTACGCCTGTACCGGCGCCTACGGCTACCCCAGCCCCTCCCTCACCGGAGACATTAAAAAGGACATCGCCTTTGTATCGGAGATCATCGGGGTGAAGCTGGCCTTATCGGATCACCGGGCCCCCAACGTCACCAAGGCGGAGCTGATTCGTCTGGCCAGCGATGCCCGGGTTGCCGGTATGCTTTCGGGGAAAAGCGGCGCCCTGACCCTGCACATGGGCGACGCCGCCTCGGGGCTGTCCCTCGTCTTTGATATTCTGGACAGCACCCCCATTCCAATAAAGCTCTTTCATCCCACCCACGTCAACAGAAATCCAAGACTTTTAACCGAGGCCTTTGAATTTGCCCGCCGGGGCGGCTTCATCGACTTAACCTGCGGCATCGAGGCCCTGGGTTCCCCGGTCGCCGCCATCCTCCAGGCCAAGGCAGCCGGCATTCCCCTGGATAAAATCACCGTCAGCTCCGACGGCATGGGCAGCTGGTCCAACTACGACGACGCCGGCAATCTCACCGCCATCGGCTATTCTCCAGTGGACAGCGTCTACAAGGCCCTCGTCGCCCTGGTGCAGGACTGCGGTCTCTCCCTTTCCGAGGCTCTGCCCTTTGTCACCGAAAACACTGCCCGGGCCCTGGAGCTTTTCCCCAAAAAGGGCTGTATCCGCCCCGGCGCCGACGCCGATGTGCTGATTTTAGACGACACCCTCGCCCTGGATACGGTCATCGCCGGCGGACAGGTGATGATGCTCTCCGGCAAACTCCTTAAAAGAGGCACCTACGCTTAAATTTTTTCTGCTTTTATACAAAAATCGGCTGATGTGCAGACTTCACATCAGCCGATTTTTATTTGTATTCTATTTTTTATGCTGGCTTCCGATTTTCATACTCGGCACAGCATTCAGGTACAGATTGCTGAGATCACCATTGAGATAGTTATAATAGGCCATGGAACCGATCATCGCCGCATTGTCGGTGCAGAGGATGGGATCGGGATAGTAAAGGGCAATGCCCGCCGCGTCGGCCCGGGCCTGCATCATAGACCTTAACAGGCTGTTGGCCGATACGCCGCCGGCCATACAAATTTTATCCATTTTATTTTCCACAGCACAGTGGATGGTCTTTTCCACCAAAACCTCCACCACCGCCAGCTGAAAGGAGGCCGCCACGTCGGCAGTCGCCACGGGCTGACCCTTCATCTTCATGCTGTTAAGGTAGTTGAGCACCGCCGATTTCAAACCGCTGAAGCTGAAATCGTAACTGTCCTTTTCCAGAAAAACCCTGGGAAATTCGATGGCGTGGGGATCGCCCGCCTTGGCCGCCTTGTCGATGGCTGGACCGCCGGGATAACCCAGGCCCAGCACCCTGGAGATTTTATCGTAGGCCTCACCGGCCGCATCGTCCCGGGTTCTGCCTAAAATCTCAAAGGTGTGATAATCCTTCACCATCACCAGATGACTGTGGCCGCCGGAAACCACCAGGGCCAAAAAAGGCGGCTCGAGCTCGGGGTATTGGAGGAAATTCGCTGCAATATGTCCCTCGATATGGTGGACGCCAATAATGGGCAGCCCCAGGCTGTAGGCCAGAGCCTTGGCGCCGGAGACCCCCACCAAAAGCGCCCCCACCAGACCGGGGCCATTGGTCACACCGATGGCGTCAATGTCAGAAAAGCCCAGGCCGCTTTCAGAAAGGGCTTCCTCGACGATGTAGGGCAGCTTGACCACATGATTTCTGGAGGCGATTTCCGGCACCACCCCGCCGTATTTTTTATGGATATCAATCTGGGAATAAATTCTGTTGGATAAAACTTTGCGTCCATCCTCCACGATGGCCACGGAGGTCTCGTCGCAGGATGTCTCTACACTTAAAATTTTCATAGGTACCTCCTAAAATTTTCTGTTCTTGAGCCGCAGCTGCTTTTTCTTGTTTTTATGAAGCGTGATTCTGGAAATCACCGCTGCAATCAGCAGCGCCCCTGCGGTGTACAAGGCAATTCTCAGGCAGAGCATGATAAAATAATGCTCTGGCACGATGTTTATGAGGACACTCTCCCGGGGATCCAGATACCAGAGATCATTGGTAAAAATCAGTCGGTGGGCGCCCTCAAAGACCGCCGTAAAATCGAAAAGTCCCGCCAGTCCCAAAATAAGCAGCAGACCCAGCATGACCACAGCACCCCAGAAAATCCCCCGGGCGATGCCCAGCCTGTTCCAGAACAGCAAAAGCACCAGGGAGAGAACCGTCAGCACGCCGGTGACTACCCAGGTCCACCAGGCAATGCGGTATAAAAAGAGAACATCCTCCATATGGGTGATTTCGTCGGCGTTGAAAATCGCCTGATCCACCCCCTTGATCTCGGCGTGGATATTAAAATCAGGCCGATCTCCTTTAAGGTAGGCAAAGATCTCATCCGTCACCTGGGATAGATCCTCCCGGCTGATCCCGGTGTTGAGGGACACCCGGTTGTATTCCAGCTCCTTTGTGAAAAAGCCCTTATCAAAAACCGCCAGCTGAAGGGCCGACAAAAAGATCATCACGGGAAAACAGATGCCTAAAACGATAGCGGCAAAGATAGATTTTTTATTCATGGCGTCTCCTTTCCATCATCAGTCCGTCAACGGGCCCGGGGTAGTAATCCTTTCTGACCCCGGTGACCTCAAAGCCCTGTCCCCTATAGAGGGCCAGGGCCGCCGTGTTGTCCGCTTTAACCTCCAGGGTCATCAGCGAACAGCCTGCATCCGCCGCCTGCTGCCACAAACCTTCCATCAGGCGCTTTCCAAGCCCCTGGCCGCGGTACTCGGGCAGCACGCCCACATTCATGACCTGGGCCTCGTCCACCACGCACCATATCCCGGCAAAGCCTGCAATCTTATCCTCGGCCTCGGCCACCAGATACTTGGCCACCGGATTCACGGCCTCCCGTGTATAGGAATCTAAGGACCAGCTGCCCAGGCCGCAGGCCTGGCTGACTGCGTAGACGGCCTGGGCATCCTCCGGGGTCATCAGACGAAGGCTCATTGCTTATGCTCCTCGGCGTAGGAGGGACGAATATAAGTCAGCTCTGCGGATTTATAATCGGTGGTCTCGCCCGCCAGGGCTCTCTTAACCGCCAGCATACCCGCCGAGGAGGCCCGATTCATGCTGAGATGGGGCAGCACCTTAATCACCGGAATGGCCTCGGCGATGGTGTCGTAGAACCGCGGCACCCCATCCCCCAACAGGTAGATGGGGGCGTCGGCATAGTTTTCTAAAATGCCCATGAGCTCCGACGCCGACATCACTGAATCCTCAAGCTCGCAGGTCATTTCTCCCTGAAGATCGAAGCGGTAGATGCCCGTGTACACCTGATCCCGCTGGGCGTCTAAAATGGGACAGACCACCCCGGAGGCGTAGGGCAGGTTATAGGCCAGGGCCTCCAGGGTGGACACCGTCACCACCGGCTTGTTTAAGGCCTGGGCAAAGCCCTTAACCGTAGCCATGCCGATTCTGAGCCCCGTAAAGGAGCCCGGTCCCGACACGATGGCAAAGGCGTCCATCTCCTGGATGGTCAGCCCTGCATCGGCCAGCATGTGGTCGATGGCCGGCAGCAGCTTTTCCGAATGCTTCTTTTTATAATTGACGACGGTTTCGCAGATGAGCTTCTCCTCGCTGACCACCGCCGCCGTGGCCACGATGGTGGAGGTGTCAACAGCTAAAATTTTCACGTTTTTTCCTCTTTCGTTTTAAAATCACAGTATCGCTTTAATCTTGAATTATTATAGCCTAAACCCGAAAAAAATAAAAGTGCTCTGTGAAAAAGGAAGCTTCACAAAGCACTTTTATTGACGATAGCTTTTGCCAGTGATTTACAGGCTTTACCAAACGATATAATCATCCTATTTTTTCAATGGCGCCAACGGGACAGATTTCAAAGCAATTGCCGCAGCGAATGCAATGGGTCTGACTAATGCGCGCCGGTATCTGGCTTATGTCGATGCATTTCTGGGGGCATTTTGTTTCGCAGGCCCCGCAGCCGATACACTGATCCGTCACCAGGTAGCCCTCCTGAGCCTGAGTGGCACCGCCAAAGGCAAAGCTCGCCCTTTCGATGGGCTTTTTTGAGAGATCAAACCATTCGCCGCTGCCTGCGTAAATCTGAAATACCGTCAGGGCACTTCGGGAGGCCTCGGTGGGGTAAATTTCAAACATATAAGGATTTTTTTCAAACAGCTTTTTAAGGGGCGCTTCCCCCAGCTCTCTGACCTTGCCGGACACCGACAGGGCGACGCTGGACATAGTGTCGTCGCCCTTCAGGGCTGTCAGGGAGAGGTAGGCCCGGTTTTTCAGGCGCTGGTACAGGCTTTTGCCCCGAGCCGTCAGAAAATACAGGCTGTCGTCGTCGCAGTCCATCATATCCACGGCACAGGTGACGGGCAGATTGTTCTCATCCACGGTGGCGACGATGGTCGTGTGAATCTCTTTAACCAGATAAGCAAAATAATCCCTTGCACATGATTTCATAAGGCTACTTCATCCCCTTCAGCACCGGCGAAAGCTTTTTATAAACCAGCATTGTAAAAATCCCAATGATCAGTCCCTTCAAAAGATTAAAGGGAAAGGCATTGTACAGCACCACGTCGAGCTTCGTCTGAATAAAGGGAATGAATTCCCCAAAGGAGGCAATCAGCTTATCTACAGGCATAAAATTTTCAAACAGCGGCAGCAAAATGAAATAATTGGTTACGGCCGCCACGATGCCCATGATGACACTGGCCAGAACAATGGCGATCCAGGCCATCTTTTTCGTTTTATCCAATTTATAAATGAGGCCTGCAGCAAATACGTAGGCGCCGCCCATTAAAAAATTGGCAAGCTCACCGACGCCTCCGGTGGAGGTGGAAAAAAGCTGCAGTGCGTTTTTGACAAATTCAATGGCGACACCGACGACGGGTCCAAAGGCAAAGGCCCCGATGAGCGCCGGGAAATCTGATAAATCCATCCGCGCAAAGGAAGGGGACAGCGGCACGGGAATTTCGATAAACGCAAGCAAGAAAGCGATGGCCGACAGCATTGCGGCCACCGTCAGGGTCCACACCCTTGGCTCAACAGTCTTCTTTTCGGTATTTTTTGTGATAGTATTCATAATTCTCCTTAAAATACAGAGACATGATTTGGATTAAAAAACACCCCGCAAGTTTTTTAACCTGCGGGGCGAATTTTTTCATATCTTCTCTCATCCGGACTATACCGTCGGTAACGGAATTGCACCGTTTCAGCCTTTAGGCTTGCAGACTTTACTGCCGGTCAGGAATTTCACCCTGCCCCGAAGATAATTATTTGGTTATTCGGTTTTAAATTATACGGTATATTCTGCCGGCGGATTGCCAGAGAAATCAGCGATAGTGGCCTTGGCATCTTCCAGATAAAAAACTTCAAAAATGGGGTTGTCTGCCGTCTGATACTGGCCCTGGACAATGGGATTGTTCATGCAGCCTTCTTTAACGGCCATATTATTTTCAAAGACAGCCTTGCCGTTTAAACGGATCCAGGCGTATTCAGGGCTGGACACGGAAATTTCAATACAAGGATTTTCCTGCAGATCCTTGTAGACATCCTTCTGGTTGTTGGTGCAGAACCACAGCTTGCCATCCTGTTCAAAGCAGAACATAAAGGGACGACATTTAGCCTTGCCGTCACGGCCAACGGTTGCGAGATACTGTACCGGATTTTCCTGTAAAAATTTTACGACTTCATTCATGATGATGACCTCCAAAGTTTTATTCCAGGACCTTGCGTCCCTGTGACCCTATTGTAAGGCCTCAGGAAGCGAACTGTAAAGTAAGCACTTTCCTGTCACCTAGTTACCTGAAGGAAACTAATGGGCGGTTACTTCGAGGAAACCATTGCTGAATTTACGGGCTTTTTGACCCCCTGCCTGCTTTTTAAAAATTTTTAAAAATTTATTTGTTTTTTGCTTCACCCTTTGCCAAAATCAGTCTTATTTCAAAAACACAGGCTGCTGAAACCATAAATTTTCATTAATTTTAATAGGATTTATTGTATCTAACTTGCATCCGAAGTATAATAATACTACATAGTGCTTTTACAGGCGTGCAAATGGCAGTCTCGGCACGATATTTTGTGCTTGCCTAGAAAGCGCCACGCTGTGTGTCCTATAAATTCAGAGAAAGAAAGAGGTGACCCTGTTAAGCATGGATAGAGACATTTTATCAAGCAACAAAACCGCAATCGCAGAGAAGGTCAAGGAATCCGCCGTATCGGTGCTTCCGATTATCCTGATCGTCGCCCTTTTGTGCTTCAGTATCAGTCCGATTCAAACCGACCTTATGCTCAATTTTCTCATCGGCACCATCTTAGTCGTCTTTGGCATGGGCTTCTTTTCTCTGGGCGCCGAGGCCTCCATGATTCCCATCGGCAACAAAATCGGTACCGCCTTAACCAAAAGTAAAAAGCTTTCGCTGATTTTAATCTTCAGCTTTGCCCTGGGCTTTGCCGTCACCATCGCAGAGCCTGACCTCCAGGTTCTGGCGGAAACCGTTCCCCACATCAGCAACGGCGCCCTGCTCATCACCGTGGGCGTCGGTGTGGGCTTTTTTCTGACCATCTGTATGATCAGAATCCTCACGGGGATCAAGCTCCGCTGGCTGCTTATCGCCTTTTACGCCCTGCTTTTCGCCCTGGCCGCCTTTACCGACGCAGATTTTTTAAGCATCGCCTTCGACTCCGGCGGCGTCACCACAGGCCCCATGACAGTGCCCTTTATCCTGGCCTTCGGTGTCGGTATCTCCAACATTCGAAGCGACAACAAGGCCGAGGCCGACAGCTTTGGTCTTGTATCCCTGTGCTCCATCGGCCCTGTGCTGGCGGTGCTGCTTTTGGGATTTTTCTACGCCGACAGCGAGGCGGTGGCCGAGGTTGTCCACGCCTCCTTCGATACCACCGGTGAAATTGGCCGCGCCTACATCACAGCCCTGCCCCAGTATATGGGTGAAATCGCCCTGTCACTGTTTCCGATTCTCGCCATTTTCTTTTTGTTTCAGATTTTTTCTCTCAGAATCACCAGACTGGGGATGGCCCGAATCTGCTTCGGTCTTTTGTACACCTACATCGGCCTGGTGCTGTTTTTAACCGGCGTCAACATCGGATTTTCATCTCTGGGGACCGTCCTCGGCGAATCCCTGGCCTCGGGCTGGACCAGGATCATCATGGTCCCCCTGGCCATGCTTTTGGGATGGTTTATTATCTCCACCGAGCCCGCCGTGGCCGTTTTGGAAAATCAGATTGAGGAGGTCAGCGCGGGGGCCATTCCCGGCAAAGCCATCAAGCTCAGCCTGTCCATCGCCATTGCCATCGCCATGGGAATCTCCATGGTCCGGGTTTTGACAGGGCTCTCGATTCTATGGTTTCTCGTCCCCGGCTACGCCATCGCCCTGATTTTATCTTTCTTTGTACCGGATATCTACACGGCCATCGCCTTCGACTCCGGCGGCGTCGCCTCGGGTCCCATGACCGCCACCTTTATGCTGCAGTTTGTCATCGGCGCCAGCACCGCCCTGGGCGGCAATGTGCTCCAGGACGCCTTCGGCGTTGTCGCCATGGTGGCCATGATGCCCTTAATTTCCATTCAGACCGTCGGATTCATCTACAAATTTAAGGAAGAACAGCCCGTCCACGAGCCGGAAGCCCTCTATGGCGATTACGATATCGTGGAACTCTGGGAGGAGGATACCCCATGAATTACGTCATCTCCATATGCAGCCCCAAATGCATAAAAACCCTAAACCACATCTGCTCTGATCTCAGGCTTCCCTTCAGCGTGGTTCTTTTGGGCGAGGGCACCGCATCCCGAAGTATGCTGGATATTCTTGGCATAGAAAGCAAGGAAAAGCGCGTGCTCCTAACCGTTGCCAGCGAAGATCAAACCAAAAAACTGATTCAAAAGCAAAAAAAGCAAATGTTTATCGATGTACCCGGTCACGGTATCGTCATCGCCGTGCCCATCAAAAGTATTGGAGGAGGAAAAACCGTGAACTACCTTAACGGAGAAAATGAACCCCAGAAAGCCAAATACACGCCTAAGCTCAGCTACAAATACGAGCTGATCGTCGCCATTGCCAACGAGGGACAGACCGACACGGTAATGAACGCTGCCAGCGCCGCCGGCGCCCAGGGCGGCACGGTGCTCCATGGCAAGCATCTCCACGGCGGCAGCGATGAAAAATTCTTCAACGTATCCATCGCCGCAGAGAAGGAGGTCATCCTCATCGTCGCCAAGGCCGAGGAGAAGGCTGCCATCATGCGTTCCATTTTAGAAAAGGCCGGCCCCAACACCGCCGCGGGAACGATTGTCTTTTCACTGCCCGCCAGCGAGGTCGCCGGCATCGGCGCCTTTGAGGACAATGATGATAATGATGAATAAAGCCCTGTAAAGACAAAGCCCCTGGCTCGGCGATTAACCGCAGCCAGGGGCTTTGGGCAGGCATATTCACATTGTACATCACTCTATTTTTTTAAAGCACACTAACACTATTCTCAATCAAAAATATTACCTAAATCACAGCACATCTCGTGCCACACCTCGCCGCCCCAGGCTGAATCGGATATTCCCAGATCGACAAAGCCAAATTTTTCGTACATCTTCACCTTTGACGCAGCGCAGGTCAAAAAAACCTTCTCTCGTCCCCGCTCTCTTTCCTTTTGTAAGTATTTCTCTGTCAAGGCTTTGGCAAGCCCCAGATGCCGATAATCCGGAAGGACATCCAGCCCCAGCAGCATGATATTTTTACCCGCCGCATGGTGCAAGGCCGCATCTGTGAAAAATTCATCTCTAAAACGATCTTCATCTGTGGCAATACCGTTTAAAAATCCGGTGATCAATCCCGTCTTTTTGTCAATCGCCACCAAAAATAGCTCCGGAGCCGCCGCCACCCGTTCCACCATGCTTTTTTCATCGCAGGCCTCCCTGGGCAAAAAACAAACCTGCTCGATGGCCGCCGCCTGGGCCCCTTCCCTTTCCACAATGGTTCTGAATTCAAAATTTTCTAAAGTATTCCGGTCCTGCATAACACTTACCCCTGTCAATCATTTAAAATTTTATAATGCACCCTTCGGGCAGTTTTTCACACATTCAAGGCATAGGATACATTCCGTTGCATTTTGGCGTTTCCTGGAATTATTTGTAACCTCGACCTCCATTGGACACACCCTTTTACATTTGCCGCAGGCGATACATTTCTGCGCATCACAGGTGATCCGCAGAAGTGCAAAATAACTCATGGGCTTCAAAAATACGGTAATCGGACAGATGTATTTACAAAATGCACGATTATCTTTAAAGGCAAAGGCTAATATTATTCCGACAACATAGTAGATCACATTTCCTGCAAGAAAGGCCCAAAACATTATTTTTTCAATATTGCCAACCCGGGCCAAAAACAGCGCCGACACAAAGACAAGCGAAGCGGCAAAGGTAATATATCTGATCCAGCCAAGTCTTTTTCTTGGCGCCTCAGGCACTTTGTATGGGAGAAAATCAAGCACCATCGCCGTCCAGCAGGCATAACCACACCAACCTCTGCCAAAGAGCAGAGGCCCAAAAATTTTTGCAGCTGCATAGTGAATCGTGGCCGCCTCAAATACACCAGTGAAAAGATAATACCAGAAGCCTTCAATCTGCATATTTTCTTGGCAGATCACCCCCAGATAAATGAGCATATACATGCCGACCAGCAGCTGCGCCACCCTGCGGGCATATTTATAGTTTTTGACATAAAGCAGCACACCAAAGGCAACGGCCATTCCAATATAGCTAAAATTGAATAAGTAAAAGATATTGTTTTGGGTTAACCACAAGGCCACCGCCATGGCTTCAAATACAATCAGCAGGGCAAGGGGCAGAAAATATTTTTTCATACTATGCTCCAGGTTTATTATTTTACTTTGAGGATTATTTTGTCACTTTACTCCGTTTTGCATCGTTATTTCAGCCGATATTTCTCAAAGGCCCTGTCGGGATCAAGGTGAACATTCTTAAAAAATAAAACCAGCCAGATAATAAAGGCAGGTATGGCCATGTACGGTGTCACAAAATAAGACAACGCGGCTCCAGCGAGCATTATTGCCGACCATGTAAAGCACTGATTTCTCATATCACGGGCAATATAAGCTTTGTCGTACAGCCTCTGTTCTTCTTTGGATAACGTATTGAAGCCTGAAACGAATTTTGCTGCTTTTTCTTTCAATATTGCAAAGAATATGCCTATAAGCGTGAAAGGAATAAATAGAATACTGCAGGATAGAAAGCCTAGGTTCATGGGGAGACTCCTTTTCTAAAATTTATATTATCTATTTTAAATTATACACTATTGTCAATGGCAATGTATACCTGCAACTTTTGAATAATTTTTTAATCCAGAACCATTTTACCACCGCACACAAAGAAAGCCTTACACCCCGCATAAATACAGGGCATAAGGCTTTTTGTTTTCTATTCCCACTCGGCAAATCCAAAGATATTCTTAAATATATTTGTTTAAGTTTTATATCTTTTTTGCCGTTATTTCATTTCTGTTGCATATATTATTTTGGCTCGCTGATTTTCTGTTGCCAATTTGTTGCCACGACTGTATTATAACAAATCAGCTTTAAAAAGCAAACCTCTTTTTATAGAACATCAATTGTTTAATTTCTCCATCCTCCTGAATGATCTATATATTGATCGCCCGGTCTTCTCCACGCTCCGCTTTCATCAATATAATCGTCATTGGGTGCTCTCCATGCACCAGATGCATCTACATAAAAATCATCTACCGTTCTCCAATAGCCTGAATAATCAATGTAATCATCATCAGGCATTCTCCATGCACCAGATGCATCCATATACTCTTCTCTTTTCCACCTTGGCATTTTCTATTCCTCTCTCGAAACGAAATACATATTGATTGATTTTTTCCCCTTATCATCTACACATATTGCAAATCCATATAATTTCAATTCTGAATGCCGTTTTATAAATTCATCTATTGAATCAGATAACGAAAAACCATATTGACTTCCAAAATACTTTCTAACAAGACGTAAAATAGATAAATTATACTCATCCATTTTCAGATAAATTTTGTATTTACTTTTATAATCCGGGAAATAATCTATTGCCATAAGCCATAAATGCATCTTTCCCAAATTAATTGCATCGCCATAATCTTCTTGAATAAAATTAATCAATTCACTAAATTGAGGGGATTCCAAATTTAAAATATAATCCTTATAATATCTATCATTATATACATATATTTTTCTTTCATCATCTAAATAATCTCTCAACAGCCATTCCATATTTATCGCCGTTCCATATTTATTATTATTCTTAACTCCCAAAATATGAATTGGCAAATACTTTTTTCTTTTTCTGGTATTAATGCTGGTATCTTACCTATATCTTCTTGTAAATCAGGAAATATTTTTTTAATTTTTTCAGAAAATCCCTTCATATTCAAATATGTTTGATTGTCAAGCACAACATAATTTCTTTGTAGCTCAGTCCCCTTTACAACACACCTGTATTTTACCATTTTTTTGTCAAACACAAATTGAATAAGTTCGGGATCATTCTCCTTTTTTTCTATATCCTCTTCCGGCTGATAATATACTTTCAATTCGAATGGAAAATCATTTTGATACTCAGATACATTTATTCCCAAAGAATCGATATTCGAAATATCTTTCTCTATACCATTATCGTTTAATAATTTATTATATATCTGTTCTAACTTAATTACCATATCTGAAGCAATCAAATAATTCAACCTCCATTCCAGACAATAATTCCTCAATATAATACATTTAGTTCCTCTTGTAATTCACTTTGAATGTCTACATCCGAATCTAAACAATAATAGTTAGCAGTAATATGTGGAATCATTTTTTTTACACTCTTTTTTAATCCTTTACTCGCTAATAACGCTACAAAACGGTTAAAATAAACTCCATTTATAATACATGCCATATCATATAAATATTCCTGTTCTTTAGTATTTAAATTTCGGTTATTAAGATACGAGCTAAAAAATATTTTTCTATTTTCAATTCGTTCCTTCAAAGATAATATTAATGCAATGTCAAATGAATATACCGAACTATACCATGTTATCAGCATATCATTTAACAATACTTCATCTCCTGAAAGATTAAAATCTATAATACCAT
>JAUNGS010000083.1 GCA_030524435.1 Eubacterium sp.
AACCACGTACTCCGGCAAAAAAGAGACCCCTCTGTTTTCAAGCAGAAAGCGGGTGATCACATCGGTGTTGCCCACCTCCCAGGCCGGGTGAAGATCGAAGCCTCGGGCCGCCAGCATCTGCTCCATGGCGTAGCGGTAGCTGATGCCCCGCTCCGTAAGGTACATGGGCTGGGCAAGGAGGGCCTTTAGGGGAATACTTTTCTGATGGGCCAGGGGGGAATCGGCGGAGGCGACGAAAAAGATGCGCTCGGGCTGCTCCAGCACCTTAACCCACTCCGGAAAATAAAGCCGCTGGTCCAGAAAAAAGAGGAGATCGATGGCGTTTTGCCGCAGCATATTGAAAAGCGCCTGGGTGGAGGCGGTGTGGGTGCTGACTTCCACCCGGGGACATTGTCTGTTAAAGTCCATGACGATGGGCGGCAGAACGCTGGTCACGTAAGACTCACAGGTGCCGATGCGCAGCTGTCCTGTGGTTTGCAGGGGCCCTTCAACGGCCTGTCTTGCCCGGTCGACGCTGTCCAAAACCTCCAGAGCGCGGGGAAGCAGCTGTTCTCCCGCCTGGGTCAGGCGCACCTGCTTTCCGATGCGCTCAAAGAGCTGGGCTTTAAGCTCGGTTTCCAGCTGTTTGATCTGCATGGTGACGGCAGACTGGGAATAGCCCAGCTGCTCGGCGGTTTTTGAAAAGTTTTGAACCTCGGCGATTCTGACAAAGGTGATAAGATTTCTGATTTCCATGACAGCTCCATTAAAATTTTTGAACATATTGATTAGATTAATGAATTTTACAAATAGTTAAAATCATGCTAGCATGGATAATATCAAAAGTCAAGGAGACAGAAAATGAGCACGATGACCAGAGCACAATATCAAGAAATCAATACGCTGCTTCAAAGCTTTGTGGCAGATACCCTGGATTTTTACGGTACCATGAAAGCACAGCCTGTGGCGCCGGGAATCTCAGAGGATACCCTGGCGCATTTAGAAAAGACGGCTATTCCCGAAACCGGCAGACCGCTGGCGGAGGTCTACCTGGAAATGTGTCAGGAGGTTTACGCCAACACGGTGCGGCAGCAGCATCCCCGAAGCTTTGCCTGCATTCCCTCCACCATGTCCCCCCTTTCCTGGATGGGGGAGGTGATGACCGCGGCCTTCAATCCCCATGCCAGCTGTCAGATCAATGCCCCCGCCGCCGATCTCATTGAAAAGAAGCTTATCCGGTGGATGTGCGAGCTGGCGGGCTATCCCGAGGGCAGCGGTGGTCTTTTCGTATCCGGGGGCTCCATCGCCAATTTAACGGCGCTGACGGCGGCCCGGGACGCCAAGCTTAAAACTGAGGATTTGCCTAAAGGCGTGGTCTATCTGTCAGATCAGACCCACGCCTCGGTGGCCAAGGCTTTGCACATCATCGGCCTTGGCCTGGATCAAATTCGCAAATTAGGCACGAAGGCAGATTTTACCCTGAACACCTCCGAGCTCGAAGCCGCCATCGAAATAGATCTGGCCCAGGGAAAAATTCCCGTGGCCGTCGTTGCCTCCGCCGGAACCACCAATACCGGAAGCGTCGATCCCCTGGATGAAATTGCGGATATCTGCAGGCACTACGGCCTGTGGATGCATGTAGACGGCGCCTTTGGCGCCTCGGCCCTGCTTTCTGAAGCCCAGAAATCAAGGCTTTCGGGCATCGAATACGCCGACAGCCTCAGCTGGGATGCCCACAAGTGGATGCTCCAGAGCTACGGCTGCAGCGTTTTGCTGGTGCGCAATCAAAAACATCTGGTGAAGAGCTTTGCCGCCCATCCCGAATATTTGAAGGATGCCGAGGCGGCAGAGGGGCTGCCGGAATTCTGGGATTTGGGGCCGGAGCTCACCCGTCCGGCCCGGGGCTTAAAGCTCTGGTTCACCCTCCAGACGCTAGGCAGTCAGGCCTTTGCCGGGGCCATCGACCACGGCTGTGCCCTGGCTGAGCTGGCGGAGAAGATTGTTGCCAGCCGTCCGGGGTGGGAGATTGTGTCCCCGGCCTCCCTTGGGATACTTAACTTTCGCTGTGTGGGCGGCGGAGATTTGTCCGCTGAAACTCAAGACAGTTTAAATCAGGAGATTGCCCGCAGGGTTACCGAAAGTGGCTTTGCCCAGGTCTTTACCACAGAGCTTCGGGGCAGAAAGGTGATTAGGCTGTGCATCATCAATCCCGAAACCACCGAGGCAGATCTGCGCCAGACCTTGGATTTGATTTTTAGGGCTGGAGAGAAGGCAGGTTTTGGGGAAATGCAGTCGGCTTGATTAACAGGGATATGCAAAATAGGCCAAAATCCGGGAGAAATCTTTCATCATCATTCTAGATATCAGAAACGAGGTCAGAGGATAGGTGCTCTGAAGGCGTTCGTCGGAAATTTTGTTATAAAAGTTCATGTTTTCAAGATTGTATAACTTCTTCTATAATGATATAATAGTTTAAGAAGGGAGGCTGATACTATGCTGAAAATGGTGATTCGCATGAATGATGACAAAATCACAGCTGAAAATAAGTACCGGCTGGACGGCATTTACAGCACGATAAACAATACATTCCAAACCATGGGCCTTCCCCGGATGGAGGACAGCTCCGGTGATTTGGTATACTGTGATTGCGGCAGAGCGAAGGATTTCAGTCTGTTTGGTCGGGTTGTCAATACATTGAAACGGCAGGCATGGTTCATGGACAATGTATCTGTGTGGCGTCTTTGTGATAGTGATGATTCCGACAGTACTGATGATTTCAATGAAGAGGATCTGTTGACTCATTATCAGAAAAAAGCAGCAATGAGGGTTTGAGTTTTGGAAAAAAAATATTTCAAAGCCTTAAATTTTGATTTGGACACGAAACAATTAAAAGAGCACTATCCCGGGGCCAACTACCGGCAGGCGTATGACGATTTACGCCGGTGTTTTAAACAGCACCGCTTTTCTCATCGTCAAGGCTCCGGCTATATTTCGGATGATAAACTGACAACTGCTGATATATATGACTTGATGGATGAATTGAGCAGGTATTTTCCGTGGCTCGGGGTATGTGTAAATAAAATTGATGTGACCAATGTGGGACGGCAGCACGATTTGACGGAGCTTTTGAAACCGGCGGAAGATATTGTTATTGACACTTCGCTGTTGATAGCTCCCGCTGGCTCGCAGCAAGAAACGGAATAACGGAAATTCGGCAGGACATGAAAATATCCTGCTTTTTCTTTAATTTTCAGAAATCTGTTGTATAATAAACCTGTAAAAATAATCACATCACAGGAGGTTTCTCTATGTTAGCAATAGGTACCCAGGCGCCGGATTTTTCCCTGCCGGATCAGAACGGCGTTATGCACACTTTAAAGGAATATCAGGGCAAAAAAGTAATTCTGTATTTTTATCCCAAGGATAACACCCCGGGCTGCACCAAGCAGGCCTGCGGCTACACCGAAAGGCTGCCCCAGATCGAGGCCAAGGGGGCGGTGGTCATCGGCATCAGCAAGGATACGGTGGCTTCCCACAAGCGTTTTGAGGAAAAACAGGGACTGGGTTTCACCCTGCTGGCAGATCCCGACCTCGAGGTCATCAAGGCCTATGACGTTTGGCACGAAAAGAAGCTTTACGGCAAGGTGTCCATGGGGGTGGTGCGCACCACCTACCTCATCGACGAACAGGGCGTCATCATCGGCGCCAAGGATAAGGTCAAGGCCGCCGAGGACCCGGATCGGGTGCTGGGAGAGCTTTAATGAAGATTATCCTTTCACCTGCCAAGAAAATGCGGGTGGATACGGACACCCTGGCCCCGGCGGGGATGCCGGTGTATTTAGACAAAGCCCAGAAGCTCCTTGAATGGCTTAAGGAGAAGGACTACGACACCCTTAAGACCCTCTGGAGCTGCAGCGACGCCATCGCCCAAGAGAATTGTGAGCGCCTGGCCCACATGAATCTTTCGGCAAATCTGACCCCGGCCCTGTTGTCCTACGAGGGGATTGCCTACCAGTACATGGCCCCGGCGGTTTTTGAGGATGGTCAATACGACTATGTCCAGGCCCATCTCAGAATTCTGTCGGCCTTTTACGGGGTGCTGGCCCCCATGGATGGGGTGACGCCCTACCGACTGGAAATGCAGGCCAAGGCTTCGGTGGACGGCCATAAAAATCTTTACGATTTCTGGGGAGATGCCCTCTACAAGGCGGTGCGGGACGACTCCGGCATCATCGTGAATCTGGCTTCCAAAGAGTATTCTAAGTGCATTGAAAAATATCTGACCCCCGAGGACACCTACATCACCTGCCATTTTGTGGAGCTTTCCAAAACGGGCAAACTGGCTGTCAAGGCTACCTACGCCAAAATGGCTCGGGGGGAGATGGTGCGCTATATGGCGGAGCATAAGGTTCAGACCCCCGAGGCCCTCAAGGGCTTTTGTGCCCTGGGCAACGTGTTTCGTGAAGACCTTTCGGACGATAAAAACTATTTCT
>JAUNGS010000084.1 GCA_030524435.1 Eubacterium sp.
CCAGGTTTTTCAGCAGATCATCACCGAGCGCTCGGTGATCACCTACGTCATCTCCTTTTTGCTCTTCATCGGCAGCGGCGGTATCCTCCTGCTGATCCCCATCAGCTATTTTCTGGCGGGGAAATCCCTCCAGCCCATCAAGGAGAACTACGAGGAGCAGAAGAAGTTCATCGCCGACGCCTCCCACGAGCTCAGAACGCCGCTGACAGTCATCCAGACCAACGTGGAGGTTCTAAAGATGAAGGAGGACGAGGTCCTTGCCGAAAACATCAAATGGCTCAACAACATCGGCCTGGAATGCGAGACCATGGGCAAGCTGGTTTCGGAGCTGCTTTTGATCGCCCAGTCCGACTACAAGAAGGTTGTGCTTAAAAAGGAAAACTTTGACCTCAGCGCCCTCTGCGCCGAGGTGGTGGATTTAATGTTCGACGTGGCCCGGGAAAACGAGATCTGCCTCAAGGGCGACATCACGCCGGGCATCGAGTACAAGGGCGACGAGGAGCGCATCAAGCAGGCCATCCGAATCTTTGTGGACAATGCCATCAAGTATACCCCCGGCGAGGGCGAGGTGGTGGTGAGCCTGCGGCAGAATAAGCGTTCGGTGTTTATCTCCGTCAAGGATACGGGTATCGGTCTCACCGAAGAGGCCAAGCGCAAAATCTTCAGCCGCTTTTACCGGGTGGACGACGCCAGAAATCGTCAAACCGGCGGCGTGGGCCTGGGGCTCAACATCGCCGATGTCATCGTGAAGCAGCACAGCGGCAAGATCAAGGTGGATTCTGTCCCGGATCAGGGCAGTACCTTCACCATTATTTTGCCCAAGAGCAGCCGAAAATAGGGTTTTGGCCCTGTAAATTTAAAAATAAGGCCCGAGGAGCAGTATCCCGGGCTTTTTTATTGCTCTTGAAGATAAAAAAATGTATTTAAGGCTATAAATTGCTTTTTTTATGACAAAAAATCAGATATAATAGGGGCGTTGCAAATGATTTGAGGATTGCGAAGGCGCCCGGCGTAAGGCAGTCTGGCATCGTTTGGAATCCAAAGGTCAAAAATCCGATGTGTGTTTGTCTGCAGGAGGGTTTTTTGACGACGGTTTTATTATTACAGCATTAGAAAGGCGGCAGTCATGAATATTGTACTTTATCAGCCGGAAATTCCCCAGAATACCGGCAATATTGCCAGGACCTGCGCCCTGACCAACACGAAGCTCCACCTCATCAAGCCCCTGGGCTTTTCTTTGGACGAGAAGCATTTAAAGCGGGCGGGGCTGGACTACTGGGATCTGCTGGAGCTGGCAGTCTACGAGGATTGGGAGGATTTTCTCTCTAAAAATGCCGGGGCTGAGATCTTTGTCTCCACCACCCACGCCAAGCATTTTTATTCGGAGGTGGACTACCCCGAAAATGCCTACCTGCTTTTCGGCCGGGAGACGGCGGGGCTGCCGGCGGAGATCCACGACGCCTACCCCCACAGCAGGTTTAGAATTCCCATGAAAAATCATCCCCGGGCCCGCTCCCTGAATTTGGCCAACTCGGTCAATATCGTCCTCTTTGAGGCCCTGAGGCAGCATGGCTTTCCGGAGCTGGTCTGATGTTTTGAGGATTTAAACGTTTGACATTAAAGAACTTTTATTGAAAAAGTAATGAAAAAAATTGAAAAAATTCTGGAATTCTGTAAATATTTGTGCAAATCTGTGATATAATAACACAATAAAATCCGGCGCCGCCTCGTGGTTGTAATGGATTGAAACAGATGCTGTGCGCTGAGGCGGGTGACTATGGATAATCGAAGGATGCGTTTTAAAAATTTTTGGAAAAAATACTCCAACTACCTTTTTCTGATTTTTCTCATAGCCGCGACGGTTTTTGTGATTTGGACACAGGTGGATCTTCGGGAGTTTATGGACACCCTGGCCCGGGCCAACCTCTGGTATCTGGGTCTGGGGATCGTCTGTGTCCTGATCTACTGGGCCTTAGAGGGCTACATGCTCTTAAAGCTTCTTAGACGGGATAAAAAGGATGAGGGCTACCCCTTTGCCATGGTGGTAACCTTGGTGGGGCAGTATTACAATTTGATCACCCCCGGGTCCTCGGGGGGACAGCCCCTGCAGCTCTACGAGATGTCGAAGCGGGGCTACAGCATGGGCTCGGGGACGGCGGTGCTGGTTCAGAAATACGCCCTGTACCAGATCACCGTAACCATCATTGCGATTCTGGCGACCCTCCTAAACCTGGGTCACATCAATGCCAGCGTGCCGGCGGCCAAGGGGCTCATCGCCTTTGGCCTCATCGTCAACGTGCTTGGGGTGGTGCTGGTGCTGATTTTAGCCCTCAGCCCGGCGGTGGCCCGGCGGATTCTCACCGGGGGCATCCGCCTGTTAAACCGGCTGCATATTGTAAAGGATGTGGCCAGGTATTACGACAAAACAGACCGCTTTATTGCGGATTATTCCAAGGCCATCGACGGCCTTAAGGCCAATCGTCGGGAAACGGCGGGGCTCTTTCTGGTGTCGGCGGTGCAGATTCTGGTGTTTTTCAGCATCAATTATCTGGTCTACCGCTCCCTGGGGCTTTCGGGCAGCAGCCCCTTTCTGGTGATTTCCATGCAGGCCATCCTCTACGTGGCGGTGGCCTTCATTCCGACGCCGGGGGCTGCCGGCGGTGCCGAGGCGGGCTTTGCTCTGATCTTCGGGCCGATTTACGGTGCGGTGAACACCTCGGTGGGCCTGGTGGTGTGGCGAATCATCACCTTTTACTTTATCATTCTCTTCGGCGGCGTCTTTCTGGCGGTGCGCTCGGCGCTTCTGGGCAGAAAGCAGCAGAAGAGGGAAGGAGTGATCAAATGAGAGAAATCAATGTTCAAAAAATCACCGATGCGGTGGCGGAAATGTGCATTGAAGCCAATATCAATTTGACGGAGGATATTCAAGGCGCCATGGCCCTGGCCATGACCCGGGAAAAATCCCCCAACGGTCAGGCTATATTAGAGACCATGCTCGAAAATCTGGAGGTGGCCCAGAAAAAGCAGATCCCCATCTGTCAGGACACGGGCATGGTGGTGGTCTTTGTCACCTTCGGTCAGGATCTCACCATCGTCGGCGGCACCCTGGAGGATGCCATCCAGCAGGGAGTGGAGAAGGGCTACCGAGAGGGTTACCTCAGAAAGTCGGTGGTGGACGATCCCTTCACCAGAACCAACACCAAAACCAACACCCCGGCGGTGATCCACTACCAGGTGGTGGGGGGCGACGGCCTGCACATCAAGCTGATGCCCAAGGGCTTTGGCTCGGAGAACACCAGCGCCTTAAAGATGCTCAAGCCCTCCGACGGCATCAAGGGCGTCGAGGATTTTGTGGTGGAAACCGTTGAGAAGGGGGCGCCCAACGCCTGTGCGCCCACCATCATCGGCGTCGGTGTGGGGGGGACCTTCGAGAAGGCGGCCATCATGGCCAAGGAGGCCCTGAGCCGTCCCTTGGGCCAGAGAAGCCCCAAGGAGCACGTCCGCGCCCTGGAGGAGATTCTTTTGGAGCGCTGCAACAATCTTGGAGTCGGTCCCATGGGCCTGGGCGGCATCACCACCGTCCTCGGCGTCAATGTGGAAACCTTTCCCACCCACATCGCGGGGCTGCCGGTGGCGGTAAATATTTGCTGCTACGTCAATCGCCATGTGGAGCGGGAGCTTTAGGAGGTGCGAGATGGCTGTAAAACATATTGTAACACCGCTGACTGAGGCGGTAACCAGAGAGCTTCGGGCCGGAGATCAGGTTTTAATTTCCGGCACCATATACACCGCCAGAGATGCGGCCCACAAGCGGATGGTGGAGGGACTGGCCCAGGGCGAGCCCCTGCCCGTGGACTTCACCAACCAGCTGATTTACTATGTGGGGCCCTGTCCAGCCAAGCCGGGCGAGATCATCGGCTCCGCCGGACCCACCACCAGCCACCGCATGGACGCCTACGCCCCCACCCTCATGGACCACGGTCTCAAGGGAATGCTGGGCAAGGGCAACCGCGGCGAGATGGTCATCAACAGCATGATGCGCAATGGCTGCGTTTATTTTGGCTGTGTCGGCGGCGCCGGCGCCCTGTTCCAGGACTGCATTAAGTCCGTGGAGGTCATCGCCTACGAGGATCTGGGCACCGAGGCCCTAAGGCGCATGGAAATCGAGAATTTCCCCGCCATCGTCGTCATCGACACCCAGGGCGGCAGTCTCTACGAGACGGAGCGCGCCAAGTACGCCAATCAGTTTAAGGATTTATAAAATAGACTCAGGGAGGAATAGAATATGACAAGAATGGTTATTGCGGATTCTGTCCGGGAAGCTGGCACAGATCCTATCTTTAGAATTGCGGGTGAAGCAGCCCAGAGAACTGCCGAGCTGGGCGCCGATGCGGTGATCAACTCCACCATCGGTGCGCTGATGGAGGACGACGGCTCGCT